>VXLV01000163.1 GCA_009841405.1 Chloroflexota bacterium | reverse complement strand
ATTGCCTCTTGCCCCGGGGGCCCGTCTATGGGTAAATCACACCGGGGTAGAACGTTCTCGCTCCTCAGTCATTTCTGCGGGAAGCAGTGGGGGAGGGGTTAATCAGGCGCTTAGTATCGGGCGCCGATCGACTCGACATCGTCCATCAACTGATTGAATTGCTCCAGGTTCAACTGCTGCTTGGCGTCGGACATGGCGACATCCGGGTTGGGATGGACCTCGACCATTAGACCGTCGGCGCCGCTGACACGCGCCACGCGCCCAAGCGGGTTGGCGATATCGCGCCGGCCGGCCGAGTGTGAAATATCGACGATGATCGGCAGGTGCGTCTCCTGTTTGAGCAACGGGACCGCGCTGATATCCAGCGTATTGCGCGTCCACTCGCTGAAGGTGCGGATGCCGCGTTCCATCAGGATCACTTGCTGGTTGCCGCTGGCCATGATGTATTCGGCGGCGTAGATGAACTCCTTGAGGGTCGCGCCGAAGCCGCGCTTCAGCAGCACAGGCTTGCTCTGCTTGCCCAGCGCCCGCAGCAAGAAGCTGTTCTGCATGTTGCGCGCGCCGACCCAGAAGGCGTCCACGTATTCATCCATCATTGGAATCAGCGACATATCCAGCACTTCGCTGATGACAACCAAGCCATATTTGTTGGCGACCTGGCGGGCGATTTTCAAGCCCTCTTCGCCCATGCCCTGGAAGTCGTAGGGCGAAGTGCGCGGCTTGTAACCCATGCCGCGGATCATCTTGACGCCGCGCTCCGCCAGCACAGCGCCGACCGCGTCCATCTGCGCATAGCTCTCCACCGCGCAGGGCCCGGCGATGACTTCAAAGGTCTCGTTGCCCAGGCGCAAGCCATTGCTGAATTCGATGATGGTATGCTGGTCCGGTTGTTTGCGTTGGACCAGAATGGTTTCGCGCGCGTCCGTTTCTTCGAGATGCAAGGTAGCGCGGAAAATTTCGCGGAAGAGATTGGAGATCGTTTCGTTGCTGAAGGGACCTTCGTTGGCGAACTCCAGCGCGGTCAGCATCTCCGCTTCCCGCTGCGGGTCATAAATGCGCGTTCCCGTCTCCTGCTGAACCTTGCCGATATCCAGCGCGATTTCGGCGCGTTGATTCAGCAAGTCGAGGATTTGCATATTAATCGGATCAATTTTGTCTCGCAATTCCTTGAGACGGCTAGTAGATGACACGGTTCTCTCACTCCCGAATTGGCGCTAGATTCTTCGTGAGGAGTATTATACACAGCTATCGTCAAAAGGCATGGCTGGATTTTTTGGCCCACTGCCATTTGCATAGATATTTCGATGCGGAGCGAAAGCCGATGAAATTCGTTAAGGGGCTGGCTTTGTCGCGCGCCTTTTTTTCGGAAGCGGTGCAACCCATTTTGTCGCGGCGCTTTCCCGATCTGCACTACAGCGCCGGCTTGATCGGCAGCGGGTCCGAGGTCATCGGCTACGACGATGCAGTCTCCACCGACCATCACTGGGGCCCGCGTGTGATGCTCTTCCTCGCGCCGGCTGTTCATTGCGAATTCGCCGGCGCTATCAGCGCGCTGCTGGCTGATAATCTGCCCTATCGCTTCAGGGGCTATTCCACCAATTTCAGCGCGCCCAAGAGCGAAGACGGCGACCAGGGCACGCAACTTCTGGAGGACATTGAGGCCGGCCCGGTCAGTCACCGCGTCGAGATTCTGACGCTGGAAGGCTTCATGCGCGCTTATCTCGGCGTCAGCGCCGCGCAGAAATTGCGCGCCGCGGACTGGCTCAGCATCCCGCAGCACAAGCTGCTTAGCTTTACCGCCGGCGCGCTATTCCGCGACGACATCAACGTACAAGCCGCGCGCGAGCGATTACGCTACTATCCGCGAGACCTGTGGCTGTATATGCTGGCTTGCGGCTGGAGCCGCGTCGGGCAAGACGAGCACCTGGCCCCGCGCGCCGGGGCTGTCGGTGATGAGCTTGGCGCATCGCTGATCGGTGGACGACTGGCGCGCTCAATCATGCAATTGTGTTTTCTGCTGGAGCGGCGATACGCGCCCTATCCCAAGTGGTTCGGCAGCGCCTTCGCCGAGCTCGATTGCGCGGCCGAGCTGGCCCCGGTCTTGCAGGCGATGCAGCGCAGTGAAAATTGGCGCGAGCGGCAGCGTCATCTGTGCGCGGCCTTTGAGCTGCTGAACAGGCGGCAAAACGCGCTGCGTCTGACTGCGCCGGTTCAGCCGGCGGTACAGGAATTCCACGGGCGCGGCTTTTGCGTCAGCAACGCCTGGCGCTACATCAAGCCGCTGCTCGCCGAGATTCGCGACTCGGAAGTGAAAGCTATCGCCGCCGCGTCTTTGATCGGAAGCGTCGATCAGTTCAGCGACAACACCGATCTGCGCGAGGCGGTGAAGCTGCGCGCGAAGATCGCTGGCCTGTACCGGGACTAGGCAAGCGACGCAGCCGCGCGCTCGCGGGCGGCGACGAAGGCGGCGACCGAGCGCCGCACATCGTCAGGCGAGGTCGCCCAGGAGCAGACGCTGATGCGGATGACGGGCTCGCCGTGCCACTGAGACCCGCCGCACCAGCATTCGCCTCCGTCCTGCAGCCGCTCCAGCGTACGCGTGGTCAACGCGGGCGATTCGCAAGCGACCAGCACTTGATTGAAGACGACATCGTTCAGCACGCGGAAGTGATGCGCGCGCAACTCCTCGGCGAATTGCCGGGCCCGCCGGCAAAGCTGCGCGACCAGCTCGTCAATGCCGGCCCGCCCCAGCGATTTCAGCGCCGCCCACAATTCGACGCCGCGCGCCCGCCGCGACATGTCGGGGGTATAGAGCATGCCGTCTCGACCCGCGCCGAATTGCAGATAACTGTCGCTGGCTTGCAGCGCGCCGACCAGCGCCTCCCGATCGCGACAGAGGAGGATCCCGCAGTCATAGGGGCTGTTCAACGTTTTGTGCGCGTCAACCGACCAAGAATCGGCCAGCTCAATGCCGGCCGTCAAATGCGCCGTTGTCTCGCAGGCGCGCGCCCACAAACCAAAGGCGCCGTCGATATGCGTCCAGGCGCCGGCCTCTCTCGCAATTCCGCAGAGCGGCGCGAAATCATCAAAGGCGCCGCTGTTGACGTTGCCGGCTTGCAGGATCAGCAGCGTAGTCTGGTCCAGCGGCGGCAGAAATTGCCGGTCGATTCGTCCTTGGGCGTCCGCGGGCACGGTCTCGATCTGGGCCGCGCCCAGGCCCAGGATCGCCAGCGCTTTACGCACCGTGATATGCGCGCCGCCGCTGAGCACGGCGCGCAGCTTGGGGGCGCCGAAAAGGCCTTGCGCGTTCACATCCCAGCCCAGCCGGCTCAGAAGCGCATTGCGCCCGGCCAGCAGACCACAGAGCGTCGCCGTGGACGTCCCGCTGACCAAGCCGGCGACGCTGCCCGCGGGCAACCCCAGCAGGTCCACCAGCCAGCGCTCGCAGACCGCTTCCAACTCAGCGGCAATCGGCGACATCACATGCAGGGCGGCATTTTGATCCCAGACATCCGCCAGCAGCCGCGCGCCCAAAGCCGCCGGCAAAAGCCCGCCGTTGACGAAACCGAAATAACGCCCGCCGCCCTGCGCCGTTGTCGCCGGCGCGCCCAGCTTATGCAGTTGACTGATAATCTCAGCGGCCTGCGTCGGCTCGTCAGGCAGTGGCTCGTCGAATGCCGCCAGCGCGGCCAGGGCAGCCTGGTCGGGGAAAACCCGCCGGCTCGGCAGACCGTCCAGGTAATCGCCACCGTACGCCAGCGCCAGCCGGATTGCCTCGCCCTTCGCTCGCTCCTTATGCAGCCGCTGCCACAGCCCTTCGCGCTCGTTTGAATTGTTCATGTTCGCATCCTTTGTCCAGCGCTAAGCTGACAGTTGTTCATTGAGCCCCACGCAATCACGTCGAATGCCGCCGGGGCGACCCTCGGTTCGCCCACTGCCCACAGTTTACGACAGAAATGTCGGGCGACCCATCGGCTCGCCCTTGCGGCTATCGTCGGGACTGAAATTGGAGACTTGGCGAGTTTCACAAATAAGAGGAAATACCCCCCCCGTCTGCCCGTCGTCGCGAGCGCGCAATCGTAATCAGCCTGTAATGTTGCCGACATAGAATTGGCAGGAAAGCTGGGCTATAATACTTGTATCGGTGTGCGACGGAGAACGTATAGAATCATGGATACGCTACGAAAACCCTCGATCTGGCTTGGCGCGTTGGTCGGCGGGATGCTGACCCTGGCGCTGACGGCAGTGCTATTTCTGGCGGATATGCTCGCCGGATTGCCCTTCATCCCCTTTGATGTTTTCGACTTTGTTTCGCGTCAATTGCCGGGGCCGCTTTTGACCTTCGGCATTGATACTATGGTGGAGATGATCATCGTCTTCAATTTGGGCGAGACCTCCGCCGCCGCCAAGACGGCCGAGCTGCTGATGGGCTTGGGCGCGTTTCTTGGCCTGGGCATAGTGGCGATGGCCGCGCTCTACGCGCTGATGAACCGCGGCAAGTCTGCCGCCCGCAACCTTGCGCCCGGCCTGCTGCTGGGTCTGGTGTTTGGCGCGGTAATGATGCTGATCTCGGCGCAGGTCAATCTGACAGCGACCGCGCCAGTCTTGATTCAGATCATCTGGGTCGTCCTGGCATTCGCCGCCTGGGGGCTCGCCGCCAACTGGATCTACAATGACCTGGCGCATAGCGATGGCAAGACCAAGACTGACGAAGCTACCGGCGAGACAATCACAGTAGAGCCGCTGGACCGGCGCCAATTCATGGTGCGCATCGGCGGCGCCAGCGCGCTGATCACTGTTATCGGCGCGGGCTTGGGCGCGGTGCTGGGCTCGCGGCCGGGCGAAGGCCAGGTGGTCGGGGAGCTGCCCGCGGGCTCCGGCGCTGATGGGCCGCTGCCCAACGTGAATGACGATATGCAGCCCGCGCCGGGCACGCGCCCGGAATACACGCCGCTCGACGATCATTATCGCATCGACATCAGTTCGCGCCCGCCTGTGATCGATTCCAACGAGTGGCGGCTTGAAGTCAGCGGCCTGGTTGACAATCCGGCCAGTCTGTCGCTGCAAGACCTCTACGACAATTTCGAGCGGGTTGACCGCTTCATCACTTTGTCTTGCATCAGCAATCGCATCGGCGGCACCTTGATCAGCACCACCAAGTGGTCGGGCTTCCGCATGAGCGACTTCCTTGATTACGTCAAGCCACAAGCCAGCGCCGTGGCAATGAAAATCACCGGCGCGGACAACTTCGACGAATACGTGATGCTGGATGTCGCGCAAGGCGACGAGCGGGTTATGTTCGCCTACGAATGGGACGAACAGCCGCTCAAGCAAAAGCACGGCTTCCCCTTGCGCATCTACATCCCCGACCGCTACGGCATGAAGCAGCCCAAGTGGATCAAGAGCATCGAATTTGTCGACGCCTGGGCCGAGGGCTACTGGGTGCGCCGCGGCTGGAGCCGGGACGCGATCGTCAACGCCACTTCGGTCGTGGATGCCGTCGCCACGGACGCCATCCTCAAAGACGACGCCGGCTACATCGTGCCGATCGGCGGCATCGCCTACTCGGGCGCAAAGATGATTTCGCGGGTCGAGGTCAGCGTCAACGGCGGCGACTGGGAAGCGGCCAGCTTACGGCAACCGCTCTCCGACTTGACCTGGGTGATCTGGCGCTACGACTGGCGTTTTCAGGAAGGCGATTACAGCTTTGAGGTGCGCGCCTACGATGCTGAAGGCACACTGCAGAGCCTGGATAGCCGCGGCACCCGACCGGATGGCGCTACCGGCGTTCACTCCAAGCGGGCTACCATGCCGACCCTGGCCGACCTGGAAAATCCGCCCGAGCCGGAAGCGACGGCAGTAGCCGAAGGTTGATCCACGGTCATTCAAACACAGCCCCTTGCTTCAGTCGAGCAGGGGGCGTTTTCTTTGCCTGGACACAGACAAATGGGCCAATTTTCCGCCTGGCGGTAACGGTACACCCGGCCTACCGCCCGCACTTGCGCGGCAACGGAAATCTCTGTGTCCTCTGTGTCTCAGAAGTTCCAGGAAAGTAATGAGAATCGCCGCCGTCTGATTGCAATTTCAAAAATAGTCCAAAGTGTGTACGGGCGAGCCGGTGGCTCGCCCTCCTTTACTGTTGATTTCTGACCGGCTTTCGCATGATTAACTTGGTACTACTTCTGTGGTGAAATAATCTGTGACGAATCCGCTCGACCGCCCGAGCGTTTGCGAAACCGATTGCGCGGTGGTATCGTCTCGGCATTCCTAGGCAGACCCGAGGCCGAACCATGCGTCATTCCTGGCTGATAGTTTTTTTGCTTGCTGGGCTGCTCATTGTCGCTGAGCGCGCCGTCGCCATCCGCATCCACGCGCCGGTAGATGTAGAGGCGGCGCCTCTGGAAGCGCGCGCAGCTTGCAGCGGTCGATTCATCGCCCACGAACTTGAGCATACGACGATGCCGTCGGCGCAGCCGGTGGGTTTCTACGACAGCAATGGCGCTGGTCTGGCGGTCGACGACTTGAATCGAGACGGCTTGCTGGACATCGTGCTGGCGAATCTGGCCGGCGACAACAGCATCTTGTGGAATCGCGGCGGGTTGACATTCGAGCGCGAGCCGCTGCCTTCGCAAGCGCCGGCGCGCGCAGCCGCCATCGTCGATGTCGATGGCGATGGCTTGCTGGACATCGTCTTCACGCAGCAAGCGACCGCGCCGCTCTTCTGGCGTAATCGCGCCCGACAGGGCTTCGCGATCGAGTTGCTTCGCGGCGTCAGCTATATCGGCTACGCCATGAATTGGCTGGACGCGGACCGCGATGGCGACCTCGACCTCTTGACCGGCTCCTACGATGTCGAGAACGAGAAAATACTGGGGCAAACGGCGCCAAAGTCCGGCGTGATCTATTACGAAAATCGAGGGGCAGACTTCCGCGCGACCCGCATCGCCGATCGTTCGAATACCCTGGCGATACTGACGCGCGTCAATCAGAGCGGCGACTACGAGATAGTAATCGGCAACGACTTCGCTGTTGAAGACCGTTACTTCCGCTTTGTCGATGGCGCTTGGCGGGCGACAGACCCGCCGCCAGTGATGCCGCATAGCACCATGAGCTACGACGCCGCAGACCTGAACAATGACGGCGCGCGGGAAGTCTTCGCGGTCGATATGAAGCCCTATGCCGCTGACGAGGCGACCCTGGCGCAATGGCAGCCGGTGATGGACATGATGATGGGCATGCCGCATGTCGAAGGCGACCCCCAGATTATGGAGAATGTCCTCTATGCCCGGGACGGCGCCGGGAGTCTGAGCAATATCGCGCGCGATTTCCAGCTTGATGGCACGGGCTGGAGCTGGTCGGCTAAATTCGGCGACCTCGACAATGACGGCTTCCAAGACCTTTATGTCGTGAACGGCATGATCTCGCGCGAGCTATTCTCGCATCTGCCGGACAATGAGCTGGTCGAGGAGAACCAGGTCTATCGCAACCTGGCGGGCGCGGGCTTCGCAGCGCAGCCGGGCTGGGGGCTGAATGACCGAGCCAGCGGCCGCGGCATGAGCCTGGCCGACCTGGACAATGACGGCGATCTCGATGTGGTGGTCAACAACCTGCTCAGCCCGACCAAACTCTTCGAGAACCGGCTCTGCGCCGGCGCCGCTCTGGAAGTTGACTTGCGCTGGCCGGGCCGCGGCAATGGCGCAGGCATCGGCGCGCGTCTGATTCTGCATACGGACCAGGGCAGCTACCGCCGCGATGTAACCGCGCTCAGCGGCTACCTGTCGGGCGATAGCAGTCGCGCGCATTTTGGCTTCCCGGCTGGCGCTGCGCTTGAAAAGCTGTCAATTTCGTGGCCTGACGGCGAATACAGCGAGGTCGTAGATTTGTCCGCTGGCACGCTTGTCACCATTACCCGGCGCTAGATGGCCGCAATCGGCGCGCGTCCTCTGCTTCCTCAGTAATCGAAGGTAAGCAATTGAAATATGATCTCGCGAAATAGAATCGCCAGAATCATCGAATGCGTGTAGGGGCGAGCCATTGGCTCGCTCGCAAATGTCATACATTGTAAGACATGATTTGCCGCAGTTTCTTTCACTTACTTCTGTGGAAATGCCGTTGTCGAGCCAAGCCAATGCCGTACAATCCCTACAGCGCAATGTTTGACATCATCTGCCCTTCGTGTTAGAGTACTGTCTCGGTGACGTAATCGGTTTTATGGCGTCAAATGATTGCGCGCCGATCCGCAAGTTTAGGTTGAATACTTACCGATTCATGATCCAAAACGCGCGCGCGAGCGACATCTGCTTTGGAAGCCCAGTTATCATCATGGATACAAAGACGGGAGGGCCTCCGTGACCGCCGGCGCAGCTAGCGGCATCAACAGGGATGAACCGAAGCGCGGCGGACTGTCGGATTTGCGGCGCGCTTTTTCCGGGCTGCGCCGCGGGGAGACAATCGCTGGCTACCTCTTCCTCGCGCCGAACTTCCTCGGCTTTATCGTCTTCATGCTCTTTCCCATCCTGTTCGCCTTTTACATCATGCTCACCGACTGGAGCCTGGCGAAAGAACCGCAATTCATCGGGCTCAAAAATTTCGAGACGATGGTGAACGACCGCATCTTCTGGAAGACACTGGTCAACAGCTTCTACTACACCTTTGTCGCTGTGCCGACCGGCATATTCATCGCTTTCTGGCTGGCGCTGGCGCTGAACCGCAAGATGCGCGGGATCATATTTTTCCGCACCGTCTACTTCTTGCCGCAGATCACCTTGACCGTGGCGGCGGCCACCGTTTGGCGCTGGATTTACCAGCCCGAAATCGGCCTGATTAATCACATCCTGGAGATATTCGGCGTTGACGGCCCAAAGTGGATCCACGACACGAAGTGGGCCATGCCCAGCGTCATCATCATGAGCAACTGGCAGGGCATCGGCTTCGCCATGCTGATTCTGCTGGCTGGCTTGCAGGGCATCCCCGAGGAGTATTACGAGGCGGCCTCGATTGACGGCGCCAGCGGCTGGCAACGCATGCGCTTTGTTACGCTGCCGATGCTGACGCCGGCGCTGTTCTTTGTGGTGGTCACGTCGCTGATTGGCGCCTTCCAGGCTTTCGATCAGTTCTTCGTATTAACCCAGGGCGGGCCGGCGCACGCCACTACGCCTTTAACGCTATACATTTTCCAGAACGCCTTTAGCTTCTTCAAAATGGGTTACGGCGCGGCGCTGGCGGCGGTGCTGTTCGTAATCATTCTCATCATCACGATCATCCAGTGGCAGCTGGCGCGCCGCTGGGTGATCGGTTTCGACGAAGACAACGAGTAAGAACGATGGCTGGCATGCGGAAGCGAAACGACAGCCGCTTCGGGCAGAAGCAGACCAAACTCCTGATGGATCTGCTGGTTTATGTCGTGCTATCCGTCGCTGGCATTATCTTCATTTTGCCCTTTGCCTGGATGGTCGCCAACTCCGTCAAAGATATTCGCGGAATTTACCAGTACCCGCCTACCTTTATTCCCGAAGTCTGGCAATTCAGCAATTACACCGAAGCCTGGACGATGACGCATTTCGACCTGGGCTTCCTGAATAGCGCGCTGGTGGCCGCGGCGGTAGTGCTTGGCCAGCTCTTCACCGCCAGCCTGGCCGGTTATTCCTTCGCTCGCCTGCGCTATCCCGGGCGCGACAAGATCTTCCTGCTCTATATTTCGCTGATGATGGTGCCCTTCACCGTCCTGCTGATTCCGCTCTATGTGCAGATGCGCTGGTTCGGCTGGATCAGCACCTTGCAGGCCGTCATCGTGCCCTTCCTGTTTACGCCCTGGGGCACCTTCATGATGCGGCAATTTATGGTGACGATCCCGCGCGAGTTGGAGGACGCCGCGCGGATTGACGGCTGCGGCTTCTTCCGCACCTATTGGCTGATTATCTTGCCCTTGACCAAGCCGGCGCTGGCGACGCTGGCCATCTTCACCTTCGTTAACACCTGGAACAGTTTCCAGTGGCCCTTGATCGTGCTGGGCAAGCCCAAGGTCAAGACTTTGCCGCTGCTGCTGGCGTCATTCCAGAATCAATCGGGCATGCGCACGCCTTGGCATCTCATCATGGCGGCTGCGACTTTTGTTGTCATTCCCGTATTGATCGCGTTTATCGTCGGACAGAAATATTATGTCCGCGGCATCGTTACCAGCGGCATAAAAGGAGGTGGCTAGCGACAGACCAATTGCTTGTCTTCGGCATCAATTATCAGGTTTGAAAGGAAAATCAGATGATTCGCAAAATCGCATTACTGATCACTGTACTCGCGCTGTTCAGTTTGGGTTTTGTTTCGTCGGCGCAGGACATGACTGACTGGACTTGCGGCACGCTGGATGGCGACATGTCGGGCGCCATCACCATCACCGGGTGGGAAGGTCCCGGCGAGGTTGACAAGTTCTTGTTGGCCTTCGACGAATTCTTCGGCGAGTACTATCCCAATGTCGAACAGATCCTCAACACCGGCGTGAACTGGGGCGACTATTGGACGACCCTGCCGGCGCAGTTGGCTGGCGGCGCCGAGATTGATATGGCCTGGATGCACGATACCCGCAACGACACCTTCGCCGCCAACGGCTGGGCGCTCAACCTCGATGGTTACCTGGAAGCCTGCCCGATCCCCGGCTGGCCGGAGAAGTTCGTCACCTCGCAAGTCGACGCTTTCAATTACCAGGGCAGCCAATACGCGATTCCTTACGACCTTGCGCCCGGCGGGCTCTACATCAATCTCGATCTCTTTGAAGAGGCCGGCCTCGAGCCGCCCGGCGAGCATACGAGCTTTGAAGAGTTCACAGAGCTGGCGATCGCCCTCACGCAAGACACCGATGGCGACGGCGACACCGATATCTGGGGCACCAGCAATCTCGTGAGCGTCGGCAGAGGCGCGGGCGGCGCCTACTGGGTCATCAAGAGCTTCGGCGGTGAAATGTTTAACGACGATAACACCGCATCGGTGATGAACACGCCGGAGACGGTGGCCGCGATTCAATGGATGGCTGACTTGCTCTGGGGTTCAGGCGCGCACCCGACGGCGGAAAACATCGCCGCTTCCGGCTTCACGACCGAATTCCTCTTCGCCAACGGCAACGTCGCCATGCACTACGCGCTGAATGACGCCGCTTCCCGCATGTGGGAGCTAGTCGGCGACAGCTTCAACTGGACGGTCGTGGCGACCCCGACCGGGCCCGCCGGGCGTTACAACTTCATCGGCGGCTCGGCATTCTCCATTCCCTCGTCGGCCGCGCATCCAGACCTGTCTTACGAGCTGATTCGCTTCACGCTCGCCAATCCTGATCACCTTTGCCGCACCGCCGCCATGGGCGCCGCGCTCACCAGCCAGTCCGAGTTCCATAATTGCGCCGCTCCCGATGACGCGCCTTATGCCGATGCCTACCATGAGGTCTTCTCGGTAATTGGGGCGCGCGACGGCGTCCACCCGCCCTATCATTCGAAATACCTCGAATGGGAGTCCTCGATCTGGGTAGCCAACATGGATCTGCTCTGGACGGGCGAGGAACGTGACGCGGCCGCGGTCGTGCAGCGCGTTCACGACCAAACCAACGCGCTCCTCGGCGGCTAAACCTGGCGTTGACCAGTAGATATCCGCACTGTTGAAAGGGAGTGGGGGACTGGTTATACTAGTCTCCCACTTCTGCTTTTAGGACGGCAAAGCTTTCGCCAACGCGCGATGCGTTCGAGGCGTGGGCGTGGGACGTCTTGTATGCGGGAGAGTCAAACCACATTTCGAATAGGCAAGGAGAATCAAGATGAAGACAAAATTGCTGTTGCTCTTGCTCGCAACGCTGCTGCTTGCGGCGCCGCTGGCGAGCGCGCAAACGGAACTCAGCATGTGGTATCACGGTGGCGCCTGGGCGGCAGAGCACCAGGTGTTTATTGATCTCATTGCAGCCTTTAACGAGTCGCAATCGGATTACGAGGTGATCCTGGAAGCCTTCCCGCAGGAGTCCTACAACTCATCCATCGTTGCCGCGGCCGCCGCCGGCGAACTGCCGGATATCATTGATGTGGACGGTCCCGTCATGCCTGGCTGGGCTTGGGCCGGCTGGATGGCGCCCCTGCAGTTGTCCGAAGGCGCGCTGGATAACTTCCTGCCCGGTCCCATCGGGGAATGGAACGGCGAACTTTACGCTGTCGGTTTGTGGGACGCGGCTGTGTCAATCTATGCGCGCCGCTCGGTACTGGAAGCGCACGAAATTCGCATCCCGACGCTAGACGATCCCTGGAGCGGCGAAGAATTCGACGACATTTTGGAACAACTGCAAGCCACCGGCGACTTCGAATACGCCTTCGATCTGGGCATGGCTTGGACCGGCGAATGGTATCCCTACGCCTTCTCGCCCTTCCTGCAGAGCTTCGGCGGCGACATGATCGACCGCGACAGCTATACGACGGCGGAAGGCGTGTTGAATGGCCCCGAAGCCGTCGCCTTTGGCGAATGGTGGCAGAGCCTCTTTGATCGCGGCCTGGCGCCCGGCACATCGCAGGATACCGGCGATCGCGAGACCGGCTTCATCGACGGCAGATACGCCTTGCAGTGGATGGGCAACTGGGCTGGCGTTTCGACACTGGCGGAAGTTGGCGACGATCTGATCTTCTTGCCCGCGCCCGATTTTGGGCATGGCAATATCATCGGCGCCGCCTCCTGGCAGTTGGGCGCTTCCTCAACAACCGAACATCCGGAAGGCGTTAGCCAGTTCATTGAATTCGCCATTCAGGACGAGTGGCTGACCGCCTTCAGCGACGCCACCGGCCTGGCGCCGGCGACGCCGAATGCCGCAGCTATGAGCGAGAACTACTCGGCCGGCGGCCCGCTGGAAGTATTCTACGAACTGAGCAACCAGCAGGCCTTGATCCGCCCGGTAACCCCGGGTTACGCGACCCTGGCGCTGATCTTCGAAAAAGCGCTGGCTGATATCGCAAACGGCGCTGACGTTCAAGATACGCTGGACGCGGCAGTCGACGAGATCGATGCCGACATCGAGGACAACATGGGCTACGGCTTCGATATGTAAGCGACGCTGAGCCGAATTGTAGGGGCGACTCTGTGAGTCGCCCACTAACATGACACATTTGGGCGAGCAGCTGGCTCGCCCCTGCGGATTCATTGTATATGGATTTTGCTGGTAGCCTTGTTCTAATCACTTGCCAAGCACTTATTGAGTTAGCCCCATGATTAGCGCAGCAGAGACGAGGAAGAACGCGCCGCTTTGGGTGCGGCTGCTCGTGCCGAAAGACGCGCCTTTGTACCAGCGCAACGAGTCAATCATGGGCTGGCTGATGGCCATCCCGGCCCTGCTCGTGCTGACCCTCTTCCTGGTCATCCCATTTCTGATGGCCTTTGTCATGTCATTCACCAATCAGCGGCTGGTATCGCCGAACCCGACTGAATGGGTCGGCATGCGCAACTTCGAGCGGCTGCTGACCGTTCGCCTCTTCACGCTCGAGCCGGAACGCGACGAGAGCGGCGCCATCGTCTACGACGACAAGGGCAAAATTGCTTATCCCCGCTTGCGCACCTTTACGCGAAAGAACCCCGACTACCCGGAACTAAACGGCCTGCGCGAGTTGACGTCCTGGCAATCCGGTGAAAATCGCACCGTGGTGCTCGCCAGTGATGTGGTTTTTCTGCGCGCTCTATTTAATACCTTGCTCTTCGCGGCGGTGATTGCGCCTTTGCAAGGCGGCCTTGCGCTTTTGCTGGCGCTCTTGCTCAACCAGGCGCTGCCCTATATCAGCGTTTTCCGCGCCATTTATTTCGCGCCCGTTGTCGTGTCGATGGTGGTGGTCTCGCTGCTTTGGCGCTTCATTTACGATGGCGAAAACGGCTTGCTCAATACCTTGCTGGGCATCGCCAGCTTTGGCAGTTTTCAACCGGTCGACTGGCTGGGCAATCCATACACCGCCATGCCAGCGATGATCGCCATGTCGGCCTGGCAGGCGGTCGGCTTCCACATGGTCATTTGGCTGTCCGGCTTGCAGACGATACCCACCAGCCTCTACGAAGCGGCGGGACTCGACGGCGCCGGCATGTGGCAGAAGTTTCGCTACGTAACCTGGCCGGGCTTGCGCAACACCGCGGTTCTTATCCTCATCGTTATCGTGATTCAGGCTACGGGGCTCTTTGTGCAGGTCGATGTCATGACGCGCGGCGGCCCGCTGGACGCGACCCAGAGCGTCGTCTATCAGGCGGTGCAGCGCGGTTATGACAAGCAAGATATCGCCGAAGGCTCGGCTATTTCCGTGGTGCTCTTCTTCGTGGTGTTGGCCATCACCATTGTCAATCGCTATTTGACGCGCGAGCGGGAAACGTCATGACGGCCATGACTTGGGAAACCCGCCACAAGCTGGTTATTAGCTTGCGTTACACGCTGTTGATCCTGATATCGGCCATTTTCATCTTTCCGATTGTTTTCATGGTGGTCTCGTCGCTGAAACCGGACCTGCAGTTGCTGCGCGACTCGGGCTCGCTGCTGGCCTTTGTGCCGTACGGCGATATCTCGCTCAACAATTACTCGTTCGCTATCGAGCGCGTGCCGGTCATTCAGTTCGCTTTCAACTCGACTTTCACTACCGTAGTGGCGGTGCTAGCCAGCATCTTGCTCAATTCGATGGCGGCATTCTCTTTTGCGTTCCTGCGTTGGCGGGGCAAAAAGCTCATGCTGACGCTGATAATCGCCACCTTTATCGTGCCCTTCGAGGTGATCGCTATACCCTTGCTGCTGGTGGTTAACAATCTGCCCTGGATTGGCCCCGAAGGATTAAAGATCGGCTGGCTCAACTCCTATCATGTGCAGATCATTCCCTTTATCGCAGATTCCCTGGGCATCTTCCTCTTTTATCAGTACTTTCGCGATCTGCCTGATGAATTGGTCGAGGCGGCGCGGATTGACGGCGCCAGCATCCGGCAGATATACACGCGTATCGTTATGCCCATTTCCGGCCCCATCCTGGCGACCGTCGCCATCTTAAAGTTCCTGGTTATGTGGAATGCTTACATCTGGCCGCTGATGGTCGTCCGCACCGAAGAACTGCGACCGATTATGGTTGGCTTGCAATACTTCTTCCAGCGTTACACATACTGGGGCGAGATTATGGCCTATCTGACGCTGGTGACGATTCCGGTGCTGATCTTCTACCTGGCGTTGCAACGGGCCTTCATCGAAAGCATCGCCACATCGGGCATCAAAGGCTGAGTTCAAGCCAGCAGCCCGCGCGCAAAAGCCAAGTCCTGGACGATCAGCTCGTCCACGCGCGCTTCATCGGTGTATTCGGCCGAAAAGCAGATTGGCCCCTGATAGCCGATGGCCCTCAGCTTGGCGATCACCCTTGGCCAGGACGCCCGTCCCTGCGCGCCCGACGTCCAGTAGATCCGCCATTTGGCCCGCTCGGCTTCCGGCCCGCTGACACGCCGCCAGTAAGCATTCTTCAAGTTGACCACGCAGAGCAGGGGGGCGACGATGTCCAGCGCGGCGTCGCTGTCTATGCCTTCCAGCGCGTTATGCGCCGGGTCCCAGACCGCCGCGACATAGCGCCGGTCGTAATCTTTGAGCAGTTGATACAGGCCCATCTCGTTGACGGGAACAAAGCGGCCCGAGTGATTCTGCACGCCGATTTGCAGGCCGTAGCGCTCGCAGAGGGGCAGGGCGGAATCCAGTTTTCGGCGCGCCTTCGCCTCCGCCGCCCAGTAGTCAAGATCGCGCTGCCGGAACATGACGCGGTTCATCGCTACGCCGGCCGCGGCGCAAGCGCTGTAAAGCCGCTCGTCGTCCAGCGGTACATCGGCGGTCACGTTCAACACGCGGACGCCATGCTCCGCCAGCAGCTTGACGGCGGCGGGCAGGTCGCGTTCGATGTGCTGCGGCTCAACCGGGAAGCCCGCGCGCACCGGCAGCTCAATCCAGTCGAAGCCCAGCGATCTGATATGCGCCGCCAGTTGCGGCAGCGGCAGCGATTTCCAGGGCTTGGCGAAGACGGCAAGCGGATTCACAGCGCGCTCGGATCAGCTTTTGGTCGGCATCATCGACAGCAGGTCGATATGCACGCGCGGCGGCAGGCTCGCCAGGAAAACCACCGTAGCCGCGATGTCTTCGGACTGAATCATCTTCGCTTTCTGCGCCGCGCTGGGCACGACCGGCCGCCGCTCCATGATGGGTGTATTGCCCGCGCCCGGGTTGAAGAGGCAGGCGCGCACGCCATGCGGGTTGCCTTCTTCGTTGGTGACGATATTCAGCGCTTCCATGCCGATTTTCGATGTGCTGTAGCCGACGCCGGCCAGCAAGCTGGGAACCATGGCGGCGCGCGAAGCCAGGTTGATGACGAGGCCGTCGCCGCGCGCTTTCATCTCCGGCAAGACCGCCTTGGTGAAGATGAATGCGCTGGTCAGATTCACCGCCAGCAAGTCGCGCCACTGCTCGGCCGAGGTGTCGGCGATGGAGCGCTCGGTAACATTGTAGCCGGCGTTGTTGACCAACACGTCGATCGCGCCAAAGGCCGCGCGCGTCTGCTCCACGACCGCATGAATCTGCTCGTCGGAGCTGACATCAGCCGGGCAGACCAGGGCCTGGCCCCCCTGCTCGCGCGCGGCATCCGCGACCGACTCCAGCAATTCGCGCCGCCGCGCCACCAGGCTGACATTGGCGCCCTCTGCGCAGCAGGCGATGGCGATTGCCTCGCCGAAGCCGCTGCTGGCGCCGGTAACGATGATCGTCTTCCCATCCAGTGCGCCCATTTGTCCCTCGTTCCCGTCTAAGCCATCGTATCGAGCATATCGCGCGTGACTTCGTATCGCAATTTGCCCGCGCTCAGGAAGCTATCTATTTCATCGGTGATGATCTGTCCCTGTCGCCGGTACGCCTGCTCGGTGACGGCAGCCATGTGTGGGGTGATGATAACGTTATCCAGCTGACGGTAAGGGCTTTCGTCCGGCAGCGGCTCATTTTCGAAGACATCCAGGGCCGCGCTGATCCGCCCCGATTGCAGCTCCGCCAGCAGCGCCGCCTCGTCAATGAGATGCGTGCGCGCCGTGTTGATGAAGATGGCGCCGTCTTGCAGCCAGCTGATTTGCTCCGCGCCCAGCATCCGATAGGTCTCCGCTGTGGACGGCGCGTGCAAGCTCACCAGCGGGCACTCGCGCAGTAGCGTCTCCAAGTCCACCTTGCGCGCGCCCAGCGTCGCCGCTTGCACCTCGCTGACGTAGGGATCGTAGAGCCACAGGACAGCGCCCAGCGCGCCCAGCTTCTGGATGACCTTACGTCCCGTATGGCCGGCGCCGATGATGCCGACGCGCGCGCCTTCGAGTTCGCTTCCCGGGCCCAGCGCCCGTGCCGCCGCCCAGCCCTCGTCCTTGAAGGCGCGGTCGATTTTGTGGAAGCGCCGCAAGCACAGGAGTATCAACAGCAGGGTTGTTTCGGCCACGGGAATGGCCATGGCTTCGGCGGCATGCGTCACACGTCGGCCCGCGGCGAAAACCGGCGGCGGCAGCAAGCGCTTGATGGTGCCCGCCGAGTGCGCGATCAACCGCAAGCGGTCGGCCGCGGCCAGAACAGCATCGCTAAATCGCGGCGTGCCCCAGCAGGTGATGACGATGTCGCGACCGCCGATGAGCCGAGTCAGCTGCGCTTCGTCGAGGTTGTCCGTGTAAGGCTGTAGCGTGATTTCGCCCAGCGCGCGGAGGCGGCGTTGCTGCGCTTCAGCGAACAGCTGGTCGAATAGCGCCGGCCGCATAGCGATCAAGATATCGGGCCTGTCAGTCATTTGTTATGAATTCCACCAAAGCGCTTCGCACGAAGCGGTCAATTCCAAAGGCATGGATGCCCCGTTAGTCTGCAAGAAAAACTTTCTGCCCTCGCCAAATGGTTGTAGGGGCGAGCCGGTGGCTCGCCCACGCTCGCCCACGCTCGCCAACGACTTCGCGTCGCTTTTCGCGCGACTATCTTGGAACTACGTAGAATACAGAAGACTCCGAGTAAATCCATAACCTGGCCGTAGGTCCGTGAACGTTTTCATATGTTGGCAGACTGCCTAAATTGGCTGGTATCAGGACAATAATGAAACTCTCTGTGTCCTCTGTGTATCCTCATTTTCCTCAGTGGTAAAGAATTCGGTATTTCGCTCACGCCAGCGCTTGTCGCAGCCTGGCGACCAGATCCGGCTCCGGTTCATACGGCAGCTCGACGACGCGATGATTCAGCGAGCTGGCGTAGAGGGCGAGGATGACGTTGAAGTCGACCAGGGCCGCGTCCAGGTTCAGCGGATGGACCATGTCGTCGTCTTCCAGCCACTCGAACATGGCGTCGCACATGGCCGCTTGCCCCAGGACGTCTTCGTCCGGGTATTCATGCTCGCCGCTGTCGTAGACGTTGTCGATAAACGTCTCCCAGCCCCACATCGTCCAGTGGATATAGCCCTTCATGCCGTAAACGGCGATGCGCTTGTGTTGCCAGATGGGACCGCCCCCGGGCACGCGCGGCGCGTTCTCCCCGCAGCGCAGGGTCGCCTGCACGCCGTTGTCGTACTCGACCGCCGCCAGGCTCTGATCGGGCGCATAATGCTGCTTGTCATTGGGCTGCAAACCATCGGCGCCGGAGACTTGACCAAAGACCGTCGTTGGCTTGGCCGGGTTGAAGGCGCCGATCGCTTGTAAGGAATGCGTTCCCTGATAGGCCAGGTTCATGCCTGAGCTGGCTTCGACGAAGCGCAGGTCGCCGATCGCGCCGTCAGCTGCCAGCCGCTGCAACTGCTGCCGCCGCGGATGAAATTGCAGCTGATGATTGATCGCCACCTTGATCTTGGGCTTGCCCGCAGCGAAGTCGCGCAGCGCCACATAATCCTCGCCTTGAATCGCCAGCGGTTTCTCCACGATCGCCAAGGGCACGCCTGCTGCGTCAGCGGCCTTCAAGACGTCCAGCCGGACATTTGGCGGCGTGCTGACCTGGACCAGCTCGGGCTTCTCTTTTTCGAACATTTCGCGGTAGTCGGTGTAGCGGGCGCTGACGTCAAACTTGTCGCCAAACTCGTCCATCGCGTCCTGTCGCACGTCGCATACCGCCACGACCCGACCTTTCTTGACGAATTCATAGGCGTCCGCGTGCCCGTGCGCGCGCCCGCCGCCGACGCCGATGATGACAGATTTATACATTAGCGCCCTCCCAAGGCTGCAAGATAACTTTTCCGCATTGTCCGGATAACTGCGTCTCCCAGGCCGACTGAATGTCGTCCAACGGGAATCGGTGTGTGATCAGTTTATCCAGCTGTCCGCCGATTTCGCCGATCATGGCCAAAATGCGCGGGCTGTCCGCCAGGTTAAAATGCCAACTGCCAACCAGCGTCAAGCCTTTGCGGATCATATCGTCGCTGATTTGAAGCGGGGTATGGTCGCTGCATTCGCCGACGAAAGCCACCTGCCCCTTGCGCCGCGCCGCGTCAATGCACAGGCGGTGCGCCGCCACCACGCCGGAGCAATCGACTGCCACGTCGACGCCGCGCCCAGCCGGCGTAAACTCGAGGATTTGCTGCAAGGCATCCGGGTCCAGCGGATTGATCACGGCGTTCGCGCCCAGCTCCATAGCCAGGTCGGCCCGATACGCAATGGAATCAACAGCGATAACGCGCGCGCCGCGATAGACCGCGTTGATAACGCCGCCCAGGCCGACCGGGCCCAAACCGGTGATGAGCACGGTATCGTGCCGGTCCACGCGCATCGTCTGCATGGCGCCGAAGGTAGGGCCCAGGCCACAGCAGGCCATCGCGGCATGATCGTACGACATGCCATCGGGGATTGGCAACAGCATCCAGTCTTGCTTAAGCAGATACTGCGCCATCGTGCCTAATCCATCCGCGTTACCGTGAACCGCAGCGAAGTCGTAGCCGTCCTGGCAGTGAATATAGTCGCCGCCCAGGCAATGCGCGCATTGGCCGCAAGCGTTCATGGGCATGACCACGACGCGATCGCCGACCTTGACGCGGCCCGGCTGCGCCACCTCGACCACTTCGCCGGCCGCTTCATGCCCGTAGACGCCCTGGCCGCTGCCGGCTGCGAAAGCCTTATATTCGGTGCACATCGGCGCGACATGGACCTTGACGACCGCCCAGTTATCCTTTGCCGCGGGCGCTGCGGCAGTTTCCACGCCGGCCCGCTCTTGTCCCACTACTGCGACTCGTTTCATCCGCTAACCTCTGGCTGTCCCACTTGCCGCGCAATCGGTTTTCTGACAACGGCTTGGACTATACCATAGGCCCATACCCGCCGCAAACATACCATCTTTGTCGGGGCGACCCGACGAGACGCCCAACCGCGCGCGGCTTGGAGCTCCGTAATCTTTGTCCTCCGCGTTTCCAAAAGCCTAACGCAAAGTCGCTGTACTCGGCGCCCTCTTATATCTCGGTGTACGCGGTGGTGAGTATAGTCACGTTGTTCGCCACCTCTCCCAGATCGCGGCGATTTGACGATTCCCGCCCGATGCACTAGACTTCGGACAATCGGTTGCGCAACAGGTTAACTTGGGGAGGCCGCGCGGCATGAAACGGGTCACAATGCGCGATGTCGCCGCGCGAGCCGGCGTGTCGAACGCTACGGTTTCGCATGTGATCAACGACACGCGCTTTGTCGAAGCCGCCACCAAGGAGCGCGTGCGCGAGGCGATTCGGCATCTCGGCTACCGACCGAATGTGGCCGCGCGCAGCCTGACGACCCAGCGGACACGCATCATCGGGCTGATCGTCTCAGATGTCACCAATACCTTCTTTGCCGAGATCATGCGCGGCATCGAAGATGTGCTGATCGCCAACGGCTACAGCCTGATGCTCTGCAACACCAACGAAGTGCTGGAGCGCGAAGAATACTACATCGACATTTTGTTGCGGCAGGGGGTGGACGGCATCATTGCGGCTGCGACCAGCCAGAACTGGGACGCGCTGAACGAAGCTGCCAAACTCAACATCCCCATCGTCATGCTTGACCGCACTTTCGAAGACGCCGTTTCGCCCTACGTCGGCGTCGACAACCGACACAGCGCCTTTCTCGGCACGCGCCATCTGATTGACCGCGGCTATTCCGACATCGGGATTCTGGCCGGCTTCCAGCGCCTGTCGACTATGCGCGACCGCCTGGCCGGCTATGAAGACGCCATGAGCGCTGCCAATTTGCCGCTAAGGGAGGCGTGGCGCGTCGACAGCCCGCTGACGATTGAAGACGGCAAGCGCGCCATGCAAACGCTCATGAAGCTGCCCAAGCGGCCGCGCGCGGTTTTCATCTGCAACAACTTGCTTAGCCTCGGCGCGTTGATGGGTATGCAGGCGCTGGGTCTGCGCTGCCCCGACGATGTCGCCATAGTCGGCTTCGACGATCATCCCTGGGCGCAGGTTTCGAATCCGCCCTTGACCGTCTTGCGGCAGCCTACCTACGCCATCGGCGAGACCGCCGCGCACAAAGTATTGAAGGCTTTGAACGACGATGCCGCGGAGAATCTATCGGCGCTATTCAACTGCCAGCTGATCGTCCGCGATTCAGCCTAGAAAAGCGATTCAGTCCGCGCTGCTCAGTCGGCCTGTTTGACCGCCACATATACGGAGAAAGCAATGACCAAACGATATGAAGCGAATTGGGCGTCACTGAAAACGCACCCGACGGCCGAGTGGATGCGCCAGGCGAAGTTTGGCATCTATACCCATTGGGGCATCTATTGCGTGCCGGCCACCGGCCCCAATGTCACCTGGTATCCCTACAATATGTACCGCGAAGGCACGCCCCAATTCGAATACCACTGCAAGACTTACGGCCACCCGTCCGAATTCGGCTACAAAGACTTCATCCCGATGTTCACCGCGGAACATTTCGATCCCGATGAATGGGCGGAGCTGTTCAAGCGCGCGGGCGCCAAATTCGCCGGACCGGTCGCCGAGCATCACGACGGCTTCCCGATGTGGGACGCCAGCGATACCGAATGGTGCGCCGGCAAGATGGGCCCCAAGCGCGATGTCGTCGGCGAGCTGGAGCGGGCCATACGCGCTCAAGACATGCGCTTCATGGTGGCGATGCACCATGCCGAAAACTGGTGGTTCTTCCCCCATTGGAAGCCCGAATATGATACGGCTGACCCACGCTACGCCGGCTTGTACGGCGAGCCGCACAACCGGGACTTCGCGTACATCGATCAAGGCGTCGGACACGATCACGCCGAGTGGCGCGCGCAGGACAAACCCAGCCGCGCCTTCCTTGATCGCTGGAAGAACCGGCTGGTCGAAGTGGTCGAGCGCTATGAACCGGACTATATCTGGTTCGATTTCGGGCTGCGCTTTGTGCACGATCAATACAAGCAAGATTTCCTCGCCTACTACTACAATAAAGAAGCCGAGTGGGGCCGCGAAGTGGTCGCCACTTACAAGTGGCACGACATCCCGCCGGGCGCGGCCCTGCTGGACTTTGAATTGGGCAAGACCGCCGAGTTGACGCACTACGAGTGGATCACTGACACGACCGTCGACGACGGGCAGGGCTGGGGCTACATCAAAGAAACCGAATACAAGACGGTGACAGAGATGGTGCACTATCTGGCCGACAACGTCAGCAAGAACGGCTTCATGCTGCTCAATGTCGGTCCCAAACCGGACGGCACGATCCCGGCGGAATCGCGTTCCATTCTCGAGGGCATGGGCGAGTGGCTGCGTGTGAACGGCGAGGCGATCTACGACACCGTGCCCTGGAATACCTACGGCGAAGGGCCGACGCAGATGACGCATGTCGGCGCTTTCAGCGATACCAAAGAAAAGCTGGAATTTGGCGCGCGGGATATCCGCTTTACCGTCCGCGAGAATATTCTCTATGCCATCGTTCTCGGCTGGCCCGAGCGAGAATTCGTCATCGAATCGACTCACGCGCTCTATCCCGGCGAAGTGCGCTCAGTGGAGTTGCTGGGCGCCGCCGGCGAGCTGAAGTGGGAAATGACGGCGAAGGGCCTGAAGATTGAACGCCCCGATCAGCGCCCTTGCGATCACGCCTACGCCTTCAAGATCACGCGCAACACCAGCGTTTAGCCGGGTCCGCTCGCTTTTGGGCCCCATACCACTGAGACGGGGTAGGGGCGAGCCTTGGCTCGCCCGCCGGTGTGGCGCGCCCGCTTCGGTCGCTGTTGCGGTAAAATCGCGCCTGAACGAAATAGAGCAGGGAGACGGGTATGACCGCTCGCATCGATTCGCATCAGCATTTCTGGCGCTACAACAGCCAGGATTACCCCTGGATTGACGCGACTCGCGAGTCGCTAAAGGTCGACTACATGCCGCCGGATCTGCTGCCGCTGATGCAGGCGACCGGCATCGCCGGGACAGTCGCGGTGCAAGCGCGGCAGAACTTGCGCGAGACGGAATTCTTGCTCGAACTCGCAAATGAATATGACTTCATCCGCGGCGTCGTCGGCTGGGTGGATATGCGCGCAGACGACGTTGAAGCGCAATTGGAGCGATTCGCGGCGCATCCGCGCCTTGTCGGCGTCCGTCACATCGTTCATGATGAAGCCGACGATCGCTTCATGCTGGGCGGCAATTTCTTGCGTGGGCTGGCTAAGCTCAAGGCCTGCGGCTTGACTTATGATTTGCTGCTTTTCCCGCGCCACCTGCCGGTTGCGATAGAAGTCGTCAGGCGCTTTCCCGAGCAGCCCTTTGTGCTTGACCACATCGCCAAGCCCTTCATCAAGGACGGCCTGCTGGAACCGTGGGAACGCGACATCCGCCAGCTGGCGGCGTTCGACAATGTCTTTTGCAAAGTCTCGGGCATGGTGACCGAGGCGGCCTGGGGCGGCTGGACGCAGGACGACTTCCGGCCCTATCTCGATGTGGTGTTTGACTGCTTCGGCATTGACCGCCTGATGTTCGGCAGCGACTGGCCCGTCTGCACGCTCGCCGGCAGCTACCGCCAAGTAGTAGGCATCGTCGAAACATACATCGCTGCGCTTTCGCCGGACGAGCAAACCCGGGTCATGGGCGGCGCCGCCACAGAGTTTTACCAACTTCCTTAGATCGAGCTTCATTGCCTCCGCTTAGGCAAAGTTTGCTATTTCGTTTTACATTCGCTAATATTATGCTAAGTGAAGAGTAGCAATAGTATTTGCCTACGCTTTGACATCTGGCGCGCTGGCTTGCGCCATGTGTCAGGCGGATGAAAAAAATTGAGGAGGCTATGATTATGTGCTCGCCTAGGATTATGGAAGTTGTTCAGAATCGTTTGGCAAACGAGAGTCCGTCGCCGATGAGCCGGCGCAACCTGCTAAGACTCGGCGGCGGCCTGGCCGCGGGGGCGGCGGTCGCGGCCAGCAGTCCGCTTCCCTTGCTCGCTCAGGATATGATGAACGAAGTAATCGACCTGTCGCATGTCATGGGCGAAAGCGCGCCGCATATTTTCGGGCCCGATTTCGCGCCGACACGTGAAAAAATCGAATTTCTGTCCGAGGTCATCCACTGGCAGCAATGGAGTTTCAATGAGCACTCCGGCACGCATGTGGATATCCCCTCGCACTTCATCCTCGATGGCGGCGAAAATGTCGATTCCTACGATGCCAATCTGCTGGTAAGCCCGGCGGTCGTTATCGACATCAGCGCGCGGGCGGCGGAAGACGCCGACGCCTTCGTCACTGTGGAAGACATTCGGGCCTGGGAGAGCGCGAACGGCGAAGTACCGCCCGGCGCGCTGGTCTGTATGCACTCAGGCTGGGAGGCGCATTGGAGCGACCCGACCGCCTTTATCGGTCGTGATGATGAGGGCGTCGCCCACTTCCCCGGTTTCGGCGAAGAGGCGGCCGCTTTCCTGGTGGAAGAGCGCGACATCCACGGCATCGCCGTCGACACGCCCAGCCAGGATCCCGGCAATTCCGCCACCTTCCCGGTTCACTACATCACCCTGGGCGCAGGGCTTTATGGCGTCGAGAATGTGCGTAACCTGGCGGCCATCAAAAATCGCGCGGCGACAGTCATCGTGGGCGTGCCGCGCTGGGAGGG
>VXLV01000165.1 GCA_009841405.1 Chloroflexota bacterium | reverse complement strand
GGCTGGGGGTGGGGGCTCAGTTCATTCCTTCAGCGCCAGCGAGACCAGCACCGCCATTCGATTGTTCGGCGCCAGCGTCCCCGCGATCCTCAACCAACCACCAAAGTGACTGACGCGACAAAATGTGATCTCATCTTCGGAACGCGGCAGGTCGAAGGTCGTTCCCTCGTCGACCCAGCGGATGCCGTCGGCTGAGATCTGTACGCGCGCGTTGCCGCCGGTTCCGACTGCGTCAGCCAACGCGCGGACGAAGAAGATCGCTTCGCTGGCCCAGGCGGCTTCGTAGGGCTCGGTGGCGAAGTCGCCTTGCCATAGCGCATTGCGCTCGACCACCGCGGTATAAGTCCGTCGCAGCGCCACGGTCAAAACTCCCCGCTCAGCAGCACGGAATCGAGGTAGAGGAAGGCGCGCTTGTCGCGATTCGTCTCGACCCAGAAGGCGGTGTTCAGCATGCAGTTCAAGTTGGGCATGGCCGGAATCGAGATATGCTTCAGCGGCGGGCCGGCGTAGACCAGGTCGTTGCACTGGAAGCCGAGGAAGCGGCGCGATTGCAAATCGACATTGACGCGCAAATAATGCCAATTCATTTTGGTGGCGATCTCGTTGTAAGCCAGGGTCTGCGTCGGCGCGTCGATGAATTCCCAATTCTCTGGGCCGAGGTGGAAATGCGAGACCGTCTCGCCCGTGTCGCCGATATTGTGAAAGGCACGGGTTTCGCCCTTCATCTGCCAGCGATTGACCATATCGTCGCCTTGCGCGTTCAAATAGCGCAGATGCGGCATCCAGCGATATTCCGGATTCATGCCGTCTTGCAGGTCAAAGAGGATCCCGAATGCGCGCACGTCATTCAGCGACAGGCGCAGCTCGCTGGCTTCGGGCTTGAACGTGAAGTAGCACTCGAGTTGAATCTGTCCGCGCACCCTAAAGGTCTGGCGTTTGATGCTGGTCGCCAGCGACCCGGCGCGGGCGCGGCTGGCCAGCTTGAGCGCGTAAGTTCCTTCCATGGAACCGGCTGTGCCCGTGTCCCACATGGTCAGATTGCTCAGCATCGGCGGGCGCATGTCGCTGTATTCGGGCAGCATGGAGTCCAGCGTATGCTCATAGTTGCCGATCAACTCTGACCAGCCGTGTATGCCCTCGTCGAAATCGTCGTAGAAGAAAATCCGCTCCAGGGGATCGAAGCGGCTCAGACGCGGATCAACGGCGTAGACGCTCATCGTGTTCAGCGCAGCTCCCCGGGCCGGTCGGCCTAGGTCTCCATCAGCGAAGGCAGCACATACCACTCTTCTTCGCCGGGAGAATTGTATTTCATCCAATCGGTGTCCGGTGAAGTCAGGATTTCCACCAGCAAGTCCAGCGGGCCGCTGCGACGAATCGCCGCAACATTCACGGTGTTGGCGCCGTCGATATTGTCCATGCGCTTGAGTTCCGCTTGGATCCACTCCAGGCGCTGGCCATCGTGGCTGTATGATTCCAGCTTCACCGCATTGGCATACTTGAGGATATTCAAAACTCCCGGATTCTCCATCGCATCCCCCGCGTCGGCGCGCCTCGACGCGGCCGCTGTTTTGACAGTCGGCCCGAAACGCGTTACACTCGATTTGGTAGAATTTCGCCCAAGTATAACGAGCGAACGGCAGAGCGCAACAAACTCGCCCGCGCGACCAATTTCGTGAAGGATAGGCTGCAGAGCCTTCATTTAACGAATCTTTTGCCAAACAGGAGAGCATCATGAAACATTCAACTTTTGTACGTCTCGCGCTGGCGCTGGGCATTTTGCTGTCGCTTGGTCTCTTGCCGGCTTCGGCTCAATGCGATGGCGATGTCATTGAGCTCGAGTTCATGAATTGGTGGGGCGCCGCCCGTGAAGCGCTGATGGACACGCTCATCGGTCATTTCGAGGCGGAAAACCCCTGCGTACGAATCATCAACCAAGTCCAGCCCTGGGACAACCGCGCTGAATTGCTCGCCACCGCCGCCGCCAGCAGCAACCCGCCCGGCATCATCATGACCACGCGGCCCGAGACTTACAACTTCGCCATCAACGGGCTGATTATCCCGATTGACGCCTTTGTGGAAGCCGAAGGCACCGATCTCAGCGTCTTCTATGAGGGCGAGATCGGCATTCAATACTGGAACGGCGAGCTATACGGCCTGCCGATGCCTACCGCCGGCGGCTTGACCAGCTTGTATATCTACAATCGGGAGATGTTGGCCGATGCCGGCTTCGACCCCGACAGCCCGCCGCAGACCTGGCAAGAGCTGGAGGAAATGTCCGCCGCCATCACCGAGGCCGATGCGATGGGAATCGAGGTCATGGGCGCTCCGCTACACGCTGGCGACTCCAACTTCGTGTCCTGGCTATACACCAACAACGGCAAGTATGTTTCGGACGATGGCCGCACCTTGCTGTACAACAGTCCCGAAGGCGTGGAGACGCTGGAATGGATGGTGAACTTCACCAACAACATCAACCAGGGGCCGGAGAATGTCATCGACTTCTTCCAGGACACCAGCTTCACGCAGGGCGACCATCCCTGGTATGACGGCACGCAAGCCTTTCTGCCCATCAATACGTCCTTTTTCGGGCACTTCAACAATAACGCGCCGGATCACTACGCAGCGGCCGATCGCTGGGGCGTGATGCTGCGGCCCTACAATGGGGACAATCCTGATGCCGGCAACGCTGGCGTCACCGGCTACGGCTTCAGCGGCGGCTGGGCTTATACCATCCCGGCTGCGCATCCGCCGGAGATGCAAGCGGCCGCCTACAAGTTCGCCGAATTCATCGGCGTGCATCCGCTGGGCGGCTGCGCTTTCCTGTTCGCGCAGAGCCGTCCCTCGCCGGTGCAGGCCTGCAACGAGAACCAGGCCTACTATGATGTCAATCCCTATTGGTCCGTTGTGCTGGAAGGTCTGGCGACCGACACCTCCGTGCCCATCACGCCGGTGCAAGGGCAGTTGGCCGAGATCCTGAACAACCAGATTCAGGAAGCCATGTTTGGCATGAAATCGGCTGAAGACGCGCTGAATGACGCCGCGGCCGCTGGCCAAGCGCTGCTGGACGAATTCTGGGCCGAATTCGACGCCGATAATATGTAAATTCGCACAGGCGAAGCCCCTCCCAATCCTTGACGAGGGGCTTCGTTTTCTTTATCCGCCGACGAGGGCTCGCGCAGGACGCGACCCTTCGGCGTCGGCCTCTGTGTTGAGAGGCGGATCGTGGCGAGATCAATCGCGAGCGACTCGATAGAGCCGTCCCGGCAGAAGCGCCTGCAAGAGTGGTGGTTCCGCAATCGGAGCCTGATCGGCTTCGTCTTCATATTCCCCTGGTTCGCCGGCTTCATCATCTTCGACCTGATGCCCTTCGTCTACAATCTCTACCTCAGCTTCACTGATTTTCAGATCGGCACTGTCGGCACGCCGCCCTGGATCGGGCTGGAGAATTATGTCGACATCTTCACCAAAGACGATCTGTTCGGCAAGAGCATGTACAACACCGTGTACTATCTCGGCTTCAGTGTGCCGCTGCGCCTGGTATTCGCCTTTTTGATCGCCTTGCTGCTCAACTTGCGCGTGCGCGGCATGCCGATTTACCGCACGCTCTTTTATGTGCCCTCGGTTGTCCCGCTTGTGGCGGCGACCTTGATATTCGCCGGACTGCTCAACACCAAATACGGGCTGTTCAATCAACTCTTCGTGCTGGTTGGCATCCCGCCGGTGCGCTGGCTGTCGCGGCCGGAATGGCTCAAGATATCGCTGATTATCCTCAGCTTGTGGGGTTTCGGCGCGCAGATGATCATCTTTCTGGCCGGCTTGCAGGGCATCCCAGATGACTTGTACGAGGCGGCGGCGATAGACGGCGGCAGCGGCTGGCAGCGCCTGCTTTTCATCACCGTGCCGTTGATGACGCCCACGATCTTTTTTAATCTGCTGATTGGCGTAATCGGCGGTTTCCAGGTTTTCGCCCAGGTGTTCGTCATGTTTGACACCAGTGGCGGCATCCTGGGGGCGGCGCTGGTTTACATGCTGCACGTCTACAACAAGGCGTTTCGCGACTTTCAATTCGGCTATGCCGCCGCGCTTTCGGTGATTTTGTTCAGCATCATCTTTGTGCTCACCATCGCGCTGGTTTACACGTCCAACCGCTGGGTATTCTACGGCGATGGCGGCGAAGAGCAAGAGGCGTAGTCGAAAGGCGCCGTTGACATGATCCAGAATCCGCGCAGCAAGTTCATCCGCAACATTATCGTGTACGCTATTTTGAGCGTCGGCGCCGTGGCGATGCTGGTCCCGCTGCTATGGACGGTATCGACGTCGCTGAAGACGGTGGACAAGGTATCGATACGCCGCCTCGAGCTGATACCCGATCCGGTCCGCTGGCAGAATTATGTCGAGATATTCGACAAGCAGCCGGTATTGCGGCAGGCGCGCAACACCATGATCATCGTTGTGGCGTCTATTTTCGGCGCGCTTGTGCCCTGCGGGCTGGCGGGTTACGCCTTCGCGCGCATCCCCTTCCCCGGTCGGCGGGTATTCTTCGCGATCCTGCTGGCGACGATGATGCTGCCCTATGTGGTGCGGCTGATACCGCTATATCTCTTTTTCGATGGCATCGGCTTGAACCGCACCTTTGGCCCCTTGATCCTGCCGCGCTTGCTGGGGCATAACGCCTTCTACATATTCTTGTATCGGCAATTCTTCCGCGGCATACACAACGACATTTACGACAGCGCGCGCATCGACGGCTGTTCTGAGCTGGGCGTCTGGTGGCGCATCTTCATGCCGATGTCGATTCCGGTGATCGCCGCCGTCTGCATCTTCGCCTTTGAATTCGCCTGGAATGATTTCCTGAATCCTCTGATTTACCTGGGCTCCAACCAGGAATTGTGGACCCTGGCGCTGGGGCTGAACGCGCTGCGCGGCTTTGAGGGCGCGGACGGCAGTCTCAACTCGGTGATGACCTTCTCCGTGCTGATGATTATCCCGATGCTGGCCGTCTTCTACTTTGGGCAGAAGTACCTCATCAGCGGCGTGACCGCGCAGGGCAGCCTCAAGGGCTAGCGCCGCGCCTGCTGCAGTTCCAGGTAGTCGCCCTCGATGGTCGTGAATTCGATGATATTGCCGAAGGGATCGTGGCAGAAGAAGCGCGGCCGTCCCGGAATGACCTCGACATCGTAAGGTTGGTAGCCCGCCTTGCGCAGCTTTTGGCGCAAGCCCGGCAAGTCCTCCACCACCAGGCAAAGGTGTCGATTCGAGGCGTCTTCCAGCGGCGCTTCGCGGAAGCAATGCAGTTCGGCGTCGTCGCCAAGCTTGAACCAGATGACTTCGTCCGCCTGCAAGCTATTGGGCGCGGGGATCTCCGGCAAGCCCAGCAGGTCGGTGTAAAAGGCGCGGGTTTGCGCTTCGCTGCCCGGCGGCCGCGGGATGCTGACGTGCTGCAGACGAATACTCATCACAGATGTCCTTTTATTTGTGCGCCATATCATACTTTATTGAAGCGCGCGTGACCACGTATTGTAGACGCATAATCGCCGCTGCGTTAAAATATCCGCCGTTCGACGGTAATTCACCAAGCCTAAGGAGCGTCTCATGTTCAGACTCTGTCTACTACTCTTCGTTTTGCTTGCGATCGTGACCGGCGTCGGTTGGGCGCAAGACGCGCCCAGCGTGGCCGTAATGACGCCTTTCCTCGCCCAGCCCGGCACGCAAATCATGGTGGAGAATTTCGAATCGTCCGCGATGGCCAAGGGCTGGAGCGTAAATGTCATCGATACCAGTGAAGATATCGCGGCGCTCGTCAGCCGTATGGAAGATGTCGCGCTGCAAGGTGTTGACGCCATCGTCATCAATGTCGATCCGACGCAAATTGAGCCGGGCTTGCACGCCGCGGCCGACGCTGGCATTCCCGTCTTCGGCCTGGACTCGGGCGCTCATCCGCTGCTAGTGACAAACGTGACCAGCAATGGCTACACGATGGCAGCTGAAACCGCTACCTACGTGGTGGATCGCCTGAATGCGGCCGGGGATGTCATCATGTTTATCTTCGAGCCCTATCCGCCGGTACAGAAACGCGGCGCCATCGCGCGGGCCATCTTCGACAACACGCCCGACATTACCGTCATGGACGCCATCACGCCCAGCTTTGACAAAGGTCCGCTGGAGGGCGCGCGCAACGCCATGGAAGCTGTTCTGTTGGCGAATCCGGACGCGGGCAGCATCTCCGCCGTGTGGGCCGCTTGGGACGATCCTGCCCTCGGCGCTTTGCAGGCGATTGAAGACGCGGGCCGGGCTGACGAAGGCATAGTCATCGTCGGCATCGACGCGACCGAACAAGCGCGCGATGCGATCGCTCGCGGCAGCAACTTTGAAGCGACGGTTGCGCAAGACTTCGCTGGTATGGCGCAGAAGGTCGCCGATCTGGTCGAATCCTATCTGGGCGGCGCAGAGATCACGCAGGTCAATCACTACGTCCCGGCTATGCTGGTCACCCAGGCTGACCTCAGCGCGTAGCCTCAATCGCGCCTGGCGCGCTGAAAGGGACTGTCAGGGCGCCGCGCGCGTTGTGAAATCCTCCGGTACGCTTCAATGCGCTTTCTTGAAGTCACCCTTCCCCATTTTAATGGGGAAGGGCCGGGGATGGGGTAGAAATATCCGTCCCGTGCTCAGCCCAATCATTGGAGAGGGGAACGCGCTAAACGGGTATGTCTGGCTACGGCGCGCGTTGTGAAGTCTTGCGGTACACTTCGATGCTCTTTGTGAAGTCGGCCTTCTCCAGTCCAATGGCGATGGGCCGGAGATGGGGCAAGACTCGTGAGCCCCGTACCCAAGCCATCGTATGATTGCGCCGCCCTTGCGCCTGCAAGTCCGCCGGGCCAGCAAAGCCTATGCTGGCGTACCCGCGCTGACTGACGCCGGGCTGGATCTCGTCGGCGGCGAGGTGCACGGGCTGATCGGCGAAAATGGCGCCGGCAAATCGACCTTGATTAAGTTGCTCGCCGGGCTGGAAGTCCCGGACAGTTTGAGCCTGCGGTTGAACGGCGCAGCGCTTGAACTGCCCGATTCCGCGGCCGCCTATCGCGTGGGGTTCCGCTTCATCCACCAGGAATTGAGCATCGTGCCGGCCTTAAGCGTGGCGGAAAACCTCTTCATCAGCAATCCCTTGCCGCGCCTGGCTGGCGTCTTCGTCGATTGGAAGGATCTGCATCGGCGCGCAGGCGCAGTTTTGCAGCGCCTCGGCATCGGTCATATTAATCCGCGGCGACGGGCATCAGGCTTGAGCGCCGGCGACGCCATGCTGGTCAAGATCGCCGGCGCCTTCATCGGCGTAGACGAGGGCGACGAAAGGCTCATCATGATCATGGATGAACCGACTGCGTCCTTGAACAGCGACGAAGTTGAGCTGCTGTTTGATGTCATTGACCGCTTGCGATCCCGCGGCTACGCCCTGCTATATGTGACCCACCGCCTCGACGAGCTTTACCGCATCGCGCAGCGCGTCACGGTCATGCGTGACGGGCGCGTCATCAGTACACATGCAGTGGCCGATACCAGCACAGCGACCTTGATTCGCGAGATGACGGGGCGCAGTGTTGATGAACCTAGCGCTGATCTCAGCGCGGCGCAACAACCTGAGAGACTTCGCCTGAGGGTTTGCAACCTGCGCACGGACGCGGTCGCGCAGGCCAGCCTTGAGTTGAACGCGGGCGAGATCATGGGCATCGCCGGCTTGGTCGGCTCGGGCCGGTCGGAGCTGCTTTACGCGCTCTTTGGCATTGACCCGCTGCTGGGCGGCGATATCGAACTGGATGGCCAAAGCTTGACGGAGTTGTCGCCGGCTCGGGCCTGGAATCTTGGCATCGCGTACGTGCCCGAGGAGCGGCGCTCACAGGGTCTCTTCTTGTCCGACCAGGTCAGTCAGAATATCACGCTGCCGCACCTCGACCGCTTCGGCGTGCTCAAGACTTTCGTGAACGAGGGCCGAGCCAGGGCGCGCAGCCGTAATCTGGGCGAGTCGGTTGCGCTCAAGATCACCGGGTTGCGCCAGCGCGTCCGGCAGCTGAGCGGCGGCAACCAGCAGAAAATCTTGTTCGCCCGCGCTATTTTGGCGCAGCCGCGGCTCATTCTACTGGATGAACCCACTCGCGGCGTCGATGTGGGCGCGAAATTCGATATCTATCGGTTGATACGCGAATTGGCCGGGCAAGGCGCGAGTATACTGATGGTTTCGTCAGAATTGGACGAATTGATAGCGCTTTGCGACCGCATCGTGGTCATGCGCAACGGGCGTACGGCCGACGTGATGCCGGCCGCAGGCCTCAGCGAGAATCAACTCCTGGAGCGCTGCTATGAGTTCAGCTAGGCGCGGCGAATGACGGAATCTGACAAGTCTCCTGGCATGGGCCCCCGCTTCTCCTTGACCGCCTTCCTGCGGCGCTACGGTACATTTATCGGCTTCCTGCTGATCGTCCTCTTCTTCTGGACGCAGCGCCCGCAGACTTTTATGACAGTACCCAACTGGGTCAATATCACGCGGCAGATGAGCATCCTGGGTGTGGTAGCCTTTACCATGACCATCGTCATGGTGACAGGCGATTTCGATCTCAGCGTGGGCGCCATGGCGAGCCTGGTCGGCATCGTCGCCGGCACGACCTTTCAAAATGGCGGCTCAGTCGCGGAGGCGGTGGCGCTCAGTTTGCTGGTGGGCGCGGCAGGCGGCGCCTTTAATGGGCTGCTGGTCGCCACGGTCGGCATCTCAGCCTTCGTGGCCACATTGGGCGCCTTGACCGTCTTTCGTGGGCTGGCGCTTTATATCAGCGGCGGCGCATCGATTTACGGACGGGTCATCCCGGCCGAGTTTTCGAGTTTCGGGCGTGGCGGCATCGCGCTGGGCAGAATCGGCGAGACTGATCTGGCGCTGCCCAACTTGACGATTATTGCGATTATCAGCTTGATACTGGTTTTCATTATTCTTAACTACAGCATCGTCGGGCGGCGGCTCTACGCCATCGGCGGAAATATGGAAGCGGCGCGCTTTGGCGGCATCCGCATCAATCGCTTGCGCTTGCTGAGTTTCGTCATCAGCGGGCTGGGCGCGGCCGTCGCCGGGCTGATGCTTTTCAGCCGACTCGCCACTGCGCACCCGACCCAAGGAGAAGGCTTGATGCTTCAGGCAATCGCGGCGGTGTTTCTGGGTATGACCCTGTCAGAAGAGAGCCAGCCAAACGTCATCGGCACCTTGATCGGCGTCTTGATCCTGGGCGTCTTGGCGAACGGGCTGACGCAAATGCAGATCGATACCTACATTCAGCAGATATCCACCGGCGTCATCATCATCCTGGCGGTGACGCTCAGCAGCTTGTCCGGGCGGCAAACCCGTTACCGGCGCTGGCTGCGCCGCTTGCTGGGCAAGGCGCCCGAGGCAAGCTCCTGATGCGCGCGCCCGCTTTGGTATTTGACATCGGCAGCAGCAGCGCCAAGGCGGCCATCATCGCGGATGGCGAAGTTTTGCGGTCGGCCTCGGCCGAGTACGCCACCCGATTCGGGGCTGCCGGCTTGGTTGAGCAGGACGCCGGCGACTGGTGGGATGCAGTAAAGCGCGTCAGCATTGACCTGCGCGCGCCGGCTGAACTCAGCGGCATCGTGCTGACCGGGCAGATGCAAGACGTCATTCTGCTCGATAATGATGGCGCGCCGGTTCGTCCTGTTATGCTCTACAGCGACACGCGCGCGGTCGCGCAGATCGAGCGCATTCATGAGTTGGTCAGCCCGGCGGACCTGGCCGCGGTCACCGGCATTGAGCAGAGCGCGGGTAGCCTGTTGGCGAAACTGCGCTGGCTGCGCGAGCATGAGGCGGGAAGTCTGGAACGCGCCTCACGGCTGGCCTTCGGCGCCGCCGACTATATCGGCGCATGTATGACCGGCAATGTCGCCACGGACGCGACCACCGCCTCAACCACCGGGCTGTGGAATTTGAGCGCCCACGCCCTGCTGAGCGACGAGCTGCTTGAGCGTCTGGAGCTGGGCTGGCTGCGGCCCCTGCTGCCGGCCGTGGTCCCGGGTGGCGCCCGCATTGGTGAACTGAGCGAACTGGCCGCGGCTGCGCTTCAATTGCCGGCGGCCATTCCTGTCTATCTCGGGCCAGGCGATGCGGGCGCCGCAACTATCGGCGCGGGCTGCGGCGAGCCGGGACCGGCGTATGCCTATGTGGGCACGAGCGGCTGGGTCGGCTTTAGCGCCCTGGAAATCGGCCAGGCGGCCGCCGGCGTGCTCACGTTGGCGCATCCCAGGCCCGGCCGCTACATTCAGGTGGCGCCTATGATGACGAGCGCCGGCAACCTGGACTGGCTGCAAAGCATATTCAGCGAGCGCGGCCACGAAGAAATCATTCACGAAGCGCTTGAGCGCCAGCCAGGCAGTCTTCTGTTCCTGCCCTACCTGCATGGCGAGCGCGCGCCCTTCGACGATCCTTTTGCCCGCGGCGCATACATCGGCATATCCGCGAGCACGACCGGGGCCGACTTGTGGCGGGCGCTGCTGGAAGGCCTGGCATTCGCTTACCGCCATACGCTAAGCGCGCTCTCGCCGCAACCTCCGGAGAAGCTCACGCTCATCGGGGGCGGCGCGCGCAACACCGCCTTGAATCAGCTCTTTGCCGATATCATCGGTTTGCCAGTTCATCTACCGCCGGACGCTGAGAATGCCGGACTGCACGGCGCCTTGCGCGCGGTGGACGTAATGATTGGTTTCAGCGACAACTATGCCATCGACCCGGCGCCGCAAACGCAAGTCCTCCGGCCCGATCGACGCCATCACGAGCTTTACCAGCGCAAATATCAGCACTTCCTGGCTGCCTACCCCGCGCTCAAACCACTGTTCCGGCAACTCGCCAGTTGATACGCGATTCACGACTATCGTGGTCGCACAGCTTGACAAGCGCCGCTTAGGTCGGTAGCATCTGTGTAAATGAACGGGTTCTGTGCATTTGCACAGTGATGCGACAGCGAGAGCGACGCATGGCGGAAGCAATAATCATGCCCAAGTTGGGCAACACGGTGGAGAGCGCCATCATCTTGTGCTGGCACGTCGCGGTCGGCGACGCGGTCAGCGCCGGCGACTTGCTCTTCGAGATTGAGACGGACAAAGCCACGCTCGAGATTGAAAGCACGGCTGACGGCGTCCTGCTGGCGCAACTATGCGCGGAGGGCGAAGAAGTTCCCGTCTTGAGCAACATCGCTGTCGTGGGCCGCGCGGGCGAGTCTGTCGCTGATTTTGCCCCCAGCCGCCAGAGTTTTCCCGCCATCAATGAGGCGAGCACAGCGTCAAGTGGAGCGGGGCGTGCCGCGCCGGTGGATTCGGCGAGCGCGGAGACCGTCAGGATTTCTCCGCGCGCGCGAAACCTGGCGCAGCGCAAAGGCATCGACTACCAAGCGGTCACCGGCAGCGGCCCGGGCGGGCGCATCATTGAGCGCGATATTGAGGCGGCTTTGCGCCGGGGCGCGGCAAAAGTGACGCCGGTTGCGCAAGCGATGTTGGATAGCGGCGACTATGAATTGGCTGCGGACCATCCGCGCGGACGGCGCGTGTCAAAGGCGGATTTGCTGCCCGTGGCGGACGAGAGCGCGGAAAAGTCGACGCCGCTCGCGGGCATGCGCAAGACCATCGCCCGGCGCATGCGCGATTCGCTGCAGTCCACCGCGCAGTTGACGCTGAATGCGTCCGCCGATGCGCGCGCGCTGCAGACCTTTCGCCGCCGGCTCAAGGCGAGCGAGGCCGCCCTCGGCTTGAACGTGATCAGCATCAACGATTTGCTGCTATTCGCCGTCTCGCGGACGCTGCCGGGGTTTCCCGCGCTCAACGCGCTTTTCGAGAACGAAATCATCTATCCACAGGCAGCGATTCATCTGGCGCTGGCTGTGGATACGGACCGCGGACTTATGGCGCCGGTCATCCGCCACGCCGAGTCGCTGACGCTGAGGCAACTGTCCGCGGAAGCGCGGCGCCTGGCTGAGGCTTGCCGCGCCGGGACGATTCAGCCCGATGAGCTGAAGGGCGGCAGCTTCACCGTCAGCAATCTGGGCGCGCTGGGCATCGAGAGCTTCACGCCGATTCTGAATCCGCCGCAGGTTGGCATTCTGGGCGTCGGCGCCATCAACCTGAAGCCGGTGCAGCAGGACGGCGACGTTGCGTTCATCCCCCATATCGGCTTGTCGCTGACGATCAACCATCAGGTTGTGGATGGCGCGCCGGCGGCCCGCTTCCTGCAGCAGCTCAGCGCCAACCTGGCGCAGATCGACCTGCTGGTCGCGACGTAATGGGAGCGTGTCGATTAGGGAGGCGGTAGGGGCGACTTATCAAGTCGCCCGAAAACGCAGCCAATCGCTGCGACGGGCGACCAACTTGGTCGCCCCGACAAAGCCTCACTTATTGGGAGGGACATGGTGCCAAAGTCACTGACCATCGACCCGGCGGAAGCGCGCCGGCCAGCGATAATCCGCGCGCCGGAGATCCCGGTCAATGCCTACGTTTCCGATCCCGCCGCCGAAGCCGCCTGCTATTCCCGCGCCGCGCTGGTAGACGTGTACCGCGACATGCTGCTCATCCGCGAGTTTGAGACGGCGCTGGACAACTTCAAGAAGCAAGGCGCGTATCGCGGCATCGCGTACAATCACGCCGGGCCCGCGCATCTGTCAATCGGGCAGGAAGCGGCCGCGGTCGGGCAATGCCTTGCGCTGGATACGGGCGACTTTATCCTGGGCTCGCATCGCAGCCACGGCGAAATCCTGGCCAAGGGCCTTGCCGCCATTCGCCAGCTGGAGGAGACGCAACTGCTCGAAATCATGGAGCGTTACAACGGCGGCGCGGCGTTGCGCGTGGTCGAGTCGCTCGACGACTTCGCGGACAGTCGCTCGCTCGCGCAAGCCTGGCTGATTTACGGCACATACGCCGAAATTTTCGCGCGAGAAACTGGCTTCAACAGAGGCATGGGTGGCTCCATGCACACCTTTTTCCCGCCTTTCGGCATCATGCCCAACAATGCCATTGTCGGCGGATCGGCCGATATCGCGCTGGGTATGGCGCTCTTCAAACGCATCAACCGGAAGCCCGGCATCGTCATCGCCAATATCGGCGACTCCTCGATCGCCAGCGGGCCCGTCTGGGAGGCGCTGAACTTCGCCGCGATGGACCAGTATCACACGCTCTGGGATGCTGAGCTTGGCGGCGCCCCCCCGATCTTGTTCAACTTCATGAACAACTTCTATGGTATGGGCGGGCAGCCGCAAGGCGAGACAGCAGGCTTTGGCATGCTCGCGCGCGTTGGGCTGGCAGTCAACGCCGACGCCATGCGCAGCGAGCGGGTCGATGGCTACAACCCGCTAGCGGTCGCTGACGCCACGCGGCGCAAGAAAGCGCTGCTGCTGGCCGGCCAGGGTCCGGCACTGCTGGATGTCGTCACTTATCGCTACAGCGGCCACTCGCCCAGCGACGCCTCGTCCTATCGCGGGCGCGACGAAATAGAGATGTGGCGCGCGCACGATTCGATCCGCGGCTTCGGCGACTACCTTTGCGCCAACGGCCATGCGGATTCGGCTGCGCTGGAGGGCATGAAAACCTGCACAGTCGAACTGATTGTACGCATTGTGCGCGCTGCCGTTGACCTCGACCTGTCCCCGCGCCTGGACGCGAGCGGCGACGCCATTGGTGGCATGATGTTCTCGAACGAACGCGCCGACGCGCTCGACGAGCGGGCACCGGAAACGCTGCAAGCCAAGGAAGACAGCCGCCTCAAGATCACGAGCGGCAAGCATCGATTCGGCATGGATGAGGCGGGCGCGCCCCGGCCGAAACTCCAGACCGTGACATACGCCGAAGCGATATTCGAGGCGATGCTGCATCGTTTCTACGAAGACCCGACCATGATCGCTTTCGGAGAAGAAAACCGCGATTGGGGCGGGGCCTTCGGCGCCTATCGCGGCTTAACTGAGGCGCTGCCCTATCACCGCCTCTTTAACACGCCGATCTCGGAAGCGGCCATCGTCGGCGTGGCGGTCGGCTATGCCCTGGCAGGCGGGCGCGCCGTGCCCGAGCTGATGTATTGCGACTTCATGGGCCGCGCCGGCGATGAGATCTTCAATCAGATGGCCAAGTGGCAGGCCATGTCCGCCAATGCGCTGCGTATGCCCCTGGTCTTGCGCGTCTCGGTGGGCATGAAATACGGCGCCCAGCACTCGCAAGACTGGAGCTCGATCGTCGCCCACATCCCGGGCTTGAAGGTCTACTTCCCGGCTACACCCTACGACGCCAAGGGCATGCTCAATCTGGCGCTGCGCGGCACGGACCCGGTGGTCTTCTTCGAGAGCCAACGCCTCTACAATCAGCCCGAGACGCTATTCGCAGTCGGCGTGCCCACCGACTATTACGAGATTGACGAGGGCGAGCCGCAACTTCACCGGCGGGGCAGCGACATCACCCTCATCACCATCGGCGCGACCCTCTATCGCGCGCTGGAAGCGGCCGAACGGCTGGACGCCGAGCACGGCCTCAGCGCCGAGGTCATCGACGCGCGCTTCCTCAACCCATTGAATTATGCGCCGCTGGTGGATTCGGCAAAGAAGACCGGCAAAGTCTTGCTCGCGTCGGATGCGACTGAACGCGGCTCGTTCTTGCATACGATGGCATCCAATATCAGCCAGTTGGCTTTCGACTATCTCGATGGGCCAGTCGCGGTACTGGGCTCGCGCAACTGGATCACGCCGCCAGCCGAGCTGGACGAGAGCTTCTTCCCGAGCGCGGACGGAATGATCGACATGATCCATCGGCGTTTGCTGCCTTTGCCGGGCTATCAGCCGCGCAGCGATCAGAGCGCCGCGAGCATCAGCCAGCGCGCTCAAGCCGGAGTCTGATCATGCTGGATGCGGCTCATCACGAATTGCTGGCGCGGGTGGCCGCGATGTATTATCAGCAGGAGTTGACGCAGAACGAGATCGCGGCGGCGCTGGATTTGTCGCGCGTCAAAGTGCACCGCTTGCTGAAAGAGGCGCGTGATACGCAAGTCGCGCGCATCGTGATCGACTGGCCCATCAAACGCGCGCGCAATCTCGAAACGCGCCTGATTCAGCAGTTTGGGCTGGATCGGGCGCTGGTGCTGCAAACGAGCGCCACTGATCCGGCGCTGCTGCGGCGGCAGATCGCGCAGTTGGCCGCCCGCTATCTTGAAGGCGCGCTGGCGGATCACGACTCGATGTCGATCTGCTTCGGCAGCACGACCTACGAAGTCATCAGCGCCATCCGCATCGATTTTCAGGCAAACGTCAATGTGGTGCAGGCCACCGGCAGTCTGCCGCACGCTCTCAAGGAATTCGACAGCTCCGCCTTGACGCGGCAGCTGGCGCAGAAGCTGGGCGGGCAGGCGCATTACTTGTCATCGCCGCTGCTGGCCGATAGCGCCGCGGCCGCCGCCGTCATACGCGCGCAGGCGGTGGTCGGGCGAACGCTGGAGCAGGTGCGTCGCGCCGATATCGCGTTGGTGGGCATCGGCGATCTGCATCCGGCGCGCTCGGGTTTTGTGCGCGCGGGCGTGGCGGCGCCGCATGAGTTGGGCGCGTATCGCGAGGCCGGCGCCATCGGCGATATGGCTTGGCAAATCTTCGACCGCGCCGGTAAGCTCTTCCCATGTGAGTTGAATCAGCGCATTATTGGCATCCGGCTCGACGAACTGCGCGCCTTGCCGCAGACGGTCGCGGTCGCCGTCGGCGTAGAGAAAGCGGCCGCCATCGCCGGCGCGCTGCGCAGCGGCGTCATCAACGTCCTCTGCACCGACGAAGGGGCCGCGGCCCGTATCGTCACGGACGGCGCGTAGGGGCTAACCGCCGCGTCGCCCGCAAACGGCGACAATGTGTAGGGGCTACCCATCGGGTCGCCCGCTGACAGTCACGATTTGTAGGGGCGGCCTATCAGGTCGCCCGCCAACGGCGACAACGTGTAGGGGCTACCCATCGGGTCGCCCGCCGACAGTCATGATTTGTAGGGGCGACCAATCAGGTCGCCCGCCTCACCGAAGGAGATTCGCAATGCCCATCGGAGAAGTCACCCAGCAGGTCAAGATCGCCGCCGGATTGTTCTGGGCCGATTACGCCGTGCTTGGCGCGCAAGTCCGCGAGCTCGAAGCGGCCGGCGTCGACTGGCTGCATATTGAAGTGCGCGATGGCAAATATATGGACTTTGCCATGCCGCGCGGCGGATACGATATCATCGAGGCGACCTGCCAAAGCACTGGCCTGGAGGTCGAGGCGCAGTTGCAGATGCTGCGGCCGAACTTCAGCGTATTTGATCAGCTGGCCGATCTCGGCGTCAGCTTGATCAGCCTGCCGTTGGAGACAACTAACGAAATGATCTTCCAGAACATTACCTACATCAAAGAGAAGCTGGGGCTGAAAGTGGGCGTCTGGGCGTGGCAGGGCGTGCCGGCCATCGCCTTCGAACAGTTCATCCACCCCTATATCGACATCATTGAATACGAAAGCCGGGCACCATTCTGGAAGCCGACGACCGGCGGCGCCAGCCCGCATACCATTGATCCCATCGTGGTGGATACCCTGCGCCGCCTGCATGATATGATCGCGGCGGCCGGCCTGGAGGGCAGCATTGAGCTTATGGAAGACGGCGGCTTGAACGCGGGCAACGTGGCGCGATTCATCGCGGCGGGCATGACCGTCGGCGAATTCTCGTCGCCGCTGCTCAAGGGGCCCGCTGGCAAGCTGCAGCCGGGCACGGGCGAGATTGAAGCTGCGGTCAAGAAGCTGCGCGCGGTCATGCGTGGGGCCAGCGACAAGTATCGCGATGAAGGCGGATTAAAATAGTGCTGCGCGCTGCAAAAGTCGAGTCGCTTGTCCTTTGCGCTCTGGTCACTGTTGTTCTGGCGGGATTCTGGCTGCGAACGCAGCAACTTAGCGCGCTGCCGCCGGGCCTTACCCAGGACGAGGCGAAGAAAATCGTCGACTCGGCGCATATCGCCCAAACCGGCAAGATCATCCTGTATCAAGACCGAGGCCGGCCCGAGCCCTTCTACCAATTCTCAGGCGGCCTGACCTCGCTGCTGTTTGGCAGTTCAGTCTGGGCATTCCGTTTTGAGGCCGCGCTCTGGGGCTTGCTGACATTGCCGGCGGTGTTCTGGGCCAGTCGCGAGTGTTTCGCCGCGCAGCCAGCCGCCTTGCGCGCGCTTCTGGGCCTGGCGGCCGCGGCAGTTGTGGCGACCGCGCTCGGCCATGTGACCATCAGCCGGAGCCTTTATCGGGCCGCCCCATTGACGCTGTTCCTGGCCCTGTTCGCCGGGTTTGCCGCCCGCGCGTTGCGGCGGCAGGCGCGGACGGACTATATCTTGACTGCGGTTTTCCTGGCGCTGGGGATTTACTGCTATTCCAGCGCGCTGGCGGCGCCATTCGTCTTTATCCCGCTCTTTCTGCAACTCGCCCTGTTTCGCCGGGCCGCCTGGCGTCGATGGCTGCCCGGGCTCATGTTATTCGCCGCGGCTTTGCTGCTGCTGACGGCGCCGGTCGCTTATCTGCTCGCAACGCAACCCGGCGCCGTGATTGGCCGCGCCCAGGATGTCGCCCGCGGGCGGACTATCGACCCCGTTCGCAGCGTGGAATCCATGTTCGTTCAGTTTTTTGTACGCGGCGACGACAATGCCCAATATAACGTAGCCGAAGCGCCGCTTGTCGACTCACTCGTCGCGCCCGTCTTCGTCATCGGTCTCATCTATCTCGCGCTTCGCTTCTGGCGCGCCAGCTCTGTGCTGCTCCTTGGCTTGCTCATATTGCTTGCGGTCCCGGCTTTGGCTACGAACGAGAGCACGCATGGATTGCGGATGTACGCCGAATTCGCTGTCATTCCGCTCATAGCCGCCAGCGGGTTGATTCCCCTGTATCATATTCTGACGAAGCTTACGCGCTCGCGGACCGTGACCGGCTACGTGATTTTGGCAAGCATCGCTGTCGTTTTTGGCCTAGTCCTGGTGAAGTCCGCCAGGAAGTATGTTGCCTTCTGGGAAGCTGATGCCAGCGAGCCGCCGCCACTTTACGTTTATAATCGAGCATTGCGCTACAGCGAATCGTTATTTCGCACGGATCGTCAAGTCCTGGCGCACTGGATCAAGGCTCAGAACGCGCCGCTGCTGCTGCCGCTGGAAGAACTGAATGGACGCTCTATGCGAGCGTACCTGCTGACAAAGTTTCCCTTTGTCCAAGCTGCGGAAGCGCCGCCGCCGGCGTTCCCGGCTGATATGCTCGTCGTATTGCCCTGGTCGCTGGAGCGGGGAAAGTTCATCGACGACAGGCAGCACTTTGCGCTGGTGGCGGGCGATACGATTTCGATCTTGCCCCCGCTGGACCGGGGATTTGTCCAGGCGCTTTTGCAGGGGCGCGCAGACGCTGCTACGCTGGAGTTTGAAGGCAGCAATATCCCCGTCGTGGGGGAGTACTTTCCGGCGGCAAATGAAACCGCGCCCGTTTATGAAAATCCGACCGGCGTTGGCGATCCGCTCGCTCGCTTCAACGGCGAGCTTGATGTCCTTCGCTGGCATGGACCGGACACAATCTCGGCGCCGGGCAGCTACGCGTACTCCCTGGATTGGTCGGTGCGCCGGTCAGTGGGTCACAATTACGGCGTTGCTCTCCAATTGCTTACGCCGGATTGGGAAGGCGTCACCGGCGAGGATCGCCTGCTCTATCGCTGGCTGTACCCGACAAGCGCCTGGGACCCGAGCGACCGGGTACCATTGGCTTTCTCACTTGAGATTGAGCAGGCGCTGGCGCCCGGCGCATATCGGCTGGCCGCTGGCGCCAATTATGTCAACGGCGGATTAATGCCGGCCGAGAGTTTCGTTGGCGATGCGATCGCTACCGCGGCGACCATCGGTTGGGTCAAGGCGCCGCAGTTAACACAGCCGACCGTGCCGCCGGGGGCGACCGCGGTGAACGCGACCTTCGCGGGTAACTTCGCGCTTAGCCATGTTGAGGCGCGGGTGGACAGCCCCGAACGCGTAACGGTGTTGACATATTGGACCGCTCCAATGAAGCGTGTCGGCATTGACGCGACCAGTTTCTTGCACGCAATCGACGACAACGGGGCCCTGTTGGCGCAAAGCGACCGCAGGCCCTGGCGCGGGCAATATCCGACCCACATCTGGGATAAGGGCGAAACAGTCCTGATCGAGCATACGCTTGACTTGGAGCAGATTGCCGGCGTGCGCCTGTACACGGGCATGTATACGCAGCCGGGCTTCGAGCGGCTGAGCGCCGAGCAGAATGGCGTCCGATTGGCAGACGACTACCTGCGCTTGGGTAGCTTGCCGACGCTTATCAGCCCTGAATAGCGCAGGATTGCAGGACTCTGGCAGCCGTTTAACCGCGCAAAATCAACGGAGATTGAATTATGCCAAAGCTCAGTATCGGTCTAATCGGCTACGGCGGCATCGGGCGGGTGCACGCGGCCGCATACCGCGCCATCCCGTTTTACTATGGCTTGCCCGCCGACAGCATCCGCATCGCTGGCGTGGCCACTACGCGCGCGGAGACGGCTCGACGCGCCGCGGACGAAATCGGCTGCGAATTCTACACTAGCGACTACCGCGAACTGCTGGCGCGCGGGGACATCGACGCGGTCGATATCTGCACGCCCAACAATTCGCACCGCGAGATCGCGCTGGCCGCGGCCGAAGCCGGTCTGCATGTTTACTGCGAGAAACCGTTGGCGATGAATGTGGCCGAGGCGGCGCGCATGGCAGCCGCGGTTGACGCCGCCGGCGTCAAAGCGCAGATGACTTTCAACTTCCGCTTTTTCCCGGCTGTAGCCCGCGCCCGGCAATTGATGGCCGCGGGCTTCGTCGGGCGCGTCTTCTCTTTCCGCGGGCGCTACCATCGCTCAAGCTATATCAGCAGCGAGAAACCGATGTCCTGGCGCCTCCAACGCGAGATCACCGGTGGCGGCGCGCTCTTCGACCTGGGCGCGCATATCCTCGACCTGCTTTATAGTGTGCTCGGCGAATTCGCGGCGGTAAACGGGACGCTGGACACGCTGATCAAGCAGCGACCGGTCGCGGCCGGCTCGGCGGAAATGGCGCCGGTCGCGGTCGATGATATCGCGTTGCTGCATGCCCGCCTGGCCGATGGCGCGCTGGGCACGGTTGAGATCTCGCGCATGGGCACTGGCGCCACTAACGATTTGAGCTTCGAGATCTTCGGCGATAAAGGCGCTATACGCTGGGACCTCAACGAGCCGGGCTGGCTGCAAGTATACGACGCGCGCTCGTCCGATAGCCCGCTGGGCGGCCAGCGCGGCTTCCAGCGCATCGAAGCCGTGGGGCGCTACCCGGGCCAGCGCGCGCCGGACTGGACGATGACGCCGGATTTTATGCGCGCCCACGCCGAATGCCAGTATCAGTTCATCCGCTCGATCTGGGACGACCGGCCGCCGTCGCCCTCCTTCGCCGACGGCTTGCACATCCAGCGGGTTATGGACGCGGCCGAGCGCTCGTCGGAGAACGGGGGTTGGGCGACGGTGAAGCATGATTGACATTTGCAATCAACCAAAAGCCATTCTTGGCCGCGTTACCGCGCGTAGGGGCGACCTATCAGGGCGCCCGAAAACCGGTGCGTCAAACGCGGCGGGCGACATACTATGTCGCCCCTACAGAATTCGAGGATGAGAGAATCCAGCAGTGAGCAACGCGAGCTTTGACATCATCATCATCGGCACAGGCATGGGCGGCGGCGCGCTCGCCTACGCCCTGCGCGAGAGCGGCGCGCGTGTCCTGCTGCTGGAGCGGGGCGACTTCTTGCCGCGAGAGCGCGAGAACTGGCAGGTTGACGCCGTCTTCGGGCAGAATCGCTACAAGCCTGCCGAGCGCTGGATCGCCGCCGCCGACGGCAGCCGCTTCAAGCCGGGCGTGCATTACTACGTCGGCGGCAACACCAAAGTGTATGGCGCCGCCTTGCCGCGCTTCCGCCGGCGGGACTTTGACGCGCTGGAGCATGAAGGCGGCACGGCGCCCGCCTGGCCGATCGAATACGAAGACCTCGAGCCCTATTACAATCTCGCCGAGGAACTCTTCTTCGTGCATGGCGAAGCCGGCGCTGACCCGACCGAGCCGCCGCGCAGCCAGCCATATCCCTATCCCGCAATGCCGCACGAGCCCTACATGGCCGAGCTTATCGACAAGCTGCGCGCGCAAGGGCTCCAGCCCTACAGCCTGCCGATGGCGGTTGACTTGCGCGCGGGCGGGCGCTGCATCCGCTGCGCGACCTGCGACGGCTTCCCCTGCCAGGTACACGCCAAGGGCGACGCCGAAATCTGCTGCGTACGCCCGGCCCTGGCGAGCGATGACATCGAGCTGTGGACCAATACCGAGGCGCGCCGCATCCTCACCGATGGCAGCGGGAAACGCGTCACGGCAATAGAAGTCGAGCGGCGCGGCGAGCGGCTAAGCGTCTCGGCGGATACGATCATCGTCGCCTGCGGCGCGGTCAACTCGGCCATACTTTTGCTGCGCTCGCGCGGCGGCCATCACTCGCAAGGGCTGGCCAACTCGTCCGGCTTGCTGGGGCGCAATTACATGATGCACAACAACACCGCGATCACCGCGGTCGCGCCGCTGAAAACCAATCCGACCGTCTTTCAGAAGACGACCGCGGTCAACGACTACTACTTCGGCGACAGCGACTTCGCCTGGCCCATGGGCAATATCCAGGCGCTGGGCAAGCTGCAAGCGGGTATGCTCTCGGCGGCCAAGCCCGGGTTGCCCAAGCCGCTGCTAAGCGCCATGGCCAGGCGCAGCGTCGACTGGTGGGTGATGTCGGAAGACTTGCCCGACCGGGAGAATCGCGTCATGGCCGGCGACGATGGCAGCGTGCGCGTGCATTGGCGGCCCAACAACCGTGTCGCCCATCAGCAACTCATCCGCCGCGCGACCGCCATGATGCGCGCCGCCGGTTATCCCTTCGTCTTCAGCGAGACCCTGGGCATAGAGACCAATTCACATCAATGCGGCACGGCGCGCTTCGGCCATGACCCGGCCGCTTCGGTGCTGGATCCGCTCTGCAAGGCGCACGATATCGACAATCTGTACGTGGTCGATTCGTCCTTCTTCCCGTCGTCGACAGCGATGAATCCGGCGCTTACGATTTGCGCGCAGGCCCTGCGCGTGGCGGATCATCTGCAAGGGCGGCCGCTGCTGCAATCGGCGCTGACGGCATGAGCTGCGTCGTCGGCATTGACCTTGGCGGCAGCAAGATCGCCCTCGGTCTGGTGGGGCCGCAGGACGAGATTCTCTCCCGCCGGCGCATCGACACGCGCTCAGACGCCGGCCTGGATAGCGTGGTCGAGCGGATCGCGCGTGAAGTCGCCACGCTGCGAGACGCGCTGCCGCCCGCGGAAACGATCGCGGCGGTCGGGGTTGGCGCGCCCGGCCCGCTCGACCACGTCAAGGGCGAGCTGCTGACGCTGGTGAATCTGCCCGGCTTGTCGAATACGCCCTTCCGCCGCGCCTTGAACGAGCGGCTGTCGCTGCCGGTCGCGCTCGATCACGACGCCAAGGTCGCGGCCCTGGGCGAGTTCCATTTCGGCGCCGGGCGGGCGCGGGACAGCATGATCTATATCGTCATCGGCACCGGCGTCGGCGCGGCCATCATCTACCAGGGCGCGCTCCTATACGGCGAAAGCAACAGCGCCGGCGAATCGGGGCACATGACCGTGGACCCGCAGGGGCGCCGCTGCCACTGCGGCTCGCGCGGCTGTCTGGAAGCCTATACCAGCGGGCCCGCGCTCTCCCGGCAGTACGAGGCGGCAACCGGCGTCGCGATATCGGGCGGCGAAATCGCGGCGCGCGCCCGAGCGGGAGACGCTTCCGCGCGGGCAGTCTTCCAGGAGGCGGGCCATGCGCTCGGCATCGCCATTGCCTCGCTGGCGATGACGCTGAATATCGAGACTTTCGTCATCGGCGGCAGCGTAGCCAAAGCCGGCGACTTGCTCTTGGGGCCGGCGCGCGAAGCATTGAAAGGCTATTCGTTCCAGGCGGTGTCGGCGCGCTTGCAAGTGGTCGCGTCTGAACTGGGCGAGGACGCGCCGATCCTGGGCGCGGCGACGCTGGCGCGGGGGCTGCTATGAATGTAATCGCGCGTCGACTTGGAGAAGCAGGCGCAATTGAGTCATGGAAATGCTTGCCACAGAGTACACAGAGTGCACACAGAGTACACCGAGTAAAGCAGGTAAGTGAAAGTATGCCAGCGGCAGATTCCAATTGTTAGCTTGCTGAGCATTGCGGCAGTATCGACATAGTATAGATACCTCTGTGTACCCTTGCCAGCCTCGGTGGTAAAAGAAAACGCCTTTAAGGAGGCCAGCGATGTACGCCTTTGCCGATCAGCTGGAAGCGGGCGCCGTCGTTCAAGACTTCGACATCTGCATCGTTGGCGCGGGCGCGGCCGGCATCGCCATGGCGCAGCGGCTGGCGAATACGTCGGTCAAGGTCCTGCTGCTGGTCAGCGGCGGGCCGGCTGATCGCGGCTTGCCCGATAATGCCCGGCAAACGCTCTATCAGGGCACGACCGGCGACTTCCTGCAGCGGGTCGATCCCGACTTCTTGCGGCGCTCGCGCTTGAATATGTACGGCGGCACCACCAATCATTTCGGCTTCTGGGCGCGCCCGCTTGACCCGGCCGACTACATGCCCCGTCCCGGCTACCGCGACGCCGGCTGGCCCTTCGACGAACGCGAACTGAGGCCCTGGTACATCGACGCGCACGAGTTCGGGCGTTTTGGTCCCTTCAACTATGACGACATGGAATTCTGGGAGCGCATCTTGTACGCGCGCTGCTTCGACCCGCTTCCCGGCGACAAGCTGAGCGGCGCTATCATGCGCGCGCAGTACGAAGAAAACCTGCACGACTTTCAGGTGCAATTCCGCGAGGCGCTGAAAAGCGCTCCCAATATCACCGTGCTCTTCAACGCGCACTTGCTGAGCATTGAGACGGACGCGAACCGCCGCCGCGTGATCGGCTTGAATTGCTCGACCATAGAGAGTTCGCCTGCCGGCGGAGGGCGCGCGGGCGTTCCCTTCAAAGCGCGCGCGCGGCGCTATGTGCTGGCTTGCGGTGGCATCGAGAATGTACGCCTGCTGCAGCTTTCCGGCGATTTGGGCAATAATCGGCGCGATCAGCTAGGGCGCGGCTTCATGGTGCATCCGCTGCTGACCAATGCCGCCCGCGTCCGCTTCGACGCGCCCGTCGCTAGCGACATCCGCAACTTCTTCCGCGAGCAGCAGATCCGGCTGAAACCTCCCGAGAGCGCCGGCGGCGAGTATCAGCACATGGTCAGGCCGCTGGTGAATCCCGAGCTGGTCTTCGACTATCTGATGTTCAACGCCTGGGGCGTGCTGGCGGCCCGACATGAGACCCTGCTGGAAGAGCGAATCGGCAACTTCCGCGTCATTCTTTATTTCGGCGCCGACGCGGCCTCGGCGATTGTGAATCTCAATTGGGAGCAGACGCCGGACGAGGACAGCCGCATCAGCCTGAATCCGCAGCAGGTTGACCCAATCTTCGGGCAGCCAGTGGCCCATGTCGATTGGCGGCTGAACGAGACCGACAAGCGCAGCGCCGCGCGCGCCCTGGAAATCACGCTGGATTATTTGCGCGCGCGTGGCGCCCGCCAGCAAGAGATGATTACGGATGTGAGCGGTGGCGCGGCAGACTGGACCTTCCCGCCGGATGAGGGCGCGCTGGAAACCGGAGATCATCACATCGGCGCGCTGCGCATGTCCGCCACGCCCGAGGATGGCATCGTCAACAGCAATTCGCGCTTGCACAGCGTGGACAATCTCTACATCGCCGGCTCGGCAGTATTCCCCACCGGCGGCTACGCCAATCCGACCCTGACGATTGTCGCCCTGGCGCTGCGCCTGGCGGACCACCTCAGGGCCGAGAGCGCCGTCTAGCCCGTTTTTCTACCCCATCCCCCCGCCCCCAAGCCCCCAAAAAAGGGCAGGGGGGGGGAGGGCG
>VXLV01000109.1 GCA_009841405.1 Chloroflexota bacterium | reverse complement strand
TCCCCCGGCCCCTTCCCCAGCGAGCTAGGGAAGGGGAGCAGACGCGGCGGAACGCGGATTCAATGGCGATTGTCCATGCTGTTGCCATTTGGATTGTTCTCCTCTAGGTTGAATTTGGGCAAGTGTCGAATTTCATACTGTCGGTCACAAACCTCACTGCCAAAACTCTTTTTCACATTTGTATTGACCAAGGTCATCCAGTCTTTTCTCAAAGCGATGGTGTCTTTGCCATTCTCCAGAAGCAGGAAATCATGCGTGATTTCACAGTAAATGTGGTCGATCATCCGGTTAATCGTATCCGTGACATCGACTTCGCCGGGTCGCAGGACCGAGCACGATAAGCGGGTCCGAAGCTCCATGTCGGAGTGTTCTCGTATGCGCGCCTTTTCCCATTCAGTGATATATCTGGAACGCAGCACATAAGCGCCGTCCTTCTTTGTTAGCTCATATTTGTCTCCGCCTCCCGGTAGAACGAGTTCGCCAAATAGGCGGAGCGCGATAGACGGCGAGTAGAACGCGATGTAGAGTTGTACATCATTCCACATATCCCTAGTCTTCCCACACCTTCCGGAATTCCAGTCCAGTCAATTTATTGTCTTCAATCAGTTGCTTAAACTCATCACGGACATAGGGTCGACTAGATGGACTACCAGCGACCGGTAATCTGAATATCGGTGTGTCACCGATGCTATCAGGTCTAAAGACATGACTGCTGATGCCCCGAATATATCCCGTCCTCGTGCGCACAAAGTCTGATTGTTCGTTGTCCAGGCAGTCCAAAATCGTTTTGGGATACAGAATGTAAAGTTGCCTGTCCTTTATCGTATGGGAAAGCAGCGGCAAGAATTCGACATGATCATAGACCAACTCATCGAGTATTAGCCTAGATTCCTCATCGCACGTGATATTGCCAGATATGCTAGGGAAATTGGGAACGCGCTCGTAACTTTCATCCATGTCGTCGTAGACATAAGTATCATATTCGACATATATCGGCGGCCATGTTGACAGCTTTCCGTCTTCATAGTCCATTACTTTTCGCACATCAGGCCGCTCATTCGTATAGGCAAGCGACAGATATTCCATACTGGCTTTCATTTGCCAAATCAGCATCATTCATGCCTCGTCATCATGTGGCAATCCGTGGACAGGAAATCTCGCAGCCGTGCGACCGTAGGCGATACTATTGCTGACACTTGGATTTCGACTGCTGACGGAGGGATGGGCGACTCACCCCTACGCCATCCCGACGATAAAGTCATGCCGGAACAAGAACCGACTTGACGTTGTTGCCGGACTCCATTTGCTCGAAGGCCGCTTCCCAATCCGCCAGGGGGTAGACGCCGCCGATGATGGGCGCGAGGTCGATTTGCCCGGTCGACAACAGGTTCAGCGCCCGCTCCCAGGTATCGTATAGATGGCTGAAGCAGCCTTGCAGCGTCACCCCTTTCTGCACCAGCGGATCGAGGTTGAAGTCCATGGGCTGCGGGCCCCAGCCGATCTTGGTGATCGTGCCGTTGGGTCGCACCATCTCCAGCGCTGACTGCAGGGCGATGCTGACGCCGCTGCAGTCGACGACCAGGTCGGCGCCGTAGCCATCGCCAAGCGTGCGCACTAAATCGAGCGGGTCGGCTTCGTCGATGTTGAGCGTCCGCGTGGCGCCGATCTCGGCCGCGATGGCCAGTCGCTGCTTATCATGGCGCGTGCCCAGCATGACGATTTCGGACGCGCCGCGCAGCACAGCTACGAATAGCGCCATCATACCGATAGGGCCGGGCCCTTGAATTACGACCGTGTCGCCAGGCCGTACGGTGGGCGTCTTCTCGACCAGGGCGTTGTAGGCGACGCAAATCGGCTCGGTCAGCGAGGCTTGCTCGAAGGTGACGTTGTCCGGGATATGATGCAGGATCGCCTGCCGGGCGGTCACGTACTGCGTGAAAGCGCCGTCATAGAGCGCGCCGTAGCCCAGGCGGTGCGGGCACTGGTTGTAATCGCCGGAATGGCAGTAGGCGCAGTTGCCGCAGATTTCGGCGGCGGTCTCCACCGCGACGCGGTCGCCCGTTTTGAAGCCGGCGACATCAGCGCCGACAGCGGCGATTGTGCCGCAGAATTCGTGCCCCAACACCAGCGGCAATTTGATCGTCCAGCTCTGGTGATCGCGCCACATGTGCAGGTCGCTGCCGCAGACGCCGGCGGCGCCGACTTCCACGACGACCTGGCCGGGCGCGGGGTCGGGCGGCTGCGGGATATCGCGCAGCTCGACATTTTTGTCTTCGCGGCCGTATTTGATGAGCGCGTCCATGGCGTTGGTCCTTCGTTCTATTGACTGCTGGCGGGCGACCTATTAGGTCGCCCCTACAAATCTTGACGCGGCGGACGACCCAATGGCTCGCCCCTACGAATCGCGGCGCGGCGGGCGACTCACAGAGTCGCCCCTACGACTTTTGACGCGGTGGGCGGTTCACCGAGCTCCCCCTCCCTGACGCTTCGGGGAGGGGGTTGGGG
>VXLV01000121.1 GCA_009841405.1 Chloroflexota bacterium | reverse complement strand
GCCGGGGGATGGGGGTGAGCTTTACGTATCACGAGTTCACCACTCCCGGCGCCTATGCCAATTCTTGAAATCTGGCAAAACGCGGTATAATGAGTAGTTAAGTCTGCGGCAACCCCTTGAGGCGCGCCGCCGGCAACCCTGCACGTGCTCGAGCGACGCAGCGCGGGCTTGAGCAAGTATGACGCCAGGCGAGGCCAAACCGCTCGCTGACCGAGGAGGGCATGATGCAGCAGAATGACAACTTCCGCTTGGTGGTGCGCCGCGGCCCGCAGCCCAATCAAGCCTTTGAAATTGGTAAAGACCTCACCACCCTCGGGCGCGACATCAGCAACGATATCGTGCTCAATGACCGCGAAACCAGCCGCCATCACCTGCGCTTGATGCGCTCCGGCGACACCATGACAATCGAAGACCTCGGCTCGACCAACGGCACCTTCGTCAACGGCAAGCGCGTCTCCGGCGTCACGCCCCTGCAAAACGGCGATATGATCGGCCTGGGCGAGACGGTGACCCTGGCGCTGGAAGCCTACAGCAGCCTGGCGCAGGCCGCGCCCGCCACGCCTCCGCCGTCGCCCGCCGCGCCCGCGCCCATGCCGCCCGCCGAACCGGGCTTCACGCCGCCGCCAACCGACTACGGCCTGCCCAGCCCGGCCCCGCCCGCTGATCCCTACGCGCCGCTGCCCGATGACTATCCCAAGCAGAAGCCCGCCTACCCCGGCTACCCCGATCAGCCCGCCGCGCAGCAACCGCCAGGCCCTTACCAGCAGGCGCCCACAGGCTACGCCGCGCCGCCAGCGCCCCCCGGCCAATACCCCGGCTACGACTATGATCCCTACGCCGTTCGCGAAGAAAGCGGCGGCACATCGCCCTGGCTGATCCTCGGCTGTTTCGTCTTCTTTGTGCTGGTCTTCGTCTGCTTCGCCGGCATCGCCCTGACCGTCATCGACGTGCTCAACCTCTGGTGCGAAGTGCCCATCATCGTCGATATCGTCATCGCCCTGAACCTCGGCTGCTGACCACGCCGCCAAACCCCACCTTCTGTCTGTAGGGGCGAGACTCGTCTCGCCCTCAAGCGCTGCATTTTACCCCATCCCCCGGCCCCTTCCCCGATAAATCAGGGAAGGGGAGTTTTCGTGCGGGAACTACGCAAGAATAAAGCTCCTCTCCCTTTATGGGAGAGGGGTTTGGGGTGAGGGTGCGAGAACATTTGGTCGCCATTCGCGCGCCGCGCCATGCTAGCCTGCGCCAAAAGCGTTCATCTCAAGCAAAGGAGACCGTCGTGTTCAACTGGCTCAGCCACTTCTTCAGCAACCGCCGCCGGGGATTGCGCCCGCGCGCGCCCCACATCGAAGCCGTCGCCGTCAGCAACCGCTTCCAGCTCGGCCCGCTCATCGAGGTCGACACCGCCCGCGTCTATCAACAGTCGCCCTGGGTCTACGTGGCCATCAACCGCATCGTGGAAGCGGGCGCGCTTGTGCCCCTGCGCGTCTTCCGGCTGGAGGGCGAAAAGCGCATCGGCATCAACAACCACCCGCTCGAACAGCTGCTCAGCCGACCCAATCCGCTGACGAGCGGCTTCGAGCTCCTGGAGCAGACCATCGGCTCGCTCGAGCTGCACGGCAACGCCTACTGGTTCCTGGCCGGCGATAGCAGCGGCGCCCCGCGCGAAATCTGGCTGCTGCGCCCCGACCGCGTCAGCATCGTGCCCGACGCCAGCCGCATCGTCGCCGGCTACGTCTACGAGATCGACGGCCAGTTCATGCCCCTGGACGCCATCGAAGTCGTTCACTTCCGGCGTTGGCGCCCCGACAACGACTTCTACGGCCTGTCGCCGATCGCGGCCGCCCGCGGCGCCGTGCTCAGTGACCGCCACATGTCCGACTGGAATCGCAATACCTTCGGCCAGGACCAGGGCGTGCCCGCCGGAGTCGTCAATATCCGCGACTTCGTCAGCGACACCGACTACCAGCGCATCAAACGCGAATGGCGCGCCCAATACGGCGCCGGCGCGCGCAAGACCGCCTTCCTGCGCGGCGGCACGGTCGAGTGGCAGCACATCGGCCTCAGCCACACCGATCTCGATTTCTTGCAAGGCCGCAAAGCCCAGCGCGACGAAATCCTCAACATCTTCGGCATCCCGGTCGGCCTCGTCAGCGAGAACGCCACCGAAGCCAACGCCAAAGTCGCCGAGCGCCAATTCATCGAGCGCACGCTCTATCCCAAGCTCGTGCGCCTGGCGCAGAAGATCAGCCAGGAGCTGCTGCCCTTCTACCCCGGCGCCCTCATCGCCGAGTTCGACGACATCCGCCCGACCGACACCGAAGCGCGCCTGGCCGAGATCCGCGCCGCCTACCCCCTGCTGAGCATCAACGAAATGCGCGCCAACTACTTCCATCTGCCGCCGGTGGCCTGGGGCGAGCTTCCCGTCGGTGCGCAGACCAACGTCCCCGCCCCTGTCGAAACCGGTAGGGGCGACCCGCTGAAACGCTCAGCCCAGGCCGAATCCGGTAGGGGCGA
>VXLV01000116.1 GCA_009841405.1 Chloroflexota bacterium | reverse complement strand
GGGTAGCGCCATGCCCATTGAAGCCATCATCTACGATATGGACGGCGTGCTGGTCGATAGCGAAGTCTACTGGGACAAGTCGCGCGTCGAATTCGCCCGCGACCGCGGCAAAGACTGGACGGACGAGTTTCAGCGCCTGGCCATGGGGCGCAGCACGGTCGGCTGGGCGGGCGTCATGCGGGAGAAGCTGGCGCTCGACGAGACCATCGACGAGATCATCGCCGAGATGAAGACGCGGGTGATCGCGCAATACGAAGCGCGCATGCCCGCCCGCCCGGGCGCGCTGGAGTCCGTCCGACACATGAAACAGCATTTCCGCGTCGGCCTGGCCTCCGGCTCGCCCACCGACATTATCAAGGCCGTGCTCAGCATCACCGGTTTGGACCAGCTGTTTGAAGTCATGATCTACGGCGATGAAGTTCCGCGAGGCAAACCGGCGCCGGATATTTACCTTGAGGCGCTCAAGGCTATGGGCGCTTCGCCGGCGGCGAGCCTGGGCATCGAAGACTCCGCCAACGGCTTGCGCTCTCTTAGAGCAGCCGGCATGTACGCCGTCGCCGCGCCCAGCCCGGGCTTCCCGCTGCCGGCCGACGCGCTCGCCTTGGCCGACGCGCATATCACCACACTGGAAGACTTCACGGTCGACCTCGTGCGGAGTATCGAGCGGCAAGGCAACCGCTGACGCCTTTACCATCGAGGACACCGAGTTCTTGTGAAGTCACAGAGGCGTTGATATTGCTTTGACGCTCACGGCTTTGCTTGCGGAGAATACCATTCCCAACAACGTCGAGAGTTGTAGGGGCGACTTATTAAGTCGCCCGAAACCTGTCCCGGACAAGCGGGCGACTTAATAAGTTGCCCCTACAATCAGCCTTCTGATTTTCGCACGACTCTCTGGTACTACGAAGATAAACAACCAATCCCCAGCCGCGCAAGATGTGACAAAACCGGTCATCGCGTCTATAATTGCGCTATTATTTTGTTCGCGTCGATCTTTTGACCAAGTGTACATGTCAAGCTGCCGCGCCTCGCGCAAATCCAGACTTCAATCCCGCGCCGCCGCCGCGCATGAGGCCGGCACATGAGCGCGCGCCATGTCATCGCCATCGACCTGGGCGCGACCTCCGGCCGCGTGATGGACGCCGCCTTTGACGGCGCTGCCCTTGACTTGCGCGAAGTCCATCGCTTTCCCAATATCCCGGTGCAGACGCCTACTCTGCTGCATTGGGATGTGCTGCGCCTGTGGCATGAGATCACCGTCGGCATCAGCGGCGTGGACGAGGCCGCTACCATCGGCCTGGACTGCTGGGGCGTCGACTACGCCCTGCTCGACGGCGCCGGCGAACTGCTGGGCAACCCGGTACATTACCGCGACCCGCGCACTGAGGGCGCGATGGAATGGGTCTTCGAGCGCATGCCCCGCCGCGAAATCTTCCAGCGCACCGGCATTCAATTCATGCCGCTCAACGCGCTCTATCAGCTGGCGGCGAGCATCCGCGACGGCAGCCCGCAGTTGGATAATGCCGCGACGCTGCTGACCATCGCCGACCTCTTCAACTATTGGCTGACCGGCGCCAAGACCTGTGAATTCACCGAAGCGACCACCATGCAGCTCTACAACCCGGCGCTCGGTGATTGGGACCGTGACATCCTGGACGCCGTCGGCATCCCCGTCGATCTGCTGACGCCCATTGCCGCGCCGGGCACGCGCATCGGCGCCTACCAGGGCATCGACGTCATCCTGCCCGCCTGTCACGACACCGGCAGCGCGGTCGTCGCCGTGCCATCAACCACCGAAAACTACGCCTACTTGAGCAGTGGCACCTGGAGCTTGCTGGGCCTGGAGCTCGACGAGCCGATCATCAGCGACGCCTCATACGCGGCGAATGTCACCAACGAGGGCGGCTACGGCGGGACCTGGCGCCTGCTGAAGAATATCATGGGGTTGTGGGTGGTTGATCAGTGCCGCGCGACCTGGGCCGCGCAGGGCAAGGACTACAGCTTCGCCCAACTGACGGAGATGGTGGAAGGCGCCGCGCTCTTCAAAGCCTTCATCGATCCGGACGACCCGGCATTTTTGCCGCCGGGCGATATGCCCGCGCGCATCATCGACTTCTGCCGCCGGACGGGCCAGGCGCTGCCGGAAAGCGACGCCGACATCATGGCGACCGTCTACGTGAGCCTGGCCTACAAATATCGCTATGTGCTTGAACTGTTGCTGGAGGTATCGGGGCGGGCAGTCGACCGGCTGCATATCATCGGCGGCGGCTCGCGTAATGCCCTGCTCAATCAGATGACGGCGGACGCCATCGGGCACCCGGTTGTCGCCGGGCCAGCGGAAGCCACCGCAACCGGCAACGCCATCGCGCAGCTGATCGCCATCGGCGACTTGGGCAGCGTGGCCGAAGCGCGCGCGCTGCTGAGCGAATCAGACGAAAACAGGCGCTACGAGCCGCGACACAGCGCCGCCTGGAACGACCATTACGGGCGCTTTTGCGCGTTGCTGGATTGAGCCCATGAGCGACGCCTTGCTGCAATTGCGCGGGATCGATAAGCATTTTCCCGGCGTGCATGCGCTAAAGGACGCGCGCTTTGACGTGCGTCGCGGCGAAGTGCACGCCCTGATTGGCGAAAACGGCGCCGGCAAATCCACTATGATCAAGATCGTCTCCGGCGTGTACCAACCCGACACGGGCGAGATCCTGCTGGACGGGCGGCGCGTCGAGTTCAGCAACCCGCGCGAGGCGCACGCCGCCGGAATCGCCACGATTTACCAGGAGCTCGGCTTGTACCCGGAGCTTTCCGTCGCCGAGAATATCTTCATGGGACACGCGCCGACGATGAAGCGTTTCGGCCTCAGGGCGATAGACTGGGAAGCCATGGAGCAGGGGGCTGCCGCCCTGCTGGCGGAGTTGAATATCCACAATCTCGATGTCGGCGCCAAAGTCGGCACGCTCAACGTCGGCAATCGCCAGCGGGTGGAGATCGCCAAGGCGCTGTCGCTGGATGCGCAGATCTTGATCATGGACGAGCCGACCGCCGCCCTGACCGAAAGCGATGTCGAGCAGCTCTTCAGCATTGTACGGCTGCTGCGCGAACGCGGCGTCAGCATCATCTACATCAGCCACCGCCTCAACGAAGTCTTTGAGCTGGCCGACCGCGTGACCGTGCTGCGCGACGGCGACTACATCGGCACGCAGGACGTCAGCGCTACTAGCGAAGGCGAGCTTATCAGCATGATGGTCGGGCGCACCATCGAGAACCTCTTTCCCAAGCAGGTTGCCGAAATCGGCGATGTCGTGCTGGAAGTGCGAAACCTCAATCGCCCGCCGCTAACCCGCGATATCTCATTCAGCGTGCGCGCCGGCGAAATCGTCGGCTTGGCCGGGCTGGTCGGCTCTGGCCGCAGCGAGACCGCGCAGGTAATTTTCGGCGTGCTGCCGGCCGAGTCGGGCGAGATCCTGCTTAATGGTCAGCCGGTCAAGATCAGCCGTCCGTCCGAGGCGGTCGATCACGGCATCGGCTACGTGCCGGAAGACCGCGGCCATCAAGGGCTGATCCGCGAAATGACTATCCGCGAGAATACGTCGATGGCCGTGCTTGAGTTGGTCTCTAAAAATACCTTCATCAGCCGCGCCAAAGAACGCGTGCTGGCCAACCACTCGATTCGGCAGCTCAGCATCCGCGCCACCGGTCCCGACCAAACTGCCAACAAGCTCTCGGGCGGCAATCAGCAGAAAGTCGTCGTCAGCAAGTGGCTGGCGAGCAGCCCCAAACTGCTGATCATGGACGAGCCGACGCGCGGTGTTGATGTCGGCGCCAAGTCGGAGATTCACCGCCTGATGAGCCAACTGGCAGCTGAGCAAGGCTTGGCGATCCTGATGATCTCCAGCGAATTGCCGGAAATCCTGGGCATGAGCGACCGCGTCCTGGTCATGCGCGAGGGGCGGCTGGTCGGCGAATTCACGCGCGAAGAAGCCACCCAGGAACTCATCGCCCACGCCATGATGAGCGCAACGCCCGCCGTAACCAGCGATGTAGGGGCGACTCTGTGAGTCGCCCGCCGCAGCGCCGGCCGTTGGACTTCATCGGCATCGCGCTGGCGCTGGTCATCATTGGCGCATATTTTACGCTGCCCTTCGTCGTCCAGCCGGAGCGCGGCCCCTCGACCGTAGCCGTCTTGACCGAGAGCAAAAAAGCCAACGAGCTGGGCGTTTTCAAGACCGGGCTGGAAGTCATCCCGCTGGCGGGGCTGGGCATCCTGCTGTTGGGCATTTGGAATGTCATCGCGCCAGCGGCGGGGCGCGCCATTGCCCTGCTGACGAGCGTGGCCGGCTTGCTGGTCGTGGTCTACTACATCAACTTCTTCCGCAATACCCCCATCAGTCCCCCCAGTGAATGGGGGGAAGGCACGATCTTGGGCAGCCTGGATCTCGCCTTCTGGGTGATGCTGGTCGCGGGCGCGCTTGCCATCCTGCAAATCCTGATCCCGCGAAGCGTGCCGGACGAGCGCTACCGGATTCGCAAGCTCTTCGGCAATCAGGAGAGCGTCATCCTCTTCGGCTTGCTGCTGCTCATCTTCTTCATCGGCATCGCCAACCCGCGTTTTCTGCAGGAGCGCAATATCTCCGACAATTTGCAGGGCAACGCCTATATCGCGGTGGCGGCCCTGGGCATGACGATGGTGATCGTCACCGGCAATATCGATATTTCGGTGGGTTCGCTGGTGGGTTTGCTGGCAGTGATCAGCGGGCGGCTGGTGGTATCGGGCCTGCCGGCGCCGCTGGCCTGGCTGGCGCCGCTGATCGTCGGCGCCGGCTTCGGCGCTTTCATCGGCTTCCTGGTCGCGTATCTGCGCATCCCCTCGATCGTCGTGACCCTGGGCATGCTTAGCATCATCAAGGGCATCCTCATCATCTGGGCGGGCGGCGAACGCGTGCGCGACATGCCGCCGGAGTACTTCCTGTCGCAGATGCGGCCGCTGGGCATCCCCATGCCGATCATTATTATGGTCGTGCTGACAATTGTGGTGGTCTTATGGATGCGCTACAGCGCGACCGGGCGCGCCTTCTACGCGCTCGGCGGCAATGCCGAGGCGGCGCGGCTCTCGGGCCTGTCGCAACGCCGGCTGCTGATGACCGTCTTCATCTTGAATGGCGTCTTCATCGGCATCGCCAGCGTGATGTATTCGACGCAGTTCAACATCATTCAGGCGACGCCGCCCCCGGCCCTCGAGCTGTCCGTGATTACGGCGTCAGTCGTCGGCGGCGTGAGCATCCTGGGCGGCACAGGCACGGCTATCGGCTCGACCATGGCGACCTTGCTGCTGAATTTCATTCGCTCGGCGATGATTTTCATCAACGTCTCGCCTTTCTGGCTGAAAGCGGTGCAAGGCTTGCTGATTCTGGCGACCGTGCTGGCGGATTTGATACGCCGGCGGCGGCAAAGGCTCTAACCGAATGACCGACAAAAAGACCGGGCAGCCCATTCCCCGCAACCCAACCCTGGGGGAGAAACTGCGCCACCTGTTGATCAGTCAGGAAGGCGTGCTTTTCGTGATCATGCTGGTGTCGGTGCTCTTCCTGGCAACCCGCACCGACAAATTCCTGACCGTGGACAATCTCTTGCAGCAGGGCCGATTCATGACCGAAGTCGGCCTGATCGCCATCCCCATGACCTACATCATCATCACTGGCGGCATCGACCTCTCGGTGGGCTCGATCCTGGGCTTGACCGCAATCGTGCTGGGCTGGACCTGGCAGGAACTCGGCTTCCCGCTGGAGCTGGCCATCGTCACCGGCATCCTGAGCGGGACGCTGGCCGGCTTCGTCAACGGGCTATTCATCGTGCGCGTCGGCGTGCCGCCGCTGATCATGACCCTGGCGACGCTGGCGCTGTATCGCGGCCTGGCCGAGGGCATCAGCGAGGCGCGCTCGGCCCGGGGCTATCCGGAGTGGTTCTTTCAGCTGGGCCAGGGCGAGTTCCTGGGCATCCCGACGCAACTCTGGCTGCTGATCATAGCAGTGATCGTCTTTGGCATTGTGCTGGCGCGGACGCGGCTGGGCCGCGCGCTCTACGCCATCGGCAACAACGAGCTTGGCGCGCGCTTCAGCGGGCTGACGGTCAACCGGCATTTGCTCTTCATCTATACCTTCTCCGGCTTTATGGCGGGAGTAGCCGGTTACATTTTTGTGTCGCGCGTGAGCACAACCCGCTCCGACATGGGCACGGGCATTGAGCTGGATGTGATCGCGGCCGTGGTGCTGGGCGGGACGAGCATTTTCGGCGGCACTGGTTCGATCCCGGGCACGATCATCGGCGTGGTCTTGATACAGCTGCTGAAAAACGGCTTGACGCTTTCGGGCGTCACCAGCGACGCGACAATAGTCGTTATCGGCAGCGTGCTTATATTTGCTATACTGGTGAACAACTTTATTCAGAGCCGGCGGGAGGAAAGTTAATCGACAGACCCCCATCCTCGGCCGCCTGTGTCTACGCGGCGCGGCCCCTTCCCGCCATCTCTATGGCGGGCATCCCATAAAGAGGGAAGGGGAGCCCAGCCAGTCTGTGAATAGTGGGGAGGAAAGTCCCTCCCTCTTGATGGCGCGCGTAGACACTGCGCGTCGGGGAGGGATTTAGGGAGGGGGAGAATGCGAAAGGAGGCGAACCACAGATATTAGAAACCTCGTTTCTCAATTTCGTTCACGTAATCAGTATGACGGAGTCAAAACTCATGAAGAGAACATTCGCAATCACTTTGATCCTGGCGCTGCTTCTCGCGTTGGTCGCGATGCCGCTAAGCGCTGACGGGCATGAACGCTGGGACGGCGCCGACGACCTCGATGTCAATCCGCTCGCCTGCGGCATGGGCGATGAGATGATGGAAGACGACGACGGCGACATGGAAGAAGAAATGGAGATGATGGAATACGATGGCGGCATGGCAGCCATGGGCGACGACATGGCCGGCATGGACATCACCCTGGTTGACGTGCCCAAGCTGGTCGGCATCGGCTACTTCGCCGCGACCACCCTCGGGCAGCAGCAAGCCGCCGAAGAGCTGGGCAACGTCTCCGTCACCACCGACGCGCCCACCGAAGCCAATATCGACGACCAAATCCAGGTCATCGACAGCTACATCACCGCGGGCGTGGACGGCATCCTCTTCGCCGCCAACGACCCGGTCGCCATCGCGCCGGTGTTGCGCAAGGCGCTGGAAGCAGGCATCCACGTGGTCGGCTATGACGCCAACAGCGAGCCGGACGCGCGCGAGTGGTTCGTCAACCAGGCCGAATTTAACGGCATCGCCAAAGCCCTGGTCGACAGCCTGGCCGACCAGATGGGCGCGGACGCCTCCTTCGGCATCGTCACCTCGACCTTCACCACGCCGAATCAGGCGCGCTGGATCGCCGAGATGTGGGCTTACGCCGGCGAATGCTACCCCGATCTGGAATGGCTGGAGACGCTCGAAGCGCAAGAAGACGCGGTTCTGAGCTTCCAGCAAGCCCAGACTCTGCTCAACAAATACGGCGAAGACCTCGACGGCATCTTCGCCATGACCTCGGTCGCCACGCCCAACGGCGCTGACGCCGTGCAGCAAGCCGACGCCTGCGAGGATGTTGCGGTGGTTGGCCTGGCCACGCCGAACGGCATGAAACCCTATGTCAACAGCGGCTGCGTCCGCGATGTCATTCTGTGGAATCCGGTTGACTTGGGTTATGCGGCGGTCTACGTCATGCGCGCGGTTGTCGATGGTGAATTCGGACCGGGCGATGCTTCGGTCTCGGCCGGGCGCCTGGGCGACCTGGTAGTCGTCAATGGCAGCGAAGTCTTGCTTGGCCCACCATTCACCTTCACGGCGGACAATATCAACGACTTCGACTTCTAGCTTGGTAGTCAACCCCCTCTAAATCTCCCCCCATCGCAATGGGGGGAGACCTGAATCGCAGATTCCGTACAATGTGACGAAGCGTGCGCTCCCCCTCTCCAATGCTTTGGGGAGGGGGTTGGGGGGAGGGGTAGGCAATGAACCCGCTCGACAGCCTCATCAAGATGACCCGCGCCCTGGGCGAGCCCGCGCTGGACTACGTCATCATCGGCGAGGGCAATACGTCGATGCGCATTGACGACGAGAGTTTCCTCGTCAAAGCCAGCGGGCATCAGATGCAGGGCATCGACGAGTCCGGATTTGTCGCGCTGCGTTTCGCGCCCATGCTGGCTCTGCTGGACAACCCGCCGGCAACGCTCAGCCAGCAAAGGCGCATTACGGCGTCGGCAATCCTCCCCCCTAATGCATTGGGGGGGACTGAGGGGGGGTTGGCTGTCAGCCCATCAATCGAAGCCAGCTTTCACGCCCTGCTGCTGCATGAATGCGGCGCAGCCGTCATCGGGCATACCCATCCCACCGCGATCAACCAGGTGATGTGCAGCGAATACGCCGCGGACTTCGCGCGGCAGCGGCGCTTCCCCGATGAAGTCGTGCTCTGCGGGCCGCAGTCGGCGCTTGTGCCCTACGCCGATCCCGGGCTGCCGCTGGCGCTGGTCATGCGCGAGCGCGTTCGCGCGTATATGGCGCAACATGGCAGAGCGCCAAAGCTGATCCTGCTCGAAAACCACGGCCTGGTCGCGCTGGGGGACTCACCCGCCGAAATCATGAACATCACTGCGATGGCGGTCAAAGCGGCGCGGATTTTCCTCGGCGCGCTGCTGACCGGCAAGCCGACGCGCCTGCCCGACGGCGACGTCCAGCACTTGTATCAGCGCCCGGACGAAATCTACCGCCGCCAGCTCTTTGTCGACAAAGATGGCGTGTAGGGGCGAGCCTTGGCTTGCCGAGATCCTAAATACACGCTGTTTCGTACCGGCGTATTCACCGATTCGTACGGCTGTACTCACTGATTTCGTACGGGCGAGCCGGTGGCTCGCCCCTACAATCTGCGTTGGTAAACGGGTAAAGTCCTTCCCCAACAACGCTATTCATCCGACAACCTATTGCAACGTTCGAATTTGCGAGAGGAAGACAAAACCATGCCCGAAAACGGCGCTTTGACCTGGCTGATCCCGGACGCCTACCTGGCCGCGCCCGCCGATGACGACCCGGTCAACAAGAACCACGAATCGATCTGCATCCTCAACGTCACGAATGACGCCGCCAGGGTGCTGCTCGACTTTTACTTCGAAGACCGCGAGGCGGTCGAAGGCGTCGCAATCACCGTGCCGGCGAAGCGCTGCCCGCATGTGCGGCTGGACAAACCGGAGCAGATCAGCGGCTTCCAGATTCCCTTTGACGTGCCTTACGGCGTGCGCCTGCGCAGCGATGTCCCGATCACGGTGCAATACTCGCGCATGTACGCCAGCGGCGGAAATATCGACAGCTTGATCACCACCATCGCCTATCCGGTCGCCTAAGGCTCGCTACCCCTCAAGCAGCGTGGGCCAGCTGCGGAAGAGCAGGCGCTGCTCGGGCGTGAAGCGCGCGAATGTCCGCGGCAGGATATGCGGCTCTTCATCCATCGTCGCGATATTCTGCGACTTCATCCAATAGGGCCCGTAGCCGACATGCAGGGTCTTCCGCGTTTGCCGCGAGTGATTGGTCAGCCCGCCGTGCCGCAGATTCTCCGTAAACAGAATCGCGTCGCCCGCCTTCACCGGCAAGCCGATCATGCCCGGCTCTTTGTCGGGATCGCTGCCCTCGTAGGGCGATTCCATATTGCTCTTGTGCGTGGCCGGCACGACGCAGAACTCGCCCTGGCCCGGGCCCACATCGTGCACGAAGTAGATCATCCGCACCATCATGCAGCTGATGCCTTGCGCTGTGTAGGCGTAGCGGTACTTTGAAAGCACGGGTCCGCCCAAATGCGAATGCGTCTGGTTGCCCGGATAGCGGATGCGAATCTCCGAGTTGTTGATCGTCGGGCGTTCCGGTACGATGGCGCGGATGTACTCCATCGTCGGCGCGTGATCAACCAGCATGTCAAAGGCGCTGTCGCCGTTGAAGAAGTCCTCGATGATCATGGTCTTGCCGTCTTCGCGCGCGCCCTGAACGTAGAAGCCGTAGTCCGCGTCATAGCGGTACTCCGGCCCCCAGGCGCTGACTTTGTCGGCCGGGCGCCGCAACTGCTGCGTCGCGCGGTCCTCCAGCGCGTCAATCGCCGCCGCCAGACGCTCGACCTCGCTGGCGCTCAACAAATCGGGGATAACCAGGTAACCCAATCGGTCAAATTCGTATGTCTCGACTGTGTTCATTGTTGCTTTCCTTTCAGCAAACGCGGCCCGGTTGTGGCGCTGTCCGAGCCATGGCGCGATATCTACCGCGCGCCGATGAAGATCAGTTCGACCGGGCATGACAGCCCGTGGCCGCCGCCTTCGACGATGGTCTCTGTACCGACGTATCCGCCGTCGTCCGCAGCTCGCAGCCTATAAAGAATTTCGTAGGGGATGTTGCGCCCGTCGGCCGGCATCGGCGCGAAAAAGGTGGCGCTGCCTATATAGTCGCCAGCCGCGTCCCGAAGCAACCGGAAGTCGTCAAAGGCGATTTCGTCGGCATCCAGGCGCGTGATTTGCAGCCGTTCCGCTTCTTGCCCGCTGCAGCCGCCACGGTATTCCAGCGACCAGAGGCCGGCGCGGGGCCCGGCCGGCGCCAGCTCCGGCTGCATCGTGCCGCAAGCGCTGAACAACAGCGCAACGACTGACAAGAACGGGTAAACCAATCGTGACATTCGCATGCTGGCGGGTCGTCCGTGTCCCTGCAAACAACGTAACTGTGTGCGTAGGGGCGAGCCGGTGGCTCGCCCGTATGCGTTATGTGTTTGGATCGGGCGACCCGCCGGGTCGCCCCTACCGACGACTTGATAGCAAGGTAACCGCCCCGCCGGCTCGCCCCTACAAAAGTGCCGCCGTGCTACAGCAGCACCTCGCGGCCGGTTTTCTGGCTCTCGTAGATGGCGTTCAGGATCTGCATCACCTGCAGCGACTGCTCCGCCGGCACGGGCGAGGGCGCGCCATCGACAATCGCCTGCGCGAATTCGATGCACTCCTGCGCGTGCGGCTCCGCCATATTCTGCGTCAGCTTCAGCTTGCGATTGTAGAGCTGCATGGCATCGTAGTTGGTGTCGTAGACCTCGCACTTGGGCCAATGCGAGCCGCCGCCCGTGCCATACAGCCACATCTGCATATCTTCGCCATCGATATCGTGATGCAGCAGCCAGGAGATTTCGAAGACCAGGGTCGCGCCCGTCTCGAAGCGGACAAAAGCCATCGCCATCTCCTCGACATCCATGCCCTCGGGGATGCGCCCGTGACGCGGCCAGCGCCCGAAAGCCTTGGGGTTGGCGGCCAGCTCGCGCCTGGCCACGCCCGTCACCGAGACCGGCGCGGGATTGCCCATCATCCACAGTGTCAAGTCGAGGATATGCACACCGATGTCGATACAAGCGCCGCCGCCGGCGTGCTGCGTGGAAAGGAAAGCCAGGCTAGTGGGGATGCCGGCCCGGCGCAGCATCCAACTGCGGGCGTGATAAATATCGCCCAGCGCGCCGCCGTCGATTTCCGCCTTAAGCGCCTTGGACGTGCCGGCGAAACGGAAATGCTGCGCTGTCATCAAGAGCTTGCCGCTTCTGTCGCGCGCGTCAATCATGCGCTGGACTTCGGCGCTCGTTGGCGCCAGCGGCTTCTCGCAGATGACGTGCTTGCCCGCTTCCAACGCGGCAATCGACAGCTCTGCATGGTAACTATTGGGTGTGCAAACGTCGATGATGTCGATGTCGGGGTCGTTGATGACCGCGGCGCTATCGGTTTCGAGGCGGCTGACATCCCAATCCGCGCCCCAGCGCTGCAGCGCCTCCGGCACGAGATCAGCGCCGGCGATAACCTCGGCATGGGGCGATGCCGCCCAGCCGGGCATATGCGTCCGCGCGATCCCTCCGACTCCGATCACACCCACTTTCAAGGTACTCATGTGTTTGGCTCCTTTTATGATGTTTGGGGCTGAACCCAGGAATTGGTAGCCGCAGCTTGGTAAAAGGCTTGCATAACGGCGCTGCGGTCGGCCGCTTCTTTCGCCGAAATCAGAGCGACGTCTTCACCGTTCAGCGCATCGAGGAAGACGACAAAGGCGTGCGGCAGCGCCTCGGGCAAGTCCGTCCATTCGCCGCCGTCCGTCTCAGGCAGATTATCCGACTTTACGTACAATTTTCCATTGTCAACATAGGCCACGCCCTCTGTGCCGCTGACCAGAATCGGCAAGGGCCGCAAGACATCGGCCCAGCCGGCCGCCAGCGTGCCGATCGCGCCGTTAGCGAAGCGCAGCATGCCCTCGCCGTACTCGTCGCAGGGATAATTCCCCAGCAGCCGGTCCACCTGCGCCGTGACCGCCGCGACATCGCCCATCAGCCACATCAAGATGTCGAGCGAATGCGCGCCTAGATCCCCAAACCCGCCGCAGCCAGAGCGCGCGGCGTCTGTCATCCACAGCCAGCCGTCTTCGTACCAGCCGCCGCCGGGATGGAACCACTTGCCGATCGCGCCGTGATGCACATTGCAATGACGAATCCGCGTGATCGTGCCCAGGACGCCGTCATCAACCCAGTCCTTGAGCACACGATTGAAAGGATAACTACGCATGAAGTGGCCGATATGAAAGGTGACGCCGGCGGCGTCAATCGCGCGCTGCATGGCGTAGGCGTCATCCGCGCCCAGGCCCAGCGGCTTCTCGACGAAGAGATGCTTGCGGGCGGCGGTCGCCGCTTCGACCAATTCGCGATGCAGCCAGGTCTCCGAACAGACGATGACGGCGTCGATTTCCTCATCGCGCAGGATATCGCGGTAGTCAGCGACAGCTGCGCAGCCGGCGTGCCCGGCGGCGACCTGCGCCCGCGCCGGTTGATCGTCCCAGACCGCCTTAAGCGTGAACTCGTCCGGGCGCTCGAGTACCGTTTTGACGAAGTTCGGCGTGTGAATATGGGCCGTGCCGAGGAATGCCAGTGTTTTCATGGGGTCTCCTGATTGGGATGCTGTGAAAAACTGATGGCGGGCGACTCACAGAGTCGCCCCTACAAGGCTTGTCCGGTACTCCGATTCTTACTCAAAGCAAACTCAGATAATGCGACAATATTACATAAGGCAGCTCGGTTCTTAGGCCAAGCAACCTGAAATCACCAGTTCCGACCGGGTTTGCTCCCCCTCCCTGACTCGTCGGGGAGGGGGCCGGGGGGTGGGGTAGAAATTGCGCTTACGAAACGCGCGGTGATCGTGCGCGGGCGGGTGATGGCCGAGCCGACCACAACCGCCCCCGCGCCCATGTCCAGCGCCCGCCGCGCTTGCTCCGGCGTATTGACGCGGCCCTCGGCGATCACCGGTATCGGCAATTGCTCGATCATCTCCGCCAGCAGCGCAAAGTCGGGCCCGTCCAGCGCCGGGCGCGCGTCGGTATAGCCAGCCAGGGTCGGCGCCGCCATGGCCACGCCGGCAGCGGCAGCCGCTTGCGCTTCCGAAAGCGCGGCAACATCAGCGAATGTCGGCAGCCCCAGTTCGCCATGGATGCGCGCCAGCAATTCAGGCAGCGACAGGCCCTCCGGGCGCGGCCGCTCCGTGCAGTCGAGGGCGATGACATCAGCGCCCGCTTCCGCGATTTCGGCGGCGGCGGCGAATGTTGGCGTGATGTAAACGCCGCTCTCGCCCTGTTTGTACAAGCCGATTACGGGCAGGTCGACCGCCTGCTTGATCGCGCGGATATCGTCCGGGCCGTTGGCGCGTATGGCCACAGCGCCGCCGATCTGGGCCGCCACCGCCATCCGCGCCATGATGTTCGATCCGTGCAGCGGCTCGTCTTCCAAGGCTTGGCAGGAGACGATCAGCTTGCCTTTGACCGCTGCCAGGAAAGCATCGGCGTTCATGCTTTCACCTCCCGCCAGGCCAGCCGCGCCGCGCCCAGCAACACCGCCTCCACACCCAGCGCCGCGGGCAGCAGTCGCGTCCCCGCCAGCAGTGGCGGCAGACTCGCATGAAATGCGCCGGCAAAGGCCTCCCACCACAGCGCGCCAATTTGCGGCACGCCGCCGCCGACAATCACGGCTTGCGGATTGATCGAGGTGGCGTAACCAGCCAGGACCGCGCCGAGCTCACGGGCTTTGCGCTGGATGACGGCTATCGCCGCCCCGTCGCCGGCGGCCGCGCGCGCGCTGATTTCCGTAAGCGGCATGCGCTCGTCCATGCCTGTCGCCCCTTGATAAGCGCGTTCTATCGCCGGGCCCGACGCGTACTGATCCAGAATCAGCGGTGAGTCGCCATCCCAGCCAACCACCAGATAGCCGATCTCGCCGGCGCTGAAATTCGCGCCCGGCCAAATCTCGCCATTGAAGATGAGCGCCCCGCCGATGCCCGTGCCGACGGTGACGCAGAGCAGCGACTCGTAGCCGCGGCCGGCGCCCAGTTTCGCTTCGCCATAGGCCATCGCGCGGACATCGTTATCAGCCACAACCGGCAGTCCGCCGGTCGATATGGCCTTGAGCGCCGTCCCGCCCCAGCCGGGCAGATTATCGTTGGCGTGGATGACCGTCGCCGTCCGCGTATCGACGACACCGGCGCAGCCAATGCCGATGCCCAGCACTGGCGCCGGCGCTTCAGCAGTCAGCGTATCGCTGAGCGCGCGCGTCGCCGCCAAAATCGCCGGGGGAGAGGCGGCGGTAGCGACTTGCAGCGAGCGAAGCAGGTCGCCGCGTGCTGTCACCAAGCCCGCCATGATTTTGGTCGCGCCGATATCCAGGCCGACCACTAGCGGAGATTGCTCTGCCACCGAGATGGACTCTGTTTATGTGATCTTCAGGAGTTCTTCCTCGCCGCGGCGTTCGCGATACCCGTGAACGATGAGCCCGGGGCGGCCATTGCTCTGGCCCGCGACCTGATCGTTATGCGGATCGCGGAAGCCCATGCGCACCATGCGCCGCGGCTCCTTCGTCTGGTTGATATACGAGCCATGGATGCAGTAGATATGGAAGACGACCACATCCCCGCGCTTGGCCGGCACGGCAACCGTGTCCTCCAATTTGTACTCTTCCGGATCCAGGTGCGGCGTGCAGGGCGTGCCGTCCGGGTAGGCGAGCACATGCGGGAGCTTGCCCATCTTGTGCGAGCCGGCCAGGAAGCGGATCTCGCCGTTCTCGTGGAAAGTGTCATCGAGATGCACCAGCGTATCGATGAAGCGGCCATTGGTATGTTCGTAGAAGGGGTCATCCTGGTGCATGGGGAAAGGATGGCCAGTCTGCGGCGGCTTGATATGCATGGTCGTGTGATGCAGTTCAACGCTGGAATCCAGCAGCTGCGCCAGGCAGCCCGCCAGTTTTGGGTGTGTCACGGCGCGCATCCAGGCGTCGGAATAAAAGTGCAGATCATGCATGGCGGTCAGCTTGACCTGCTTTTCCAACTCCTCGTCAAAATAGACATCGCGCCAGGGGCCGGACCAGCCCGGGCTGGTCAGCGCCCAGTCTTCGATCAGGTTGTCGAGACTGTCCGATAAAGCGCTGATTTCTTCTTCGCTGAAAACCTGCGGTATGCGCAGAAAGCCGTTTTCATGGAAGAAGTTGATCTGTTCCTGTGTGAGCATTACTCCATTCCTTTCGATTGCTGATTGCTTACGTGCTGCTTGCCAGGCCGGCTTCAGCGACTGAAGCGAGGCGCTCGGGATAAAAGCGACCCCTCCCGGATTTACCGAGGAGGGGCAGGTTGATCTCTTGTCACAGCGTTCAGATTCTCTCGCGCGCTAACCCTCCTCGCTTTCGATGGTGATCGTGTAGGCGTCGACGCCGCGGCCGCGGTCATCCGCGCCCAGCACGAATTCATAGGTCCCGGTCTCGGCGAAAGTCAGCGTGCCGCTGTTGCTGCGGCGGGCGCGATCAAAGGCGAGCACGATGCTGCCGTCCGGCGCGTACATGGTGGCGAAAGGCGCGAAGAATCCGGTCCCGCTCAATCCGCGGCCGCCCGTGATGAGCCTGATATGCGCTGTCGTCCCGGCGACTCCACTGACGCTCCAGCTATGGCGGTCGTCGACGCTTTGGATTTCGTCGCCGGCGTCTTCGCCAAACACGATTTCGCCTTTGGCGACCGCGCCCTCGCGCTCGACGACAAAGGCCGGCGGCGGCAGAGTCGGCATGGGGGTCGGCTCTGGCGCCTCCCCTTCAATGGTGATGGTATAGGCGTCGACGCCGCGGCCGCGGTCGTCGGCGCCCACGACAATCTGATAGTCGCCATCGGCAGCGAAGGTCAGCTCGCCGCGATTGCTGCGCCGCGCGCGGTCAAAGGCGAAGACGATTTGACCGTCTGGGTCGTAAATCGTGGCCAGCGGCGCGTAAAACCCGGTGCCGCTCAAGCCGCGCCCGCCAGTTATCAGCTTGAGCTCGACGGTAACGCCCTCGATACCGGCGAATGTATAGATATGCCGATCGTCGGCGCTTTCGATCTCGCCGAAAGTGTCCTCGCCCCAAGTGATGCTTCCCTTGTCCACAGCGCCAGCCGGATCGACGGTGAATGCCGGGACGATGACCTGCGATTCGGGCGCGGCAGTGGGCGGCGGTGTCGCTGTCGGCGGCTCAGTCGGGGCGATGGCAGTCGCCGTAACCACAACTTGCACCTCTTCGATCACCGTTTCGACCACAACTTCCGGCTCGCGGCTGGCCGCGATCAAGACGCCGGCGACAAAGGCGACGACAATCAGGGCGGCCGCGACCATACGTTCGCGCGTCCGGCCGGCCGCAGTGGCGACCGCCGCCTCGGTCATGGGCCGATTGACCAGCATCGGCGGCTCAATCGGCGCCACTTCGTTCTCTTCGTAAAGATAGCAAGCCGCCTCGTGTTTGGGCTTCTCCATTTTGAACAAGGGCGGCTGCTCCACGAGGCATTTGTCCATGCGATGCGGGCAACGCGGATAATAGCGGCAGCCCTTTGCGGCGGCCGTCCGCATCTCTTCTTCGCTTGGCAAACTGATATCGACATCCCATTTGTCAGTCGGGTCAGGCACCGGCACCGAGTCGATCAACAGCTGCACATAAGGATGCTGCGGCGCGTCGATGACATCCATGGCCGTGCCGCGCTCGGCTGTTGTGCCTTGATAGAGCATGTAGATCTGGTCGCCGATCTGGTAAGCGGTGCTCAGATCATGCGTGATATAGAGGAATGAGATATTGTGGTCGTCGCGCAGGCGCAGCATGGCGTCAAGAATCGAAGCGCGCAGCGAGGCGTCCACCATCGACACCGGCTCGTCCGCCACAATCAGCCGCGGCTTGATCATATAAGCGCGCGCCATCATGATGCGCTGCCGCTGCCCGCCGCTGAGCTGGTGCGGGTACTTGCGCAAGACATCCTCGCCGTACAAGCCGACTACATTCAAGCCGGCTTCGACCATTTCGCGGTATTCTTTCTGGTTGTCAGAAAGGCTGAAGTGCTTGTTGACTAGGTCGAAGATGTGGTCGATGCGGTAGAAGGGATTGTAAACGCCGAAGGGGTCTTGAAAGACCGCTTGCACATTGCGGCGATAAGCCTTCAGTTGCTCGTCGGTCATATCAGTGATATCTTCGCCTTCGAAGATGATTTTGCCCGAAGTGAGCTTGATGAAGCCGAGCACGAGATTTGCCAGCGTGGTCTTGCCGCTGCCGCTCTCGCCGGCGATCGTGGTGATGGTCGCCGGCGACTCATCAATGGTCATATTGAAGTCTTCAAGCGCGACAACCGACTTCTTGTCGCCAAGGAAGCCGCCGCTGTAATAGATTTTTGTGGCGTCACGAATTTGCAAAAGTGGCGAAGGCATTTGCCCTCCTCTCTTCAAATCGCTCGTCATAGAGATGACAGGCAACCTCGTGCTTGTGCTCGGCGTCGATCGGCTCCGGCTCTACTTCCACGCAGTGCTCCCAGGCGAAGGGGCAGCGCAGACGGAAGATGCAGCCTGATGGCGGATTGCGCGGGTCATGCGTGATGCCCTCGGTGATCTTGAGCGGTTTGCGCTCTTTGATCGAAGGGATCGAGTCGATGAGCAGCCGCGTATAAGGATGCAGCGGCTCGGCGTAGATATTCTCGACCGGCGCGATCTCGACCATTTTGCCGGCGTACATTACCGCGATGCGGTCGACAATCTGCGCCAGCAAGCCCATATCGTGGCCAATGACGATCAACGAGACGCCAATCTCGTCTTTCACTTTGACCAGGGTCTGCGCCACAATCCGCTGCACAACCACATCCAGCGCGCTGGTGGCTTCGTCAGCGATGACCACAGTCGGGTGCAGCGCCACGCCCATGGCGATGCAGACGCGCTGCTTCATGCCGCCGCTGAGCTCGTGCGGGTACATATTGTAGATGCGGTTGGGCAAGCCCACATTCTGGAACAACTCGTATATGCGGTCGCGCATCGCCTCCTTCGACTCTTGCTTGCCCTCATGCGACTCGATCACATCAATGATCTGGTCTTTGACGCGCATGGTCGGGTTCAGCGAATTCATCGCGCCTTGCGGGATCAGCGACAAGCCGGTCCAACGGAACTTGCGCAATTCTTCTTCGCTGAGGTCGAGCACTTCCGTGCCATCGACTTCAATGCTGCCGTTGACGATGTAGCCAGGCGGCTGCACCAGTTGCAGGATGCCGTAAGCCGTGGTCGACTTGCCGCAGCCGGATTCGCCCACCAGGCCCAGGGTCTCGCCTTCATACAAGTTGAAGCTGATATCGCTGACCGCGATGACGTCGCCCTGCGGCGTGGCGTAATGTATGCGCAGCTTCTCGACTTTGAGGACGACGCGCTCGCTGCCGTTTTCCGTTTGCATTTCCATAATTTGTCGCTCCGGTGGGCTAGCTGGCTTTGCGCAGGCGCGGGTTGGCGATCTCGTCCAAGCCCAGGTTGATCAGCAGGAGCGCGACAAATACCACCGACAGCGTCACCGTCGGGATGCCCCACCACCACCACATATTGCGGAAGAGCGCGCCCGCTTCTATGGAGAAGAAAATCGCTACGCCCAGCGACGGGATACGCTGCGGGCCGAAGCCCAGCACCTCCAGGCCGACCGCGGAGATGATCGCGCCTTGCATATTGCCGATATAACTCGCCCCGAGATAGGGCAAGAGGTTGGGCATGATCTCCTTGAACATGATATCGCGCACGGGCACGCCAGAGAGCCGCGCCATCTGCACATAGCCGCTCTCGCGCATGCTAAGCACCTGCGCGCGGATGAAGCGCGTCGGCGTCGCCCACGAGAACAAGGAGATGAGCAGCGCCATCGTCAGCAGGTCCACCCGCCCCAGCACCGCCTGAATAACGATCAGCACCAAGAGCGACGGAATGGTGATCGTGATGTCGACGGCTAATCGAATCACATCGTCAAACAAGCCGCCTAGAAATCCCGCCATGAAGCCTAGTAAGATCCCCGCCAGCATCCCGACCGTGGCCGCGACCACACCCACAAAAATGGTTCGCGGCGTGCCCACGATCCAAAGCGCCAGCATATCGCGGCCGCTGTTTTCCGTGCCCAGCGGATGCTCGGGCACGCCTTCCTGGTCGCGCCAATTGGTGAAGCCGAGCGGCGGCAGGTTCAGCGGCGCGCGGGCGGATAACGCCAGGTTCGTATCCCACAGCTGGTAGCCGAGGAATATCAGAAAGAATAGAAAACCCAATATGCCGGCGCCGGTGAGGAACTTCCAATTGAGCCAGGGATTATCGAAGCGATTGAGAGTGCCCGCCTTTTTTGTGCCGCCGGCGACGGGAGCGTCTTTGACTTTTGTGTCTTCTGCCATGTCTATCTCCCTTCCAGGCTGATAAGTGGTGTTCCCCCCAGCGGGGGGGCGTGGAGGGGGGAGTGTCTTTTGCGGGTGACCATGGGCTATCTCCCTTCCAGGCTGATGCGCGGATCAATCAGCGGGTAACACAAGTCGATAATCAGCACGGCGAAGGCGCTGGTCACGATCAGGATAAAGGACGTGCCCTGGATCAAGCCGAAGTCCTGCTCGCGCAGGGCAGTGACGATTAAAGTGCCCATGCCGTTATAGTTGAAGATCACTTCGACCAGTACCACGCCATTCACAAGCGTGCCGATGGAGACCGCCAGCGCCGTCATCTGCGGCAGGATGGCGTTGCGTATCATGTAGCGGTAGAGGACGTAGAAGGGCTTTAGACCCTTGGCTTGGGCCAGGATCATATAATCTTCGCCTTCGATAGTGACCATCATGCCGCGCATGCCCAGCGCCCAGTAGCCAAAGGTCACCAGCACGATCGCCATCGCCGGCAGCGTACCGTGGTGAATCACGTTGGCGATGAAATCCAGGGTCAGACCCGGCTGTACGCCGAAGCCGTAAGAATAAGTCTGCGGGAACCACTTTAGCAAGAATGCAAAAATATAGCTGAGCAGCAGCCCGGCCAACAGTGGCGGTATGGATGTGAATATCATCGACATGGGAATCAGGACTTTGACCATCCTCGGAGTCCTGTTCCAGGCGAGCAAAGCGCCGCAAAGATTGCCGACGGTGAAGAAGATGAAGGTGGCGATGCCTACCAGCCCAATTGTCCAGGGCAGCGCCCGCCCGACCAACTCGGTCACGGTAGATGGAAAACGCGCCATGGAGTAGCCAAGATCGCCCCCCAGCAGTCCAGTCATAAAGCGCAAGTACTGGACATACACCGGATCGTTCAGGCCGAAGCGTTCCTTCCAACCTTCAATAATTTTGTCGGCATTTTCCACAAAGCCAGCTTGCTGCGACAAACGAGCCACCATCGCCGAGATGGGGTCGCCCGGCGCCAGACGCGGGATAATGAAAATCAGCGTCGCCGCTACCCAAAGCGTCAGGAAAAAAACGAGCAGACGGCGGACCAGGTAATTTATTGAAAATGCTCCCATGCCAGTGCCCTTCTCTATATGTCGCTAGCGATTTGTGCTGAATTCAGTTTTCATCGCACAGTTTATTCCAAGACTCTTTCATCGTCGGGTTACTAGGGACAAAGCCCCTTCCCTGATTTTGGGATGCCCGCCGTAGAAATAGCGGGCGGAAGTTTGGGGGTGGGGCCAGCGTGCGCCAGCCCCAACCTTACGGATTGTCAATTCGACCGGGCTACATACCAGCCTTGGTGATCTCCTGGAAGAATTGATGCGTCGATTGCCACCAGGTAGCCGGGTGGTTCCAGTTATTCTCGGACGTCGGCCAGCCTTCCCAGTAGGTGCTGTTGAAGGGGATCAGCTTGGTCGCCTGGTTCAGCGGGATGAAGGGCAGGTCTTCGTAGAGGTAGCCATAGGCTTCCACGACCAGGCCCAGGGCATCCGGGTGACCCAGAGGCAGTGAACCCAGTTGACCGACGAGCTCGCTGTAAGCTTCGTTGTTCATGCCATCCCAGCGGACATGGTTGCTGCCCGAGGAACGCTCGCCAACGGGGACCCACCAGCGGGCGGTGTAGCGATCCAGCGACGCCCAGGGCTCGTTGATGGAGCCGCAAGCATCCCAGTCGGTCGTGGCTTCATAGTTGCCGAAGCGCTTGTTGTCGCCCCAGGTGGCGCCGGCGATTACCGCGGCCGAAGCCTCGATGCCGAAAGTCTGCAGCTGCTCAACCAGGTTGGTGGTGATGCGGCGCTTCTCGATGAAGCCCTCGTGAACCTGGATGGCCAGGCTCAGGGCGTTACCGTCGCCATCGACCCAGCGGCCGTCATCGTTGCGCGAGTAGCCGTTGTTCTCCAGCAGCGCGGCAGCGGCGTCGAGATCAGCTTCGGTGTTGAAGCTCATGCCGGCGTCTTCAATGGCGTCGATGTAGGGGAACATGCCGCCGTACTCAACGTAGAGCGTACGCGAAGGAATCGTCACGCCTTCGTAAGCAATGTCGATAACTTGCTGACGGCTGATGGCGTGGTTGATCGCCCAGCGCATTTCGGCGTTGTCCCAAGGCGCGACTTGCGTCTGGAATGACAGCTGCCGCGGGCAGGGATCCAGCCATACGAAGGGCATGCCGTCGACCCAGGCGAAAATGTTGTCGTTGGCGGCTTGCATCGCCTCGAACGCGCCCAGGGTGACGTCCATAATGCTGTCAAGCTCGTTGTTGACGGCCATGGTCGTGCGGATCTGATCGTTGCCGGTTACGACCCAGATGGCGCGCTGCGGTTCAGGCAGCTTGAAGACGCCAGTCTTGGAGCCCCACCAGTCATCGTTGCGGTCGTAGACCCAGGTGGTCTCGTTCGCGGAGGTGATGACGTAGGGACCGGTGCCCAGCGGCCAGCCTTGCTCGGGATCGAAGAACTTGAAGGTGAAGGGATCCTTGTCAGCCCAGACATGCTCAGGCAGCAGGTTGATGCCGCCCCAGATGCGGACGGACCAGAAGTCCAGCTGGAAGCGCGGGTTTGGCTGCGTCAGGTTGAATACAACCGTCAGATCGTCAACTTTCTCGACGCTTTCGATCCAGGTGTGGACGTTGCCGGCGTAGCTGAGCGATTGCGTTTCGTCATCCAGCAGCAGCTGAACGGTGAAAACGACATCATCAGCGTTGAAGGCTTCGCCGTCAGACCATTCCGCGCCTTCGCGCAGGTTGAGGGTCCAGACGTCGAGCGCGTCGTTGGCTTCCATGCTCTCGGCCAACCAGGGCATAATCTCGCCGGTCTCATAGTTCAGGATGAAGAGCGGCTCGGCAACGGCTTGATGCAAGCCCTTGTTGCGATGGTTGTTGGGCAGCAGGAAGTTCATCTGGTCAAAGTTGGCGACAGCGCCGGCGGGACCGTCAATATCGAAAACGACGGTATCTTCGCGCGCGACGTCCTGGGCGACAGCGGTGAAGCTGAGCGCCGCGAAGACGACAACGAGAAGAACGAGAAGAAGTGCTCTTGCTTTCATTGTGCAGTACTCCTACAGCTATTGAATAGATGGTTTGCGTTTGCCGGCTCCGGTATTGGTTTGCCATTCACTGCTGAATGACGGGCGCGCCAGCGACGCCCGGGGCTACCAATGCTAATGCGATACGTCTCCCTTCAATAGACCCTCCCTCTCTAGGTCGATACCAATCTGCCGGCGTCCACCAGGGGCGCCGCCGTTGACGCGCGAACGCGCAAGCGCGTCGGCACCGTGCGCGCGCGCGGCGCCGAGTCATCGCCCTCCAGGCGATAAAGCAGCTGCTTTGAAGCGGTCACGCCCAGTTCATAAGCATTTTGCGCGACAGTCGTCAGCGGAACGCCGATATGCGACGCCATGCTGATATCGTCAAAACCGACCACCGACACTTCCTCCGGCACTGCGATGCCGATCTCGCGCAAGGCGCTAATCGTAATGATGGCGAGAATGTCGTTGATGCAGGCGATGGCCGTCGGCTTCGTCTCGACAGCGTTGAGCAATTGCACGACCTGCTCAATAATCTGCTCGCTTTTCTCCCCCACCAGCGAATAGATGTCGGTCTCATGGAATTCCGGGCGTTCCGGCGGGTCAAGCTTCCAGGGGGCATAGACGGGCAAGCCCTGCGATTGCGCCGCGGCCACATATCCGCGATGGCGCTCGTCAATCGCGCGCAAGCCGCTGATATTGGGCATCAACTGAACGATATGCTCGTGCCCCAGCGAAATGAGATGCGTGACCAATTCATACGCGCCGCCAAAATTGTCGCTGGCGACATAATCGGCCTCGATGCCATCAATGAGGCGATCGATGAAGACAATCGGGATGCCGCGCCGCTGAAACTCTTCCAGCACGGCGATTGTGTCCGGCGTCGGCCGCGCGCTCGCCCAGATGAGCAAGCCGGCGACATTCTCATCAAGCATCTGCTGGAGGATTGCCGCCTCGTCGGCCAGAGTGGTCGCGTTGCTGAAGATGACCTGGTATCCGGCCGAGCGCAATTCCGTCTCGGCGCTGCTGAGCATTACGCTGTGAATTTCGTTGTGGAAGCTGTGCGTGATATAGCCGATGGCGTGGCTGCCGCCATGGTTTTGCGCCTGGTGGGCGACGAAGGTGCCGCGTCCCGCCGTCCGCTGGATCATGCCTTCGACCTCAAGCCGCTGCAAGGCGATGCGCACGGTCGTGCGGCTGATATCCAGATGCCGCGACAGTTGCGTTTCCGTGGGGATGCGCTCGCCATCTTGCCAGCGCCCGGAGGCAATCAGCCGGCGCAATTGATTATGCAACTGCACGTGCAACGAAATATAGCTGTTGTGATCCAGCCGGATCCTGGCGAGTTTGTCGCGCATAAATTCCGCGTTGGTCAGCAAAAAGCTCTTTAGATTTGTACATAAATGTATGTACAATGCGCGAATATAGCACGGACGACAGCATCTTGCAACATCGGAAAAATATCCAGCCTCGATGCCGAGATGTTCCAAGCCCGCTGTCCAAGACGCCGGCCTCTGTGTTATGATTCTCGTCGCCATTGGCTGGGCCTATACCTGGTGAACCGGAGAAACTCGTGGAAGCGACTCGCCATCAAACCGGCTGCTTCAAATCCTTCGTCATTATGGCCGGTTCCGCAATAGCGTTCATTAGCGCGATTATCTTGCTGGCCGACATCAAATGCGCCTATGACATCGAGAATTGGTGGGCGCCGCTCTATCCCAACGGCGAGACGGTCCGGATAGAATACGACCTCTTCCGCCCTCGCGCGCTCGGCGAGACCTATCTCTATATGACATCAATCGACGATTTCGAAACAGTCCAGCAATACTACCGCGACAAGCGCCTCGCCACGCTCAGAGAAGGAAAGACTCGTGGATTGGCATGGTCGGAATCTGAAGAGTATCCGCTGGAACTGGCCATTGAAGACGCAGAAGCGCGACACAGCTCACTCGTGCTGAAGCTTGCGGAAGCGCCTTCAGAATCGGCTGAAACAGAAACAGAAGCGCTTGAAGACGAAGTAAAAGACGCCAAGGCCTGGCAAGAAACGCTTATTCGTCAGCTTGAAAAAGGCGCGCGCACGCTTGTTGTCTTTTTCAGCGCCTGTGGCACGTGAACGAAAAGCGGGCTAATCGCATGAAAATCTCCGCCTTTCCCAAGTGTTATCTCGATGACATCGCCGGCGACCGCAGCATGTCGGTCTTTGACTGGATCGCGATGGCGAAGTCCCTGCCCGCCGAAGGGCTGGAGATGTACGAAGGCTTTTTTACCAGTCTCGAAGACGGCTACATAAGCGAAGTGCGCGACGCCATTGCCGATGCCGGCTTCGCCATGCCCATGCTCTGCTGCTCGCCCGACTTCACGAATCCCGACCCGGATGAGCGCAAACGCGCGGTTGACCACGAAGCCACAATGATCCGCGTGACCCGGCTGCTCGGCGGCGCGGGCGCGGTCTGCCGCGTGCTCAGTGGGCAGCGCTACCCGCATGTCAGCCGTGAGCAGGGCCTGGAATGGGTGGTCGAGTGCATCGAGCGGGTGCTGCCAGTCGCGCGCGAAAACGAGATTGTTCTGGGGCTGGAGAATCACTATAAGGATGGCTTCTGGCGTTATCCCGAATTCGCCCAGAAGATGGACGTCTTCCTCGAACTGCTGAATGCGATACCCGAGCGCGACTACTTCGGCGTGCAGTACGACCCGTCCAACGCCATCGTCGCCGGGGACGACCCCATCGCGCTGTTGCAAGCGGTGAAGCGCCGCGTCGTCAGCATGCACGCCAGCGACCGCTTCCTCGCCGACGGGTACGCGCTCGATGACTTGCGCGACAGCGACGGCAGCATCGGCTACTCCCCGGCGCTGCAGCACGGCGTGACCGGCCAGGGCCTAAACGATTTCGACAAGATCTTTGAGATCCTGAGCGAGGTCGGATTCGACGGCTGGGTCAGCATCGAAGACGGCATGAACGGCATGGATGAAATGCGCGAGTCGCTGGAATTCCTGCACAAAATGCGCGACAAATACTTCGGTGGGCAACCCCTCCCCCCAACCC
>VXLV01000088.1 GCA_009841405.1 Chloroflexota bacterium | reverse complement strand
CCCCTACAAGGCTTGTCCGATAATGAAGCGTTTCATGCGACAGTTCTACCCCATCCCCCGGCCCCTTCCCCGAATCATCAGGGAAGGGGAGCCAGAACTAGCGGAATTGGCGCTGAAGTGGCAAATTACGCGCTTATTGGACCAGCTTGACGGTCTATACATGTGAAATAATCGGGGGTTGTGGGGTGGTTCTGAATTACCGGACAAGCCTTACACATTCCCGGCGCCAAATATTCATTTCAACTGCCGAGCCATGACCCAACATGCAAGCGGCGGCGGCGGATACCAATGGAGCAGATTCCCCTATAATATGGGAGCGACCGCAGCAACCGAGCAGTATACAGACGATACACGGTGCAACATGCCGCCTGCAAAACAGACCGGCGCCCAAGGCGAAGCGCTTGCGCGCCGACACCTGCGCCGGCAGGGCTACCGGATCATTGAAAGCAACTGGAAGAGTCTCTTCGGCGAGCTCGATATCATCGCCGAGCGAGCCGGCGTGCTGACCTTCGTCGAAGTGAAGACGCGCCGCGCCCTCAGTACCGAATCCGCGCTTGAAGGCATCACCGCCGCCAAACGCGAACGCATGCTTAAGGCGGTCTACCTTTACTTGCATGAGCGCGAATTCGATAGCGAGGTCCAGTGGCGGATTGATGTCATCGCTGTCGCCCTGGGCGGCGCAGGCCCGCCAAAGCTCGATCATGTGGAGGACGCCTTTGACTGGTGAAGGCAAGTCGCTGGTCATCGTGCTGGGCGCCACCGGCGTCGGCAAGACCAGCCTGGCGATCGAGTTGGCAGGCGCGCTGAATGGCGAGATCGTCGGCGCCGACAGCCGGCAGATTTACCGTTACATGGATATCGGCGCCGCCAAACCGAGCGCCGCCCAGCAAGCGCTGGTCCCGCACCATCTGATCGACATCGCGCCGCCCGACTACAACCTCAGCCTGGCCGAATATCAGGATGCCGCGTACCGCTGCATTGCCGAGCTGCATCGGCGCGGCAAGCTGCCCTTTCTCGTCGGCGGTACTGGCCAATACATCAGCGCGGTCGAAGAAGGCTGGTCGATACCGCGCGTCCCGCCGAATCCCGAACTGCGCGCCGAGCTGGAAGCCTATGTCGCCGACAATTCGCCGGCGGCGCTGCACGACCGCCTGCGCCAGGTCGACCCGGTTTCGGCCGACAGAATTCACCCCAATAATGTCCGCCGCGTGATTCGCGCCCTGGAAGTGCAAATTGCTGCCGGCAAACCCATCAGCGAATTGCAGGGCAAGCGGCCGCCGCCCTGGCGCGTCTTCCGGCTCGGGCTGACGCTCCCGCGCGCCCAGCTCTACCCGCGTGTTGACCGGCGCGTCGACGCGATGATCGCGGCTGGCTTCGTCGACGAAGTACAGCGGCTGCTTGACATGGGCTACGACCGCAGCCTGCCTTCGATGAGCGGCCTGGGCTATCTGGAAATCGCCGGCCATCTGCTCGACGATCTGCCCTTGGATCATGCCATCGAACGCACAAAGTTCAGCACGCATGAATTCATCCGCCAACAAGATGTTTGGTTCCGCCGGCACGACAACGGCATTCTATGGCATAATGTGGCTGACTTGGACACGGACGCGTTGATTCAGACCTTGCGTGACTGGCTCAACCGAGGATAAGCTGGCCGCTGCCGGCGAGAAAACGCCAATGGCACAAACAGACTTGCGCGAATGTTGTCTCAAGAGTCTTTCTTTTACCACAGAGGAAAAAGAGGGCACACAGAGGGCACAGAGAATTCTGATTTGTTTAGACAATTGGGCAAACTTGGCAGCCATCCAACCAATCAGGACAATTGCAGGCGTGCGACGTGTAGTTTGATTTACTCGGTGTACTCTGTGGCAAGTACATTTGTGACCTACTAGCGATTACTCAAAATGACCGCTATCAAACTGACGCACTTGAACAGCGAGGGCCAGGCCGAGATGGTTGATGTCGGCGCCAAAGCCGCGACCGAGCGCCTGGCGCGCGCCGGCGGCAGCGTCATCATGCGCGCCGAAACGCTGCGGCTGATTCAAGACGGCGACATCAAAAAAGGCGATGTCCTGGGCACGGCGCGCATCGCCGGCATCATGGCGGCCAAACGCGCGGCCGAGCTGATCCCGCTCTGCCATCCGCTGCCGCTCTCCAAGATTTCGCTTGACCTATCGCTCGACGAAGCAGCCGGCGCCGTACAAATTGAAGCCACGGTCAAGACCACTGCCCAGACGGGCGTCGAGATGGAAGCGCTCACCGCCGTCTCGGTGGCCGCGCTGACCATTTACGACATGGCCAAAGCCGTCGACCGCGCCATGCGCATCACTGACATTCGCCTGCTCGAAAAACGCGGCGGCGTCCGCGGCGACTACCTGGCGGAGGAATGAAGGGCGCCATGCGCATCACCGTGCTCTTCTTCGCCACCCTGCGCGATGTCGTCGGCGCGCGCGCGCTCACGCTCGAGCTGACCGATAGCGACGCCACCATTGCGCAACTGCGCCGCGAATTGAGCGCCCGCTATCCCGCCGCCGCCGACAATCTGACCGTGGCGCTGGCCGCGATCGACGAAGAATTCGCCTTTGACCACGACAGCTTCGCCGATGGCGCCGAAGTGGCGTTCTTTCCGCCTGTCAGCGGCGGCGCGCCCGCGGATCGCCCCGAGATCTTTCGCCTGCCCACCGAAGCTATCGATCACGATGAAATCATCGCAGCCATCACGACGCGGCGAACCGGCGCGGTCTGCGTCTTCAGCGGCATGGTGCGCGGGATAACCGCCAAAGACGGCCATCTGCCCGAAACGCAGTATCTCGAATACGAAGCTTATAAGCCCATGGCGCTGGCGAAAATGAAGCATGTCGCGGACGAGATTCGCGCGCGCTGGGACAAGGTCGAGGGCATCGCCATCATCCAGCGCATCGGCCACCTGCAAGTCGGCGACAACACCGTGCTCTGCGCCTGCTCCGCCCCACATCGCGATGACGGCTGTTTCGAAGCCGCGCGTTACGGCATCGACCGCCTGAAAGAAATCGTGCCCGTCTGGAAGAAGGAAGTCGGCCAAACCGGCGAAACCTGGATCGAGGGCGACTATCAGCCCACTTCCAGCGACGCGCGCTAGCCGACGACGGGCGGAAGTCAAATGAGCAAGCCAGAGCGGGCGAGCAAAGAATTCGCGGCGGTACTGGGCATCCGCTTCAACGATCCCGCGCTCTTGACGCAAGCCCTCACCCACACTTCTTTCGCAAACGAATACGAAGGCGATGCCGCAATCCACGACAATGAACGGCTCGAGTTCCTGGGCGATGCCGTCATTGATATGGTTGTCGCCGACATGCTTTATCGCCGCTTCCCCGACGCCAGCGAAGGCCAACTGACGCAATTGCGCGCGGCGCTTGTGCGGGCCGAGTCGCTGGCGCGGATCGGCGCAGGCTTCCGCCTGGGCGAGTTTCTGCTTATTGGTCGCGGTGAAGAACTCAGCGGCGGCCGCGAAAGGCTGACGAATCTCTGCCGCGGTTTTGAAGCGGTGGTCGGCGCCATATTCGTCGATCGCGGTCTGGAGGCGGTGGACGCCCTGCTGTCCCCGCCCATGCGCGAGCTGCTGGATGAGACTATCGCAAAGCGGCTGCACATCGACGCCCGCAGCCAATTGCAGGAGTTAACACAGGGTCAGCTTAACACCTTGCCGACCTATGAGGTGGTGGGCGCGGCCGGGCCCGAGCACGACAAAGAGTTTCGCGTCGAGGTTGCCCTCAGCGGCAGCGTCATCGCCAGCGGCCGCGGGCGCAGCAAACGCTCGGCAGCCCAGGCAGCCGCCCGCGCCGCCCTGGACCGGCTCGAAGCCGACGGCTTCCCCAATTCAGTCGCTGAAGCCGCCAGCGGGCGCTGAATTCAGAAGCGGCGCCGGCCGAAACAATTCTCGCAGATCCGATAACGATGCCGCGATGGCAGCGGCGCGCCGCAGGCTCGACAACGCCGCGCCGTATTCAATTCGCGCCGCAGCGCCTCGTCAATCGACAGCGACCACTCGCGCCGTTCTTCCCGCACTTGCGCGTGCGCTTCGCAGAAATCAGCGAATTCCCGCCGGCGCGACAGCCACAAATAGATGTCGGCGCAGGCGATGGAGAACTCGGTGGCGTCCAGATCGCCGCCGTCTTCAATGGGCAAGGGCGCGTCCGGCGGCAGCGGAATCTGATAGCCTTCCAGGATCATATAGGCGCAATCTTGCCAGTACGCCCGCGTGGCTTTGCGCGTCGGCGCATTGACCAGCTGCAAGGCGCTGGCCAGCCCCAGCCTCGCAATCTCGTCGTCGGAGAGCATCTTCGCCAATTCGATGCGCTCGTCCATATCGGCGGTGGTGATGACCGCGCGCAGTTCTTCCGGTATCGACTGGAGTTCCGCCCACTGCGTCAACTGCTCTGCCAGGCTGCCCGGGATCATCTCCAGGTCGTCAACCGTTGGCGCCACGCGCGCAAAGGCCAGTTCGACCGGCTCCTGCGCGTAGAGTTCGCGAATGATAGCCAGGTCCTCGCGGCTCATCGCGGCGATCAAGCCGGTGGTTGACATGCCGTAGCGCCCGGCGCGCCCGCCGATCTGATGCACTTCGCTGGGATAGAGCCGGCGGTCATTCTTGCCGTCGAACTTCTCCACGTCATAGAAGCAGACCACATCGGCCGGCAAGTTCAAGCCCATGCCCACGGCGTCGGTCGCGATACAAATCTCGGTCTCGCCCTCGGCGAAGCGATCGGCTTGACGCCGCCGCACCTCCGGCGGCAAGCTGCCATAGACCACCGACACCGCCCGGCCCGAGCGTTCCAGTTTCATCTTCAGGTCCAGCACCGCCCGCCGTGAGAAAGCCACCAGGATGGTTGACGGCGGCAGCGATTCAAGCGTGAAGTGGCGCTTGGCCACGGCGATCGGCGCCAGCCGCTCATGCTCGACCAGCTCACAGGGGATTTCGGCGGCATCCGCCAGAACCTCGATGAGCCGGCGCGCGGTGGGCGGGCCGATCACGTGCATCTCCGGCGCGGCCGATTCCATCAGCGCGCGCGTCCAGGCCCAGCCCCGGTCGGCATCGGCCAGCATCTGCGCTTCATCAACGATGACGCAGGCGCCGCTCTCGTTCGCGTTGAACATTTCGATCGTCGCCGCCGTGATCCGCGCGCCTTCCACCGGGATGTACTCTTCGCCGGTCAAGAGGCTGCAAGCCACGCCATCGCCGTTGAGCCGGTCGAAGATCTCATACGCCAGCAGCCGCAACGGCGCCAGATACCAGCCGGAGCCGGCCGCCTTCAAAGCCTCGAGCGCATCGTGCGTTTTGCCGCTATTGGGCGCGCCGACATGCAAGTACATCTGCTGATGTTCGCGGTAAGCGTCCCGCCACTTGGGGAAGGCGTCGATAAGCCGGTTGCGCAGCTTTTTCCTGGCTTCCTGCCGACGCCGCCGCCGCGAACGGCTGCCGCGCTTTCGTTTCGCCTTGCCGTCCGGCTTGTCTTCGCTCTTGGCCCCCAGCAGCCGGTTGAATTCCGCGTAAGTTTCCGGAACGCGCCAAACGCCGCGCACATCGCGCCAGGTCATGCCCTTCGGCGATATGCCCGCTTCGCTCAGCTGTCGGCGCAGGCGGCGCCGGTCGACGCCCAGCGCGGTCGCCAAGTCTTCGGGATTCAGCCGCTCGTAGCCGGCAATCATCTCGCTGAGATCGGGATCGGCCGCTGTCGGCTTGAAGCTATAGACCGGGAAACGCAGCTTCCCGCGCGGATCCAGAAAGCTGTCCAGCGCCAGCTCGGTCGCCGCGTGGCGCAGGGTCGCCGAGTTGACGCCAGCCAGACGCGCCGCTTGCTTCAAAGTATAACTGCGCGAGCAAACGCGCTTTTCTACCGGGTCATCGGCTTTGTCGCGCCCGGCATTCTCGCGCAGTTGATCGCCGCATAGCTCCAGGACGCTCAGCCAGGCTTCGGCATCCCCGTCGGCGCTCAGCTGGCGGTGGTCGAACGTCTTTTCAATTGTCTTGTCCAAGCTATTGCTCCCATGCTGCCAGGGGCCCGGCGCTCACCAGCGGTAATGCGGCGCGTCTGAATGATCGCCCTGGCTGTCAGCAAGCGCTTCCGGCTCGGCAAAGAGCGGCACCTGCTCGAACGAATCCATGGCGTAATGCTGCAGAATCCGCTCGACCAACGGGGTCTTGCGCCTCGAATTGCGGCTGACCTCGGCGGCAAAGCGCGCCGGGTGTTTCTGCCCCTTCTGTCGGTTGCAGTCCGGGCAGGCGACCGCCAGATTCTCGGCGGCGTTGCTGCCCCGCTGCTTCAGGCTGATAATATGGTCCAACTCAAACTCGGCATTTACCACAGGCTTGCCGCACCATTCGCAGCGACCGCCGGATTCCAAAATTCGGCCTCGCAAGTTGGCCGCGCTCAGCCGGCCGCCGGCGCGCGCTTGTTTGGCCCGCGAATTCAATGCCGAAGCATACTGTTCGAGCGCCGCGCTATCAAGATGGTCTTGATATTTCATTCGGCCGCTTCATCCTGCGGATTGTCCAGCCGAAAGCCGTGACCGCGCACCGTCACGATATATTGATGCTCGCTGTCAATCTCCGCCAGTCGGTCGCGCAGGCGCCGCACCAGCGCGTCAATCGCCTGCTCGCTGACGCCCAGGCCCATGGCGTCCGGCCAGACCGCGTCCATGACGTCATTGCGGCTGCAGACCCCGCCCTGGCTGGCGAAGAGCATCTCCAGCAAGCGGTATTGCGGCAAGCTCAAGGGCGGATCAATCGGTACATTGCGGATGATGACCTCACGCGATTCCGGATCCAGCCGCATGCGCAAACCCGTCAGCGCGCTCGACGGAATGACATCCGGCAGCACGCGCGAGGTCGAAGGCGCGGTCGCCCCCGAGCCGACAAATCGCAGGCGAATATCTTTGGCGACGCGGATTTCGTCGCCGTCCTCCAGTTCGCGCATGCCGGTCAGGCGATAGCCATTGACCCAGGTGCCATTCTTGCTGCGCAGGTCTTCAATGACGCAGGCGCCGCCTTCCATCATAAGCCGCAGATGCCGCCGCGATATTTGCCGCACCGGTATCACGACATCGCAACCATCGTCCCGGCCCAGCACCATTTCCGGGCGATCGATGACCCAATGCGGATTGGACAAGGAACCGTCCAGCCATACAATGACCGGGAATTCATCGCTAGCTTGGGACATTAGAAAGACTCACTCTCCCCTACTGCCAAGTCTGTTTCCTGAATTCAGTCCGCTATAATTATACAGCAATTTCATTGAAGCCACGAACGCGCATTGTTGCGCCTGCCGCCAGCCGGTATAATCGCCCCTTGCAATCGCAAGCCTGGAGGGAGCGCTACTTGGCAATTTTCCGCCGCGGCCTTTCCAAAACGCGACAGTCATTCTTCGGCCGCATCTCGCAGATGCTTGGTAATACGGAGATCGACGACGACGCGTGGGAGGACATGGAGACGCTGCTGATCCAGGCCGATGTCGGCTTCGACACCACGACGAGCGTGATCGACGCCTTACAAGACCGCGTGCGCGGCGAAGGCATCACCAGAACCAGCCAGCTGCAGAGCGCGCTCAAAGAGACGCTGTCCGGGCTGCTGGAGTTCCCGCCCGCGCTGAACATCTCCGGCCGCGAGCTCTCGATAATCCTGGTGGTCGGCGTCAACGGATCGGGCAAAACGACCTCCATCGCCAAGCTGGCGCATCGGCTGCAGAATCTGTCGCGCCGCAAAGTGATGATCGCCGCCGGCGACACCTTTCGCGCCGCCGCCATCGAACAGCTGCAAACCTGGGGCAGCCGCGTCGATGTGCCCGTCATCGCCAATCGACCCGGTTCCGACCCCGGCGCCGTTGTCTATGACGCGACTGTCGCCGCCAAGGCGCGCGACTATGAAATCCTGCTTATCGACACCGCCGGACGTCTGCAAAACAATTACAACCTCATGCGCGAGCTGACCAAAATTAGCGAAGTTTCGGGCAAAGTCGTGCCCGACGCCCCGCATGAAGTCTTGCTGGTGCTGGACGGCACCACGGGCCAGAACGCCATCGAGCAAGCCAGGCGCTTCCAGGAAGCGGCGGGCGTCACCGGCGTCATCGTCACCAAACTCGACAGCACCGCCAAAGGCGGCATGGTCTTTTCCATCTTCCACGACCTGCAGCTGCCCGTCCATTACCTGGGATTGGGCGAAGGGGTCGACGACCTGGTGCTCTTTACGCCCGAGTTTTTCGTCGAGAGTCTCTTTGACGACGAAGACGACGAGCAAGCTTGAGCGCCCCCTTGAGCATCACCAGCGAGCAAAACGCCAAGATTAAGCTGGTCAGGCGCTTGCGCTCCAAACGCGGACGCGCCATCGCCAGGCGCTTTGTTGTCGACTACCAACGCGACCTGCAGCGCGCGCTGCGCTGCGGCTACGCCATCGACTTTCTGCTGCACTCCCCCGAAATCGCCGCCGCCCCGCCTTTGGACCAGGTCGAGATCTTTCAGGTCACACCACAGCTTCTGAAGCGCGTCAGCTATCGCGAGAATCCCGCCGGCATGATCGCGGTGCTTCACAGTCGGCCCGCCAAAGGACTCCTTGACCTTGTCGACGCCGGCCCGAATCATGTCCTTGTCCTGGTCAATCTGAGCGTGCCGGGCAATGTCGGCGCCTTGCTGCGCACGGCGGACGCCGCCGGCATCGACGCGGTCATACTGGTCGATAGCGCCCTCGACCTCTATAATCCCAACATTATTCGCAGCAGCACCGGCGCATGCTTCCGCGACAATGTTTACCAGCTGGGCAGCGACGATGCGCTCGCCTACCTTCGGCAGCATCGCTTCCAAATCGTCGCTGCCGCCATCGACGGCGCCAGCAGCCTCTTTGAGCTGGAGTTCGGCGCCAAAACCGCCGTCGCGCTGGGCGCTGAAGACAGCGGGCTGCCCGAAGCCTGGCGCTCGGTTGCGGACCAGCTCGCGCGGATACCGATGGCCGGCGGCCTGGCCGACTCGCTGAATGTATCCGTCTGCGGCGCGATTCTGATGTACGAGCGCTACCGACAGCAGGATGCCGCCACACGCGAAAAAGAAAGGTGAAGCCGGGCAGCGACCCGCGCCAACTATGGACAATATCATCAGCGATCTGGCCGAGTTCAAGCGTCAAATTGACGAGTTGATGGCGCGGATTGACATCGTCGGCAAACAGCAGCTAATCGACGCGCTGGAAACCGACGCCAGCGAGAGCGACTTCTGGAACAACCCCGATATCGCGCAGAAGACCATGCAGCGACTCGCCAAGCTGCGCTCGGTCGTCGACCGCTGGCGTACCCTCGCCGCCCGCATCGCCGACGCCATCGAGTTGGCCGAAATCGCCGACGCCGATATGCAGGCCGAGCTGGAAGCGGAAACCGAAGCGTTGCGCGAAATCGTCGAGACCATGTCCCTGCAAGCGATGCTCTCTGGCGACTACGACAGCGAAGACGCCATCTTCGCCATTCACGCGGGCGCCGGCGGCGTCGACGCGCAGGACTGGGCGGAAATACTGGAACGCATGTACTTGCGCTGGATGGAGCAGAACGGTTATCAAGCCGAAATCCTCGACCGCAGCAACGGCGACGAGGCCGGCCTCAAAAGCGTGACCGTCAGCGTCAAAGGCGAATACGCCTTTGGCTACCTGCAAAGCGAAGAGGGCGTGCATCGGCTCGTCCGCCTTAGCCCCTTCGACAGCGCCAACCGCCGCCACACCTCATTCGCCAAAGTTGAACTATGGCCGGACATTCAGAGCGATATCGAAATCGAAGTCGCGGACCGCGACATCCGCGTCGACACCTATCGCGCCAGCGGCGCCGGCGGCCAGCACGTGCAAAAGAACGATACCGCCGTGCGCATCACGCACCTGCCCACCGGCACGGTCGTGCAATGCCAGAACCAGCGCAGCCAGGCGCAAAACCGCGACCGCGCCATGCAGATTCTCAAAGCCCGGCTCTTCGAAATGGAGCGCGCGCGCCAGGAAGCGGAAATGGCCGAGCTGAAAGGCGAAAATGTCGACGCTGGCTGGGGCAATCAAATCCGCTCCTACGTGTTGCACCCCTACCAGATGGTCAAAGACCACCGCACCAGCGTCGAAATCGGCAATACCACGGCCGTGCTTGACGGCCGGCTGGGCGATTTCATCGAAGCCTACCTGCGGCACAAGGTCAGCGGCTAGCTCTGGCGCGCGCAACCTTCGAAGCACACTTACAGGCAGATTTGTAGGGGCGACCTATCATGTCGCCCGCGCATAAACATCAAGGCTTCGGGCGACTTGGTAAGTCGCCCCTACGTCTCGCCTTGAATTGCGAACTCTCACGGCAGAAGCCGTAGGCGCGACCTATCGGGTCGCCCGCGTCGTCGGGTCGAGGTCTCGGGCGACTTGGCAGGTCGCCCCTACCCCCGCCGCCCGCTAAATGACGCGACAAGCGCGCCAGAATATGCTATTCTAGGGCGAACCAAATCCCCAAGGCGCCTGCCTTATGTTGAATACAGCCATGCGCGATCTCGAGTCCCTGCTGAAATCCCTGCCGGAGCTCAAACCGCACGAAGTGGACTTGATCACCGCCGCCTATCAGCGCGCCGAGCAAGCCCACAGCGGGCAACGCCGCAAATCGGGCGAACCCTATTTCACGCATTGCGTCGCCGTAGCCAGTATCCTGGCGGAACTGAAAATGGACGCGGAGTCGGTAGCCGCCGGCCTGCTGCACGATGTCGTCGAAGACAGTGATGTTAGCATCGACGCGCTGCGCGGCGAGTTCGGCAGCACGATCGCCAAGCTGGTCGACGGCGTCACCAAATTGAAGAATCTGCCCATCAAAAATGTGTCGTCAACCGGCGATACGCGCCGCTCCAGCGCCGTCAACCGCGAAATGGAATATATCCGCAAAATGCTGCTGACCATGGGCGACGATGTGCGCGTGGTGCTGATCAAGCTCGCCGACCGCCTGCACAACATGCGCACGCTCGGCTATATGCCGCGCCACAAACAGCAGTCCGTGGCGCAGGAGACGATGGACATCTTCGCGCCGCTCGCCAATCGCCTCGGCATCTGGCAAATGAAGTGGGAACTCGAAGATCTCAGCTTCCGTTACCTGAATCAGACCTCCTACCGCTCCATCGCAAAGGCCCTGGACGAACGGCGCGACGAACGCGAAGTCTATGTCGACCGCATCAAGGAACGCCTGACCAAAGAACTGCGCAAAGCCAAGATCACGGACGTAACCATCACCACGCGCCCAAAACACATCTACAGCATCTACAGCAAAATGACCAAGAAGGACGTGCCGCTGGAGCAAATCTACGATATCCGCGGCATGCGCGTCCTGGTCCATTCCCTGGCGGAGTGCTACCTGGCCCTCGGCATCGTGCACAATCTCTGGCGCCCGATTCCCGGCGAGTTCGACGATTATATCGCCAATCCCAAAGACAACTTCTATCGCAGCCTGCATACCGCCGTTCACGATAAAGAGGGCAAGACAGTTGAGGTGCAGATCCGCACCTGGGAAATGCACGAAGACGCCGAATACGGCATCGCCGCCCACTGGCGCTACAAAGAAGGCAAGAACGGACGCGACCAGGCTTTCGAACAGCGCCTCGACTACTTGCGCCGCTTGATGGAATTCGGGCCCGAGTTGAATGACGCCTCCCAATTCGTCGATACCGTCAAGTCCGAGGTGTTTCAAGATCGCGTCTACAGCGTCACGCCCAACGGCGACATCATCGACCTGCCAGTGGGCGCGACGCCCATCGATTTCGCCTATCACATTCATACCGATGTCGGCAATCGCTGCCGCGGGGCCAAGGTCAATGGCCGCCTGATGCCGCTGAATTACAAACTGAAAATGGGCGACCAGGTGGAAATCCTGACAGCCAAACGCGGCGGACCGAGCATGGATTGGCTGAACACCGATCTGGACTACGCCATCACCAACCGCGCGCGCACCAAGATCCGCCAGTGGCTGCGCAAACAGAACCGCGACAAGCACATCGTCATGGGACGCGAAGTGCTCGAGCGCGAACTCAAGCGCCTGGGCGTGCTGGAGAAAGTCACCTTCGAGTCGGTCGCCAAGCTGCTCAGCTTCGACAAGCTCGACGATTTTCTGGCCGCCATCGGCGCCGGCGATGTCACCGGCCCACAGATCACCAATCGCGTCCTGGAAGACGAGCGCCGCAAATCCGCCGAGAGCGTCAGCGAAGACGACCTGCTGAAGCCGCGCTCGAAACCGGCCGGGTCCAACGTCGCCAAAGGCGTCAGCATCATGGGCGCCGGCGGCCTGCTGGTCAATCTCGCTCGCTGCTGCGCGCCAATGCCAGGCGAAGATATCATCGGCTATATCACGCGCGGGCGCGGCGTCACCGTGCATCGCTGCCACTGCCCGAATATCGCCGCCATGCGCGAAACCGAGCGCCTGATCGATGTCTCCTGGGGGCAGGAGGACGAAGCGCAGCGTTACCTGGTCCCGGTCGAAGTCGTCGCCTTTGACCGCGAAGGACTACTGCGCGAAATCAGCACGATCATCGCCGATCAACGCGTGAACATCGCCTCAATCGACGTCAGCACGCGCCAGCATATCGCCACGCTCAACCTGCAATTGGAAATCTCCAACAACCAGCAACTGACGCGCATCCTCAACTTGATTGATTTGGTGCCCAGCGTCGTTGAGGCGCGCTGCCGCAAAATCGGCTGAGCGCTCGCCGCGTCATGCGCATCACCCTTCTCGAATCGTACTACGGCGGCAGCCACAAGACCTGGGCCGACGGCTATCGGCGCGCCTCCCGCCACGACATCGAACTGCTCACCATGCCGGCCCAATACTGGAAATGGCGCATGCAAGGCGCGGCCATCACCTTTGCGCGCCTGCTGGATTCCAAGCCCGATCTGATCCTCGCGTCCAGCATGATCGACCTGTCCATTTTCCGCGCGCTCACCTTCCGCCGCCTGGGCGATACGCCAATCGCGCTCTACTTGCACGAGAACCAACTGTCGTATCCGCAAAACCGCCGTCAAGGGCATGGCTGGCGCTACGGCTTTATCAACTTCGTCAGCGCGCTCAGCGCCGATGCAGTCTACTTCAACAGCGACTTTCACATAGACGACTTCATGCGGCAACTGCCGCGCATGCTGAAAAACTTCCGCGATTATTACGAATTGCAGACGATCGACGAAATCGCGGCCAAGTCGAGCGTATTGCCAGTCGGCATCGATCTGCGGCGCTACGATGCTTACCGAGTCGGCAAAGACCTGCGGCAACCGCCGACGATCTTGTGGAACCACCGTTGGGAAGAGGACAAAGACCCGGCTGCGTTCATTCACAGCATGATCAAGCTGGCCGCCGCCGGTTATGATTTCAAGCTGGCCATCACCGGCGAGCGCTTTGGCAAGATGCCCGATGTCTTCGAAGCCGCGCAGAATTTGCTGTCCGACAAACTGATTCAACTGGGCTATGTGGAATCGTTCGCGGACTACGCGCGCCTGCTGTGGCAGTCGGATTTTGTGGTCAGCACCGCCTGGCAAGAATTCTTCGGCATGTCAATCTGCGAGGCGATCTATTGTGGCTGCGTGCCCATTCTGCCCGACCGACTGAACTACCCCTACTTGCTGCCCGACGAACTGAAAGCAGCCTGCCTCTATCAGCGCGACCGGCTCACAGCGCAATTGCGCTATCACCTTGATGGCGCGCAGAAGCCGGATACGACTGCGCTTCGCGCGAAAATCGCCGCATTCGACTGGGCGGTGATGGGGCCGCGCTACGATGCTGAGATGGAGGCGCTGGTCAATCGTCAGCGCGCGGAGCCGGACCGGCGCCATTCGACGAGCCGCTGACATCGCCGTCGTCGCCGTCCGCCTGGTTAAGCAGCGTTTCGATCTCTTCCAGGCTGAGCTCGTCATCGGGCGGCACAGTGATGCGCCCGCGATATTCGACCACGCCGACGACCGACTCCCTTTCGCGCAAGGCGATAACCGGCTCGATGCCCCGGGGGCCAAGCGTAACCTTCCCCGCCAAGCCCAGGGTCATGTATTTGGCTTTGCCGCGACTCGTCACCACCAGGCAGGTGTCATTCAGGCGGCCAACAGCAGCGGCAACAAATTCGCTTTCCAATTCTTTTGAGCCACGCTGTCTACCTGTGCCGCCCCGAGCCTGCGCATGGATCCGCGACAATTCAGTAAGACTGGCGTGCCCGCGTTTATCGATGTGCCAGAAGTGCGTCGCCTTCTCCGACACGACGCAGGCAGCGACCGCGCGATCGTTCTTGAGTTCGATGCCGCGCACGCCGCCGGATGCCAAGCCCGTCGGTCTTACGTCCTCCTCGTTGAAGCGAATCACTTGGCCACGCGTAGTCGAAAACACCAGATCTTCCGCCCCGCTGCTATACAGCACAGCCACCACCCGGTCGCGCTTCGACAGCTTCATGACGCTGAATTCGTGAGACATAACGCCCGGCAAGTCCAATACGTGCAGGCGCTTGACTTGACCTTGCGCCGTGAACAAGCAGACGAATCCGCTTTGCAGCTCCGTCGGCAAGCAGAGGAAAGAGACGATCTTGCGTTTCTGGCCCAGGTCGGTCAGCGCGCTGTAACGCAAGCCCTCAGCCGCCTGCTTCACCTGCGGCAACTGTTGCACCGGCAGCGTCGCGCAATAGCCGTCGTTGGCGAAGAGGTAGAGAATCTGCGCCGTCGTACTGTGTTGCAGCAGGCGCGGCGGCTGCTTGGTGCCGGTGGTGATCTTCGGCGGCTCGTCGCCGTGCGTCCGCCCAAGCTCGCCTCTGGTGCTGAGCATGACGACGGTCTGCTCTTCCGGCATCAGGAAGTCGGCTTGCGTCACGCCACTCGCCTCGCCATCGGAGACGATAGTGCGCCGTCGGTCGCCGAATTCCGCTTTCACCCCGGCCAACTCCTCGGCGATGAGCGCGCGCTGCTTTTCCGGGCTTGCCAACAGCTCCTCCAGCGATCTGATCAAGCGCAACTTTTCTTTGTGTTCGTCGCGGATGCGCCGGATTTCCAGCGACGCCAGCCGCCTCAAGGGCATCTCCAATATCGCCCCCGCCTGAATCTCGGTGACGGCGAAATTCTTCACCAGATTCTTGCGCGCCGTCTCGGTCGTGCGGGACTTGCGAATGGTCTTGATGACCGCGTCCAGGTTGTCCAGCGCGACAATCAGCCCCTCCAGCACATGTGCCCGTTCGCGCGCGCGCGCCAAATCGTACTGGCTGCGGCGCGCGATCACCGCCAGCCGGTGATCAAGGAAGACGCGCAAAGCCTGCTTCAAGCCCAGCAGTCGCGGCTGCCCGTCGACCAAGGCCAGCATGATAATCCCAAAGGTGGACTGCAACGGCGTCAGCTTGAAAAGCCGCACGAGCACGTCGGTGACGTCAACGCCGCGCTTGAGTTCGATGACCAGACGCACCGGATTCTGCCGATCCGATTCATCGCGCAGATCGACCAGGCCCTCCAGCCTGCCGGCGCGCGCGAGGCTGGCGATGCGCTCGACCAGAGTCGTCTTGTTGGTCTGATACGGCAACTCGCTGACGATAATGCGCGATTGGCCGCGCCCCATGTCCTCGATATGGACCTTGGCGCGCAGCGTGATCTTTCCGCGCCCGGTCGCCATGGCTTGCCGCAGCGTATTCTCGTCGCCGCGCATCTTGAAGATGACGCCGCCCGTGGGGAAATCCGGCCCCTTTACGAATTGCATCAATTCGTCGACGTCAATCTCTTCCAGCCGCTGCCAATGCGCCAGGATATGCGTGAGCGCGTCGCAAATCTCGCCCAGATTATGGGGCGGGATATTCGTCGACATGCCCACCGCGATTCCCGACGCCCCGTTAATCAGAAGGTTCGGCGCCATCGCCGGCAAAACCGCCGGCTCGTTGAGCGTGCCGTCAAAGTTCTCGACGAAGTCCACAGTCTGCTTATTGATATCGACGAGCAACTGATCGCCGATTTTCGCTGTCCGCGCTTCGGTGTAGCGCATGGCAGCCGCGCCATCGCCGTCGATACTGCCGAAATTGCCTTGCCCGTCAATGAGCATGTAGCGCATGGAAAAGTCCTGCGCCATGCGCACCATCGTCTCGTAGACGGCGCCATCGCCGTGCGGATGGTATTTGCCCAGCACCTCGCCGACGATGCGGGCGCTCTTCTTATGCGCGCCGCCGGCGCCAATGCCCATATCGTGCATGGCGTACAAGATCCGCCGATGCACCGGCTTCAGCCCGTCGCGCGCGTCCGGCAAAGCCCGCGACACAATCACGCTCATCGCGTAGCTCAGATAGGCTTCGCGCATTTCGCTCTCGATATTGATCTGATGCTCGGATTGCTCGGTCATTGTGTATCCTCGGCGGAATCCACTGGCGCCGCAGAATGCGGGTTTGCGACTGGCGTCCGCGCGCTTGAACCGTCGCCCGGCATAACTTCAGCCTGGCGGACTCGCGATACCGTCCGGTCTATTCGACAGCCGTCCGCTGCGGCTTCGCAGCTTGATGCAAGCGTATGATAATCGTCAGGAGCGCGACGCTAGTAACTCATGCGGACTTCAATATCCCATTGTAGAATGTCATCAGAGAGCGTGTCAAATGCAATTGCGCCCTCTAAGCCAGTCGAGAAAGACATACTTGCCAACTCGCGCCGTCGCCCCGACCATCGCCCGCCCCACGGCCGGATCGGGGTTCGCGCTCAACCAAGGCCAGTCGCATGCTGAGATTGCTCGTGTTTGTAGTACTTTGCCCGGCGCTGTTTGGCTGCGCCAGCGAGGTATCGGTGAGCATAGCGCCCGAGATTCAGCTCACCGCAAATGTTGTTAAACCGCCGTCTTCAGACATCAATGGCGTACAGCAACCGACGGCCATTCCGGGCGACAGCCGTCCCCCGCCGACAGACGCCGGCAAGCAAGACTTCGGTCCGATAATCGGCCCAAAGTACACGCAGCCGCCGACCAACGTCTCCAAACCGCCGACCGCCGCGCCAATCGTCACCCAGCCCGCCAGCGCCTACGCCACGCCGGTCGCCGTCGACCGGACGCGTCTTGACCCGGCGAGAATGGGCATCCAGCTGCATTACGATTACGACGTCGACACTTGGGAATACCGCCTGCAGCAGATCAGGTCGCTGCGGGTCAACTGGGTCAAGGTGCAAGCCGCCTGGGAGTGGCTGCAGCCCGACCGCGCCGGCGAATTCGAGCGCAACTTCCGCCTCTTTCAACTGCACGTGCAGAAAGCCGACAAGTACGGCTTCCAGGTGATGCTCAGCATCGTCAAGGCGCCGAATTGGACGCGGCATCACAATCGCAACGAAGACGGCCCGCCCGACGACCTCAACCACTTCGCCGCCTTCATTCGGCAACTGCTGAAGGAAGTCGGCCCCTATATCGACGCCATCGAGGTCTGGAACGAGCCCAACCTGCGCCGCGAATGGACGGGCAGCCGGCCCATCAACGGCAGCAGCTACATGGAACTGTTCCGCGTCGCCTACGACGCCGTCCGCGCTTATTCGCCCCATATCACGCTGATCACCGCCGGTCTCGCGCCGACGGGCAATCACAGCGGCGTCTCAGTCGACGATCGCGCGTTTCTGCGCCAAATGTACCAAGCCGGCCTGGGGCGTTACGCCGATGTCAAGATTGGCGTCCACCCCTACGGCTGGGGCAATCCGCCCGATTTCCTTTGTTGTGACAACGTCGCCGGGCAAGGTTGGGACGACCGGCCGCAATTCTTCTTCCGGCAGACCCTCCGCGACTATGCTTCGATCATCGCCGCCTTCGGGCACAGAGCCCGGATGTGGGTGACGGAATTCGGCTGGGCCACTTGGGAAGGTTTTCCTACCGAGCCGCCCGACCCCTGGATGACCTACAACTCCGCCCAGGACCAGATGAACTACACCATGCGCGCCTTTGAGCTCGGCCAGTCGCGCACCGACGTCGAGGTCATGATCTTGTGGAATCTGAGTTACGCCGAAGAGCAGCTGGTGTACAACCGCGTCGAATTGGCCGGCTACAGCCTCTTGTATCCGCACTTCGACGGCAGCCGCAACAAACGCAAGCGCCCCCTCTACCAGGCACTGGAGCGCCGGCCCTAACCTCCGCTCCCAGACGACACATGTAGGGGCGACTCTGTGAGTCGCCCACGCCTCACATGGTTAACAGGAGCGACTGAAGGTCGGTATCCGCGACTCTCTGAGTGAAACGCCCATTTCTCGCGACAAGAAACAAAAGGGCGACACACAGTGTCGCCCCTACAAGCTCAGATTGTTTTGGCCTTCGCGAGACAATCGAGGCGCGACCGAGTCGTCCAGGCGTCTGAACCACTACTGTGCCACAGTTTCGATCCGCCCGGCGCGATTACAATTCGCTGAGCATATTCTCGAAGTCGTCGATATCGCCGACCTCGTTCAGATCCAGCGCGCCCTGCGCTTCCAGCGTAACCGGCGGCGCAATCAACTCGCGATCGTGATAGGCATGGAAGCCCGTGCCGGCCGGGATCAGCTTGCCGATGATCACATTTTCCTTCAGCCCGTGCAGCGGGTCGACCTGGCCTTCAATCGCCGCGCCCGCCAGAACCTTGATGGTATGCTGGAAGCTGGCGGCGGACAGGTAGCTTTCCGTGCTCAATGCCGCCTTGGTGATGCCCAGCAGCACGGGCGAACCCGAGCTGGGCTCGCCCTCTTCCGCGATCAGCCGCTCATTGATCTCCAGCAGCTTGAGCTGGTCGATGAGCTCGCCCGGCAGCAAATCGCTGTCGCCGCTGCGGGTAATCTGAACCTTGCACATCATCTTGCGGATCACGGTCTCAAAGTGCTTGTCGGCGATATTCACGCCCTGGCTGCGATAGACTTCCTGGATCTCGCTGAGCAGGTACATCTGCGTGGCGTTCGCGCCCAGAACGCGCAGTATATCATGCGGATTCTTGGAGCCTTCCGTGAGTTGTTCGCCCGCCGCCACCTGGATGCCGTCGAAGATATTCTTGCGCAAACGGGCATTGGCCGGAATCTCAAGCTCTTCGACATTGTCGTCCTGGTCGCGAATGTAGACCTTTGCCTCTTCGACATGCACGCGGCCGGCAAGGCCCGCCACAATCTCTTCGTCGCCGTTGCGCGCGACCACGGCGCCTTTCTTGATGTCCTTGCCGTCCTGCGCGATGACATCCCAGCCTTCGGGAATGTCGTAATCCTCGCTGAGCAATACCTCGTCGATGACGGTCGCGATGCGGGCGCCGTCTTCTCGCTCTGTCAGGCGCAGCACACCGGCAATGCCGGTCGTTACCGCCTGCCCCTTGGGCACGCGCCGCGCTTCGAATAGTTCCTCCACGCGCGGCAAACCGCTGGTGATGTCACGAACTTCCGCCGTGCCGCCGCTATGGAATGTCCGCAGCGTGAGCTGCGTGCCGGGCTCGCCAATCGACTGCGCCGCGATGATGCCCACGGCCGAGCCGATATTCACCATCTCGCCCGTGCCCAGGTCGCGACCATAGCACAGCGCGCAAACGCCGTGAACCAGATCACAGGTGAGCGGGCTGCGCACCTCAAGCGCGGCAAGTGAAGACTGCTGAATAGTCTCGGCTATGTCTTCGTCAATCATCTCGTTGCGGCCGACAATCAGCGCCCCGCTATCCGGATCCACAATATCTTCAGCCGCGCAGCGACCGACGATTCGTTCCGCGACTGATTGCCCGGCGATGTCGTCCGAACGGGAAATCCGCAAGCCGCGATTGGTATTGCAATCCCAGCGGTTGACGATCATGTCCTGGGCCACGTCTACCAGGCGGCGGGTCAAATAGCCGGCGTCCGCCGTACGCAGCGCCGTATCCGCCAGCCCCTTGCGCGCGCCATGCGTGGATATGAAATACTCCAGCGCATTCAAGCCCTCGCGGAAGTGGCTGCGAATCGGCAAGTCGATGATGCGACCGGAGGGATCCGCCATCAAGCCGCGCATGCCCGCCAACTGCGTAATGGGACCAAAGCCGCCCTTGGTCGAACCCGACAGCGCCATAATCGCGATCGGCCCGTAAGGATCCAGCGTATCCTGAATCTGATCCTGCAAGTAGTCCTTGGCGCGATTCCACTCGTCAATCGTGATCTGGTAGCGCTCTTCCTCGGTCATCAAGCCGCGGCGGAAATCCCTCTCGGCGCGGGTCACCACGTCTTCCGCTTCGCGCAAGATTGCCGCGCGCTCATCGGGAATGGTCAAATCGCTGACCGCGATAGTCGTCCCGGAAATCGTGGCGTAGTGGAAGCCGAAGTTCTTAATCGCGTCGACCACTTCCGTCGTGCGCTCGCCGCCAATCACCTGATAGCAGCGCGCGACCAAATCTTGCAGCCCGCGCTTACCCTGGGTCTCTTGTACGAAGCGCATCTCGTCCGGCAAGATGCGATTGAAAATCGCGCGCCCGACCGTGCAAATCTCCGGCTCGTCCTGGGGGCCGAGCTCGTCGTAGACGTTGCCCAGCAAGATCGGCGTATGCAAATTGACCAGACCGATACGATACAGATATTCGACCTCATCCATATCGACCACGACCCGGCGCTCGTGCAAGTTCGTGATTTCCAATCGGCCTTCGAGATCATTGGCGCGCAGATACTTGCGCATCTCATAGGCGTTGGCCAGCAGGCAATCCACTTCGCCATTCAGCAGCGCTTCTACCGTGCGATCGACGGCCGACTTGACCACGCGCGGGCGGCCGTTTTCGTCGGGCGCCGTCTCATCCAGGAACAACTCGCTATTCGGCACGTGCCTGAATTGCGCGTAATAGTAGCCGTTCGAGCGGAAGGCGATGCCCACCTTGTAGTCGCCGCCGTAGAGCGAGCTCTCGGTGCGGAACTCATCCGCGCGCTCGCGCAAGGCGACGATCTCCACGCTCGGGTCCATCGTCAGATAATAGTTGCCCAGCACCATATCCTTCGACGGGCCCACAATCGGCGCGCCGTCGGATGGCTTCAGCAGGTTGCGCGTGCTCAGCATCAAATCGCGCGCTTCTTTGACCGCTTGCTCGCTCAAAGGCACGTGCACGGCCATCTGGTCACCGTCAAAATCAGCATTGAATGCGGAACAGACCAGCGGGTGAATCTGTATCGCCTTGCCCTCGACCAGCAGCGGCTCAAACGCCTGGATGCCCAGGCGATGCAAAGTCGGCGCGCGGTTGAGCAGAACCGGCCGCTCGCGGATGACTTCTTCCAGCACTTCCCAGACTTCCGGCCGTTCGCGCTCGATGATGCGCTTGGCGCCCTTGACGTTGCTGGCGTAGTTGTACGCGACCAGCCGGCTGATGACGAAGGGACGATAGAGTTCCAGCGCCATCGTCTTGGGCAGGCCGCATTGATGCAGCTTTAATTTGGGCCCGATGACGATCACCGAACGCCCCGAGTAGTCGACGCGCTTGCCGAGCAAATTGCGGCGGAAGCGCCCCTTCTTGCCCTTGAGCATATCGCTCAGCGATTTCAGCTCGCGCCGGCCGCGCCGGCTCAACGCCTTGCCGCGCTGGCTGTTGTCGATCAAGCTATCGACCGCTTCCTGCAACATGCGCTTCTCGTTGCGCACGATGACATCAGGCGCGCCCAAATCCAGCAGGTGCTTGAGACGGTTGTTGCGGTTGATCACGCGCCGGTACAAGTCGTTGAGATCGCTGGTAGCGAAGCGCCCGCCATCGAGCTGCACCATCGGCCGCAGGTCCGGCGGAATCACGGGCAAGACGGTCAGTATCATCCATTCAGGGCGATTGCCGTCGGGCTCGTTTTCTTGTTTCGTCTCGTCTTTGTCGATAACCGTCGCCCGGCTGCTGCGCAAGCTCTCCACCACGCGCAGGCGCTTGGTCGCCTTGCGCCGAACCTGTTTGGAGCGGGCGTGGCGCACCTCGTCCCAAAGCATCTCGGCCATTCGCGTCATATTGATAATGCTGAGGATCTCGTAGAAAGCCTCGGCGCCCATGCTCGCCTGGAAGACATTGCCGAACTTGCCCTTCAATTCCCGGTACTTGCTCTCCGAAATGAAAGGCGAGTCCTTCTTCTGCTCATTGCGCGTTTTTGTGGCAGTCTCGGAGTAGGCGACCAAGCTTTGCAGCTTGTCCAATTCGAAAATCTGCTTGTCAGCGCTCGCGCGCAGGCTCTTCAGTTTTTCGTCCAGCTCCCCCAACTGTTCTTCCATAGAGCTGTCGACATCGAGATTGGCCGAGTCAATGTCGCCGCTGATTTTGGCGATCTCTTCTTTCGCCACGGCTTCAATCTCGCCTTGCAGCGCGCTTAGATGCTCGTTGACGAGGTTCTGAATCTTGGAAATGTGATCGTTGCTGATCGCCTCGCCTTTGGCGACAACCACCGCCGAAGCCGAATCCAGCTTGATGTCCTCGGCGGCAATCTGGCCGAGCGAATTTTCGACGCTCGTCTGCGCCGACTGCGCGTCGCTCATAACCTCGTCGCTCAGGCGCGCCAATTCCGCGTCGAAATGGTCGCGAATGGCTTTGGCCTTGCTATCGAAGTCCGCGGCGATCTGATCGCGATTGTCGCGCAGGGCGGTCATCTGGTCTTCAATGACGCCGGAGAGTTCCGCTTCTTTGGCTTGCAACTCTTTCTCGATGCGGGCGATCGCCTTGCTGCGCGCGTCCTCATCGACTGTCGTCACCACGTATTGCGCGAAATAAAGCACCCGGTCCAGGTTGCGCCGGCTGACATCCAGCAGCAAGCCCAGATAACTCGGCACCCGCCGCGTGTACCAGACGTGCGCCACCGGCGCGGCCAGCTCGATATGCCCCATCCGCTCGCGCCGGACGGACGACCGCGTAACCTCAACGCCACACTTGTCGCAAATTATCCCGCGATAGCGGATATTCTTGTATTTGCCGCAGTAACATTGCCAGTCCCGCGTTGGCCCGAAGATTCTCTCGCAAAACAGCCCGTCCATTTCCGGACGCAGACGCCGATAATTGATCGTCTCCGGCTTGGTGACCTCGCCGTAAGACCAGGAGCGAATCTGCTCCGGCGATGCCAAACTAATGCGTAGTGCGCTAAAGTCTTTCGCCTCCAAGGCGTAACCTCCTATGCGCTATAATTCAGTTGCTTGAAGCTTGATGAACTGATGAAATGCGACCACAATCACCTTTGAATAGCAAAAAGACTAACAGAAGGCACAGCCCCTGAGCCCCTTCCAACTCGTGAGTTATTGGCGATTTTCCATCATGGGAAATTGTAATTCACGTCGCCGGTCTTGTCAAGACGTGTCCAATAGCGAAGTGTCACACATCGTGCTGGGTTTCGCGACTCCGCGCGTCTTGAGCCCTTCCCTTTTTATGGGATGCCCGCAATAGAGATTGCGGGAGGGGTTTGGGGTGGGGGCCAGAAGACTTATCGGCCCACCGCGCCTGCCCGACTGGTCGAACAGAGCGCTGACAGTCGCCTGCCAATCCGTGCTATAATGCGCGCGCGCAACCAAACTCCCGGAGACGAACCATGAGTGGTCTGCTCAGCGTCGACGCCGCGCTGAAGAATATCCTCGCAACCGTGCGGCCCCTGCCGGCGGAGACGATCTCATTGGCCGAGGCGTACAACCGCGTCATCGCCGAGGACATCATTTCCCCGATCAGCTTGCCGCCCTTCGACAACTCGGCCATGGACGGCTACGCCCTCTACTTTGAAGACTGCGCGTCGGCCGACCAGCAGAATCCAGCAACGTTACCCGTGGCCATGGACATCCCGGCTGGCGCCGCGCCGATCGAGCCGCTCCAGCGGGGCGGCGCCGCGCGCATCATGACCGGCGCGCCCATCCCCGCGGGCGCCAACGCTGTCGTCCCGGTTGAGGACACCGATGACGACTGGGGCAAGGGCGAAAGGAGCCCCGCCCCCGCCAACGTACAGGTATATCGCAGCCTGCGCTGTGGCGAGAATATCCGGCGCGCGGGCGAAAACATCGCCGCTGGCGATTGCGTCATGCGCGCGGGAACTGTCATCGGGCCAGCTGAAATCGGCATGCTGGCCGGCATCGGCTGCGCCAAGGTCGCGGTCATCCGCCAGCCGAAAGTCGTCATCCTCAGCAGCGGCGACGAGCTTGTCGATGTTCACGCCGCCCTCGAGCCCGGCCAGATCCGCGACACCAACAGCTATACGCTGGCGGGGCTCGTGCGCGGGGCCGGCGGCATTCCCATCCGCCTGCCCATCGCCCGCGACAGCCTGCCTGCCATCCGCGCGCTCTACCGCCGCGCCCTCGAGATCAATCCCGATTTGATCATCAGCACGGCCGGCGTTTCCGTCGGCGCCGCCGACCTGGTCAAAGTCGTTATGGACGAATTGGGCGACATCGACTTCTGGCGCATCAACATGCGGCCCGGCAAACCCCTGGCATTCGGCTCGCTACAAGGCCTGCCATTTTTTGGCCTGCCCGGCAACCCGGTGTCGACGATGGTGACCTTTGAAGTCCTCGTCCGGCCGGCGCTGGCGAAGATCGCTGGCCGCGAAATCAAGCAGCGCGTCGTCAAGGCAACCCTGGCCGCTGATATGCGGTCCGACGGCCGCCGCAGCTACAACCGCATAACCCTGGAGCGCGCGGACGGCCAGCTCGTCGCCCGCTCGACCGGCATTCAAAGCTCGGGCGCGCTGATGTCAATGGTGCTCGCCGATGGCCTGGCCGTGATCCCGGAAGGCGTGACAATGCTGCCGGCCGGCGCCATAGTTGACGTGCATTTGCTGCGCGATTTCGAATAAATTTGGAGGCATTGATGCAGTCAGAGACAGGCGGAAGCAAAAAAGTAACGCTGCGCGGTCTGCAATTTCTGCTCGTCCTGGTCGGCTTGTTCATCGCCGGATACCTGAGCTATCTCAAGCTCGCCGCCGCCCCGGCCGTCTGTGTCGAAGCCGGGCCCTTCAACTGCAATGTGGTGCTCAACAGCCAATACTCGGAGCTGGTCGGCGTGCCCATCGCCTGGCTGGGTTTCGGCGTCTATGCGCTGATCGGTCTGGTCATGCTGCTAGAGAGGAAACTCGCCTTCTTGGCACAGTACGGCAGCCTGATCGTCTTCGGCATCGGGCTCTTCGCGTGGCTGTTTTCCATGTGGCTGGTCTATGTGCAGTTCGTCTTGCTCGAGGCGCTCTGCCCCTGGTGCCTCAGCCATGAGGCGAACTTCACCATCCTGTTTCTCACCATCGCCTACCGCACTTATCGCGAGATGCTGGCGGCAGACGGTTAAGCCCGCAAACGCAAAAGGAGCGCATCAGCGCTCCCCATACCTGCTTCTTGGCCCAATTTGTCTCAAGCCTCTGCGCCGCGTAATGTGCGCTGCAAGATTTCCTCTTGTTTTTCGCGATGATTTACGCGCGCGTTTTCCGGCTGGCGTTCGCGCGCAGCCTCCCGCTCGTCATTGCGCATCGCCCGCTGGAAAGCTTGCGCCATCGCGGTCGGGACATCCTCTTCCTCGTCGTCCTCAGCTTCGATTGCCTCTTCTTCCACGGCTGGCTTCATCGACAAGTCAATCTGCCTGGGGCGGCCATTCTTCTTGATGACGCGCACTTCAACCATCTGGCCGACCGAAACGACATCGCCGGGCGACCTGACGAAACCGTCCGCCATTTCCGAAACATGCACCATGCCCGGGCGTTCCGCGCCGAAATCCACGAATACGCCGAAGTCCTCGATCCGGATGACTTCGCCGGTATAGGTATTGCCGCGCCGGATCGTCTGCCACGGCGCCGCCGGCGGTTTGTCCATCGTCAGGGCAACGTGGCCGTCCTTACGCATCCGGTAGACATAGGCTCTGATCTCGCCCGCCGGCTGCACGACCTCCTCAAACTTGCGCTCTTCCTTGTCGCCCAACTGCGAGATATGCAGCAGCGCGTCTTGACCCGTGCCGATATCAACCAGCGCGCCGTATAGCCCCAGATGCCGCACCGTTCCCGTAACTTCAGCGCCAATCGCCAGCGCGTCCCTCAGTTCCGCCATCGCCTAACCGCTCCTGTTTACGTTGCGGGCAGCTTACCCCACCCCCGGCCCCTCCCCGACGAGTCAGGGAGGGGAGC
>VXLV01000111.1 GCA_009841405.1 Chloroflexota bacterium | reverse complement strand
GGATTCGAAGACGGGCAGTGTAACCGCGCCCGGTTGAGTGTCTGGCGCCGCCGGCACTTGGAGCGTTGGCGCATTGGCCGGTCCGGCCGCGAGCAGCACGACTGTCCCGGCCCGGTCAAAGACACCGCAGGTCATGCCATCGCGATGCGTGTGCTCCAGCTCCGTGGCCACTCGCGGCGAGTACGCGGCATCCAGGAATACCAGCCAGCCATCGTTGTAGAAGCATACTTCCAGCCCGCCATTGACGTAGCTCCAGACATCCACTGCGTCGACGAAACCGCGCGCCTGCAGGTCCGGATACATGGAAATGACGACATCGCCGACCATCTGGCATTGCGTGTTCACCACGTACCCCGTGATGACAACCCGGGCCGGCAGATACGGGCAGGTTACTGGTGGAGGTACGTACCTGAATTGCCGTCGTTCGCGCTTGTTCCTTGTCTGAACGTTGAGCTTCAGGGCGGTATGGTCATGATACAAGGTTATCAGGTACGTTGTGCTTGGACGCAGCCCCTTGATCTTGTACGAATTCTTCCTGGTGTTTCCAACATGCGTTCGCTCGCCGCTGTCTCGGTCAACGTAGATCAGGTAGTTGTCGCTCCCGTGCCCGTTTTCCCACTTGATCGAGACGCTCGTTCTGCCGACGTTTTCTGTGCGCAGGTTCCAGATGCTTTGCGCCGCCGCGGGCAACGGCGCCAAGAGCGCGAATAGCAGCGATATCAGGAGTGCGGCGCGGCGAAATCGCGCAGGTTGACACTGATGCATTAGTGCGCCTCCTCTTTGTCTGTTTTCTTCTGCCTGTAGTCTAGACCTACTGGAACAGCAGTCAAGCAAATTATCTCAATAGCAGGCGAGGCGCGCGGCCATCGTCGGCTTACAGTAGGTTTCCTGCGCCATTGCGCCGCTTAACGCCCCGCCTCGGACATTTCGGGCAGGGCGCGCTTGAGTGGGACATAGCGCCGGGCTTAGCCGCAGCCACCCGCGCAAGATCTCGTGGCAGTTGCGGCTTATGTTTCCTGACGTCCCCTAAAATTCCAGCTTGCGCCAGTAGCCCTTGATCACACTTGACCGAAACCATCGTGCTTCCGACGCCGGAACGTGCTGACGTAGTCGTGCGTGGAATGTCTCATAATCTTTCTGCCGACAGTCTATGCGCGGGACGCCGCCACTCATGCAGATGGTCTCGCTAGGGGGCGAGCTGTACGGCGACAGTAGGCGCGCGCTCAGTTTCAGCGGCCGAAATGAAAACGCCCGGCCTGGAATCTACCGGGCCGGGCGTCGTGTGACGGGGTTATGCGCTGGGCTCAGCCGCAGCCGCCGCGCAAAACCTCGCGGTAGTAGCGGCTGATATAGCCAGTCGTCCCCTCGAATTCAATCTTGTACCAGTAGCCGTTGATCTCGAAGGCAGGCACTTCGGAGTTCAGCCAAACCAGGCCGATGATTTCCCCGGCCGGCGCGTCTCGCAGGAAGAGCGTCTCCACCAATTTGATCCGGCAATCGTGCAGCGGGATCGCTTCAAAGTCAGGCAGAGTCGCAAGCCCGGTTTTCGATTCGGGCGCGTCCGAGCCATGGGGCGCCGGCGCGCTTGCTGGTCCGGTCGCGAGCAGTACAACGGTACCGGCGCGCTCAATGACGCCGCAGGTCATGCCATCGCGATGCGTGCGCTGCAGCTCAGTGGCCATGCGCGGCGAGTAAGCAGCATTCAGGAATACCAGCCAGCCGTCGGCATAGAAGCAGACTTCCAACCCGACAGTAACGTAGCTCCAGACATCCACCGCGTCAATGAAACCGCGCGCTTGCAATTCCGGATGCGAGGAAATGACTACCTCCCCGACCATCTGGCATTGCGTATTCACCACGTACCCGGTGACGATGACCCGGTCCGGCAGGTGCGGGCAAGTGACCGGCGGCGGCGTATAGCTGTCTTCGTCATCATCATCAGGAATCGACCGCCGGGTGGTCACGGTGACGCTGCCGACGTAAAAGCCGCCATCAACTTCAATTCTGTAGGTCGCGCCGCGCGCCAATCCGGATATCGTAAAGCTGTTGCCGGTGGTGTTGCCGGCAAAGGTGGATTCCGGTGAACGCGAATCGGCGCGCCTGTAGGAGATCGCGTAGTACGGATTCGGCTCGGCGTGGTCCCAGCTGATCGTTATGGACCTTTTGCGCACTGCGGACACGCGCACATTCAGGGGCAAGTGCTGCGCGAGAGCGGATAAACCGCCCGACCAGATGACGGCCAGTGAAATGAAGAGCGATAAGAGCGTGAGTTTTGATAGCCGCCTGAGATTCATATCTTAGCTTCCCGACTACAGTTGTGCTAGTCACCGCAGTATAGTCGCGATAGGCGCCGGCTCAAGCGATTCAGGCCCATAGTCGAACAATCGACAGTTTAGGGTAGGTTAGTAGTAGGTTTCGGGGTCTGCGCAAAAAAGAAACCCCGCCGCGGACTTTCCGGGCGGGGCTTGGGGTGGGGAGAGTAGAAGTGTCAGCCGCAGCCGCCGCGCAAAACCTCGCGGTAGTAGCGGCTGATATAGCCGGTCGTCCCCTCGAATTCAATCTT
>VXLV01000146.1 GCA_009841405.1 Chloroflexota bacterium | reverse complement strand
CTTCGCGTGGGCGACCCAGTGGGTAGCCCCTACAAATTCGCTTCGCGCGGGCGACCCAGTGGGTAGCCCCTACAAATTCGCTTCGCGTGGGCGACCCAGTGGGTAGCCCCTACAAATTCGCTTCGCGTGGGCGACCCAGTGGGTAGCCCCTACGAATCGTCAAACATGTCCGCCTGATCGCCGCGGTTGCGCCCGCTCGCCGCCAGCCGCGTGATCTCCGACCAACTGCTGACCAGCACGTTGTAATCGAGCGCGTCTTCCGCCCAGCCCTTGCGGTCGCAGATATGGTAGAGCCGGTACGCCAAGTCGCGCGCGGACTCGGCGATATCGCCCGGCAGCCGGTTGTAGAGCGCCGCCGCGCCCATCTCGCCATGATGATTCAAACGCTCGATGAGATGATGCGCGCCTTCCCAGACGGTCGGGCGTTTGTCCTGCTCCGGCTCGTAAGCGCCCGGGTCGTATTCGCGCCAGTTGATCAGCCGCACCTGGCCGCCGGTCGCTTCGACCAAACCGGCCCGCTCGACGCTGTCGACGGCCGTATTCTTGCCCTGCGCAATCGTATTCGCGCCGCCGAAGTCGCCCTTCTCGAAGGCGTACTGCTCGAACCAACTGACCGCGAAACGCGTCTCGGCGTCAAGCTCGGTGACCGCGCCTTCCAGCACTTCGTCGAGCGCGGCGTTGATGAGGCCGAGCGCCATACGCACGGTCAAGGGCGCGCCGTCCGCTTCCAGCACCTGGCTGTAACGCGAGAAGATCGCCATGCCGGGCCCGATGGTGGCTTGGGCCATATCGACCGGGGCGATGCTGCCGGTTTTCATCTCGGCGATGGCGCCGGGCAGTTCAGCGCGCAGGGCGTCGAGGAAGCGCCGGCGCGAGATGGCGGGTGCGTCTTCCGGTCGCGGCCGGCAGACGAGGACGATGGATGATGCAAGGGCGTTTGTGCCACGTCCAACAAGCCGCGTACGCATTTCTGTACGAATGGGCCAAGAGCCGACAATACTAAACCCGCCCGAAATCAGGCTGGCCAACATAGTTTCCCAGCCTGAACTTGCGCCTGATCCATTACTCCCAATGTCTTGCTGCTTGAACGCGTAATAGACGGTGGCGGGATAGTCCAAAACTACAAGTCCTCGGGCTTGTTGCAAAGTCCAGCGCATACCATCTTCAAAAGAGGTCGTTGCACATTCTTTACTTTCATGCCGATGTGCGGATGCAATAAGCTCAGAGGACTTTGGCGTAAGCATCGTGCTGAACAGGTCCGGGTATACCTCGCGTATCGTCCTACGCATCCAGACATAAAACATGTCACTTAGGTCTGCATAGCCGATGTTGTCATAGTAAGGAGGATCTGTACTGAGAAGGAGCTTATCGGCGATACGTAACGCCGTCGCGTCTTCCTGAAAAACTGTCGCGCGCGCCTGCGGTGAGATACCCCCACGCTCCAGAGGATCGGCTACGTATTTGAACCCGGAAGACCAGCTACCGGTTGATTCCGTAAAAGGATTGGGGTCCGCGAAGTCCCAAATCATCGGGAGAGCTTGACGACCAAAGCAGTGCTGAACCTTTTGACCAAAGCTATTCCAGCGTGACAAGGAGTTGCACCCCATAACTACCCTACTAAGCGCCATCCCAAGATATGCCTGTAGTGCCTCGCCGTAAGCGCGCGCGCCCTGCCCGCCCTCGCGCAGGGGCCGGTCGTCCTCCACGTTTAAGCCTCCCCCTAACTCGTTGGGGGGACCGAGGGGGGTAGAGGCCAGCGCATCCCGCGTCACCAGCTCACGCGCTTCGTGCACCAGGTCGCTGAATGTCGTCAGCGCGGTCAACTGGCGCGGGGTGAAGAGCTTGTGGTATTCATCCATGCCGTAGAGTTGCACACGGAAACCCAGCGCCTGTTCGGGCACATCGCCGACGGGCTTCCATTTCGGTTCCGCGCTTTCGGCGATTCGGGCGTGTTCGGCGTCCGGGCTGTAATAGCTGCGTCCGCGCTTGCCTTCTGTAACAATCGCCATCAACTGCGCGCCCATTCGGCCGGCTTTGCCTTCCGCGCGAACGTAGTCGAATCCCATCGGCTCGCCGGAGATGATGCAGCGCGCGCCAGTGCGTTTGACTGTGCCGTCTTCGCCCGCTGGCGGCTTGCCCGGCGTCACCTCAAAACGCACAGTCGTCCCTTCGACTTTCGGCTTCGCCCAGCATTCGCGGCCTTTCTTCTTGCTCAGCACGAAGGACCGCACCAGCGGCACGGGCGCATTCACGGCCGGGTTGGGACTGGTCACCGTCCGCGCCCAGAGCCAGGCGATCACCGTTTCGCCCTTGTGCTTGGGATAGAGATGCCCGATGCGCTCGTAGGCGCGCTCGCGCATCCACTCGCCGTAGTAGCGCACATCGGCGGCGAGTCCGGCTGCGCCTTTCCATTGCGGGCGACCCACCGGGTCGCCCCTACCAGAGTCGACGGGTCTTGAGTCGCGGCGACCGGCGGGGGGGGGGGCGGCGCCCCCCCCCCCCAAAAAAAAAAAAAAAAGCCCGTGAGAGGGGGCACTAATAAAAAGAAACACAACACACAAAACCA
>VXLV01000132.1 GCA_009841405.1 Chloroflexota bacterium | reverse complement strand
TCGCTGGAGAACATTAGCATCTTCTCGGCGTCAAACATCGCCAGCACCTGGCGAAAATGGTTGATGTCGTCCGGCTCTTCGATGGGCTGCGTGGTCAGCTTGATGTGATCCTGGATGATCTCGCTGGGCGGGCGCGTCAGCCAGGGCGTGGTCGAGCGCAGCGCCTTCCAGTTCTTGTCCAGCCGCCACATGATCGCCGGCAGCCAAGCCACGCCGCCTTCCACGAAAATATATTGCAGCGTGGGGAACTTCTGGAAGACGCCCTCCACCACCAGACTGACCAACTGCGTCATATACGATGTCGCCAGCAGCGTGTGCCATTCGAGATAGTTGGCGACGAAGCCGGCCGTCCCGCCGGAGCCGGCGATGCCAACCCCCTCCAGCCCGGGGTGAATCGCCACTGGCAAATCGTATTCGACCGCCGCTTCATAGATGGGGTGGAAATAGCTGTGCCCCAGCGGAAAGGGCGAGCCGCTGACCAGCAGCACCTGGCAGATCCGCGGATGCGCGCCCAGGCGATGTATCTCTTGCACAGCCAGCTCAATGTTGCTGAAGGCGACCATGACCGAAGCCAGGTAGCGCTCATCGACCGGCAGCCAGTCCTCGACGAAATGCGTGTTCACCGCCGTGAGCGCCGCCGCTGAATAATGCGCGTCGGGCGAGACGCAGTGCTCCATCGACTCCATCGGGTTCAGGACGGCGAAGTCGATATCGTAGACATCCAGGAAGTGACTCGCCATCGTCTCCGGCGATCTTTCGATGCGCCGGCCGTCCTCGGTCACCGCGTCCGACTTCATCACGCCGTTGGGATTGTAAAGATTGGGATGCCCGGCGCCGTGATCGCCGCGCAGATAGCGGCTGCGCCAGGGCTCGTCAAGGTACTCAGCCACTTGCTCGTGGATGGGCACGGGATGCAGGTCTGTATCAATGATCATTCGTGGCTTGGGCATAGGCTCTTCACCTCGATAAGAATATAGCACATCGTTTGCATGTTCACATTGGCCACGTTATAGTAGAGGCGATAAATGCATGGCTATCAGTCGACTAGAGTTTACGAAAGGACTTACCATGAAAGTTAAAGTGCTGCTTGTTTTGTTGATTGTGTTCCTGCTCGTTCCATTCGCGCTGGCGCAGGACGAACCGGTGACGATCACCGCTTGGGGTCACAATCACCTGCCGCGCGTCGAACTCGATCAAGAAATGATCGCCGCCTTCATGGAGGCCAATCCGCATATCACGGTTGAGTACGAGCCCGTGCCGTCGGACTACTATGCCGTGCTGAATACCGCGCTCGCATCCGGCGCTGGACCCACCGCCTTCAACCAATTCACGCCTTTCAGCGCCCAGTTCTTCCTGCAGGGCATCCTTGATCCGGTTGACCCGGCTGGCTGGGGCTTGGAGTCCGTTGATGATATAAAGGCCCTATACGGCAGCGGCGACATGGCCGAGGGCATGCTCGCCGGCGCCACCTACGATGGCACGCTCTACGGCATTCCCACGGAAATGAGCGCCTACGCCTGCTATGTCAACCTGGACTCCTGGGCTGACGCGGGCCTGGACCCGGCCGAGGACTGGCCCTACACCTATGAAGGCATGGTCGAGGTCGCCGAGAAGTTGACCATCCGCGATGAAAACGGCGTCATCACCCGGCGCGGTTTCGACTTCAATTGGTCGGCGTCTATCTACATGATGCTGCACTTCGTCCCGATGGTGCAGCAGCTCGGCGGCGAAATGATCGACGAGGTCAACTACGTCGCGGACATCAACACGCCCGAGGTGAAGCGCGTGCTTGAATACTGGAACAACTGGGCGAACGAATGGAACCTGGGCGGTCCCGAATACGTCGTCTCTCGTACTGGTTTCCGCGGCGAGGAGCGGATGGCGACTGAATGCACGATGGGCAATTGGGCGGTGCCAGGCCTGGAAGCTGAAGACAGCTTCGCGCCCAACTACGCCATCTATCCGCAGCTGCGCTTTGCAGACGCGGTTAACCCCAACGGCTTCGCCAACTATGGCTTCTACTGGATGGTCAACGCCAACGCTTCCGAGGCCGAGCAGGCAGCCGCCTGGAAGCTGATCGCCTGGCTGTCCAGCCGGCCCGATCGCTACCTCAACGAAGCGGGCTTGTTCCAGCCGAAAGCCGCCTACCTGGAGAGCGAAGATTTCATGAACAATGAGATCATGCCGGTCTTCCTGGACGAGATCGCGTCCAGCTACTTCCACCCGCGTTTCGCCGGCTTCAACGAAGTGATTGACGCCATCATGCGCATGCGCGATCGCGTCGTCATCGCTGGCGAAGACATCGATACCGTTCTGGCGGAGACCGACGAGGAAGTCAACGCCATCCTGCAGCGGGTTAAGACCGAATTCTAAGTCGCCCGCTTCCATCGAATCATGATTCCCTGCCCTGGCATAAGACCGCCGGGGCGGGGTCGTATCGTAAACCGTCTTGACGAAGAACATGCGCAATAAACGGCTTTTCACCGCTTGGCGGACGATGGGGCTGGTGCAGCGGCGCCAATATAACGGACTTCTTTTTGTCGCCCCGGCTGTTATCTTCTTCCTGATTTTCTTTTTCTATCCCATAATCATCGGCTTCGGCCTCAGCCTGACAGATTTTACGCTGCTGAAACCGCCGGTCTGGGTCGGTTTGCAGAATTATCAGGACCTGCTCAACGACCGCCTCTTTCTCAAGTCGCTGAACGTGACAATTGGCTTTGTTCTGGGCAGCACTGTGCCCGTCTGGTTCATCTCGCTGGCTATGGCAGTACTCTTTTTCCAGCGTTTCCCCGGGCGCGAACTGATGAAGGTGCTCTTCTTCACGCCCCTGCTGCCCTCGGTCGTGGTCGTTTCGGTGATATGGAAGCTGCTGCTGCATCCATCCGGGATCTTGTCCTCAGTGATCGGTCCCATAGTAGGACAGATGCCGATCAAATGGCTATTCGATCTGCAGCTGTCGCCAATCATGTCGGTCGTCGTGCATGACTGGCACATCGCGCCCTTCTACATGATAATCTGGCTCTCCGGCTTGACGGCCATCCCGCCGGAATTACGCGACGCGGCGCGGGTGGACGGCGCCAACGCCTTGCAGTCCTTCCTGCGCGTCGAGCTTCCCTTGCTGAAGCCCACCGCCGTCTTCGTGGCCGCCATATCCACGATCCGCGCCTTTCAGGGCTTTTCCATCCAGTTCGTGATGTCTCCGTCTCAAGGGGGACCCCTTGATGTCAACACGACCCTGGGCATCGTCATCTGGAAATATGGTTTCCAATTCTTCCGCATGGGCGACGCCGCCGCCATATCCGTCGTGCTTTTCGCTTTCATTCTAATTTTCACCCTGTTCCAATTGCGCCTGGGACGCAGCGATGATTTCTCTCTCAGTTGATTTGGCTGGTACTGCCACCTGCCCGGGGCGACACCATGGCGTCTATTAAGGCATACGAAAGCGACTGGGCATTTGAGGCGCGCCTGCGCCGGCGCATCCGAAACCTGATCCTCGTCTCGGTCGCCCTACTGATCTCGCTGCTCTTCTTCTTCCCCGTGTACCTGATGTTCAGTTCCAGCTTCAAAGCCGAGGGCGAGATATTCGCCATTCCCATGCACTGGATACCACACGAGTTTCAGGGCTTTCGTCAGTATGAGTTTGCCTTCGAGGAGACGCGGATCGAGCGCTGGTACGTCAACAGTCTGTTAATCGCGGCTGTTCAGACAATAGCGACAGTTTTCTTCGGCGCGCTGGCCGGTTACGGCTTCGCCAAGTATCGCTTTCCCGGGCGGAACATTCTATTCCTGTTCATCTTGAGCATCATGACGGTGCCTTTCCAGATCCTGGTGATTCCCATGTTCGTTCTCGTGAATCAATTGGGGTGGCACAACAGCTACGAGGGGATCATCATGCCCGGCCTCATCAGCGCCTTCGGTGTTTTCATGATGCGCCAATTTGCTTACAACATCCCCGACGAATTGCTGGACGCGGCCCGCATAGACGGCGCCAGCGAATTTTCCATTTTCTGGCGCATCGCCCTGCCTATGCTGAAACCCGCCGCCGCCAGCCTGGCGATCATCACTTTTCTCTTCAGCTGGAACAATTTCCTGTGGCCGCTTGTGATTGCGCAGAATCGGGACCTGGTCACGCTGCCGGTCGGGCTCACTTACTTCTCGCAGTCACTCGACCGTGAGCCCTTGTGGGCGGTGGCCATGGCCGTTTCCACGATGGCGACCATCCCGGTTATTCTGCTCTTCGTCTTCTTCCAGCGCTATTTCATCGAGGGCATGATGGTCTCCGGCATCAAGGGATGAAGCGCGCCCGTCTGCACGAATTGCGCGAAATCTATCGCCGCGAGCTATTCGATAGCGTCACCCCCTTCTGGCTGGATCACTCGCTGGATCGCGTCAATGGCGGGCAGTTCAATTCGCTGGATCGCGACGGGACGGTCTTCGACACCGACAAGGCCATGTGGCTGCAGGGCCGCGCGCTCTGGATGTTCGCCAAGCTCTACAACGAAGTCGAGCCGCGCAAGGAATGGCTGGCAGCAGCCCGCCATATCCACGACTTCATCATGCGCTGCGGCTTCGACAGCGACGGCCGCATGTTCTTCGCCGTCACCGCCGACGGACGCCCGCTGCGCAAGCGGCGCTATCTATTCACCGAGACCTTCGGCGTTATCGGCCTGGCGGAGTACGCCCGCGCTACGGGCGACGAGGCCGCCTTGCGGAGCGCCATCAACACTTACCGGCTGGTCGTCGATCATCTGCGGGATCCGGGCCGGCTCGCGCCCAAAGTCTTCCCGCAGACGCGCCGCGCAAAGTCCCACAATGTCTCCATGATCTTGCTGGCGACCACGCAGGAGCTGCGCCTGGCCGCCCCAGCCGACCCGCTCTACACCGAAGTCGTCGATGACGCGCTGGACCAGATCCTCAATCACTTCCTGGACGAGGACGCGGAAGCGGTCTTTGAAGCGCGTGGCGCCGACGGAACGCGCCTGGATACGGATGACGGACGCCGCATCACGCCGGGGCACGCGATGGAATCGGCCGCTTTCGTCCTGCACGAGGCGAGCGCGCGCGGCGACGACCCCCTGATCCCGCCGGCGCTGAAGATGATTGACTTCTCGCTGGCGCGCGGCTGGGACGCGGAGCACGGCGGCTTGCTTTACTTCGTCGATGCCGAGGGCAAACCGCCGACGCGCCTGGAATGGGATATGAAGCTCTGGTGGCCGCACGCCGAGGCCCTCTACGCGCTGTTGCTTGCCCTTCATGTCAGCGGCGACCAAAAATACGCAGCCTGGTTTGAGCGGATGCACGACTGGACATTCGCCCATTTCCCCGACCCGGAATACGGCGGCTGGTTCGGCTACCTGCGCCGCGACGGCAGCCTGTCCACCCCGCTGAAAGGCGGCATGTGGAAGGGCTTCTTCCATACGCCGCGCGCGCTCTGGCTGTGCTGGCGGCTGCTGGGCGAGATGCTCGGCTAATCCAGCTTGCGGTTCAAACGCGAACCAAAACGCAGATATCGTATCGCGCCCGCCGCGTTGCGCACGACATCGGCGCGCGTCCCCTTGAAGAACCCGTCCAGCACCAGCAATTCGTCCGGGCCGCAGCGGGCCAGCTCCGCCAGCGGCGTGGGCGGCAACTCGCGGTCGCTGGGTAATCCGCCGCGAAAGCGGATGTCAGCGAAGAGCCGTCCTTCCTGAAGCTTCAGCTCGATGGCGCGCATTGTCCCTTGGTACTTCCCGACATACTCCGCCAGCTCCGCCGCTCTTGACGCGATGGCTTGCTGCTGCTGCAGGTCAATGTCAGCGAAGGTTTTCAAGACGGCCTTGCGAAAGCGATTGTTCAGGTCGAGCCCTTTGTCGCCGTTGGCTATGCTGCCCAGCGCCAGCCCCAACTGCGGCATCACGACCAGCAAGGTGTCTTGTCCGTTCGTGCCGCCGGTATGCCAGTGCGCCGCCTTGCCGTCATAATCGCTGATCATCCAGGCCAGGCCGCAGTGGCCGATGGCGGGCGGCGCGAGCCCTTGCGGCCGATGCATTTCGGCAAAATTGTCCGCGTTCATCAGCGGCGAACCATCGCCCAGATGATAAGCCCCGTAACGCAGCAGATCCTGAATGTGGCAGGCGATGCCGCCGCCCGCGTTCAGGCCGCGCGGGATCGCCCAGGGGCTCAAGACCTTGGGTTCGCCCCGGTTCAACTGATGCCCGACAGCAAAGCGGCGCAGCATCACTTCATGGGGAAAGAAGTAGCTGCGCTCCAGGCCCAGGGGCTCGAATATCAGCTCGCGGACGGCGTCCTCGTAGCTCATTCCGGTCAGCGCTTCGATGACGCGGCCGGCAACGGCGAAGGCGGCATTGTTGTAGGAAAAGTAGGCGCTCAGCGGCGCCAACTGCTCGAAGTCTTCCATCCGCGCCACATACTGGGCCAGGGCGTCATCATTGTTGCCAGTATCGGTGAAGACATCGCCGGTCCAGCCGGCGCGGTGCGTCAGCAAATGCCGCAGCGTCACGCGCTCGGCCACGGACTCGTCGCTGACGCGGAAACCCGGCAGGTATTCCCGCACCCGCGCGTCCAGCGCCAGCGCCCCCTGCTCGGCCAGGCGCATAATCAGAGTCGCGGTCACAGTCTTGGTGATGGAGCCGATCTGGAAGATGGTCTCGTCGGTGACCGGCAGCGGATTCTCCACGCTGGTCACGCCGCAGCCGCCGCTGTAAACCTCGCCGCCTATATGGACGCCGTAGGTCACGCCAGGCACATTCAACTCAGCGCGCCAGGTTGCCACTTGCGCCGCGATTTGTTCAAACTTTGCTTGACGATCTGTCACGCTCTTAGCCTCCAACAGCAGTTGCCTTTGCAACCCGGTGCTGCGAACTTCGCCAAACTTCGGATCTACCCAGCGAGTTACCCCTTCGCCATGTCTCGGCTGTGGAAACGACCGGTTTAGAGAGTCACGCCCGACATGGCCTAACCTGAAGTGGCGCCGATAAACTGGACACCGGGTAAAGAGAGTATACTGGTGTTTCAGCTTGAGGGGAGACCTTGATGTGAAAGGCGCGCGAGTTCAGCCCGGAATTCCAGGCTCAGGATGTGCTGGAGATTGCGTCCGGCTGAGGAGAAACGGCTGCGCGCGCATCGCGGAAGAGCGCGCGCAGATTGGCATGGCAGCCGTTGGCTAGCCGGGCGAGAAAGGGTAGCCAAATTACCCTCACTCAGCGCTCTGATCTTCATGTCCATACAGGATCGCTACGCTGTGTACATTTCGCTTCTGATTGCCTTTCGCGGTAGGCAGGGGCATAATGAATCCAGTCAATCTCTGCCCTTCCGGCGGGCGCGCGGTGGAGGCGCTCGCTGATAATCCCGGCGCCGGAGCATGAGAGCCGTTTGTAATATCCTCATTCTGCTGAGCTTGCTGAGCCTCGGGGCTTGCGAGTCGGCGCTGCTGCGCGAAGGGCCGGCGCCTGTAGCCGACACGCCGGTCCCGGTTTCGCGCAGCACCAGCGATGACCCGGCCGAAGTGCTGGGCGCATTCATCGCGGCCTGGAATCGCGAAGACTTCGAGGCGATGTATAGGTTGATCGCCGAGCGCAGCCGCGAACTTTATCCCCAACGCAACTTCATCGACAAATACACGGTGGCGCACAGCGTCGTTCGATTTAGCGGCGTCGAACACAGCTTGCTCGGCGTGGCCTACCAGGGCACAACCGCCATCGTTGATTATGACGCCGTCATTAAATCGCCGACCTTCGGCAATGTCGCGGACGAGCGGCGCGTCATGCGTATGGTCAATGAAAGCGGCTGGAAGATCGCCTGGTCGCCCACGGATATCATCAGAGGCATGTCGAGCCGGGCGCGCCTTACTGAACGCGCGGATTTCCCCGCCCGCGCCGACATCAACGCCGCCGACGGCTCGCCACTGGCCGAAGAAGACGCGCCCGTATACAGCCTATGGGCCATCCAGGCTGATATGCCGAACATCGACCATTGCCTGGATACGCTCGCCCTGGTCACGCGCGAGTCTATCCTGACGCTACGGCGTCTCTTCGTGCAGTATCTTGACGAGACCTATTTCCATGTCGCCGAGATTGACAACGATCAGTACGAGCGGCATCAACAGCAGCTGGCGACGGACTGCGCCATCTTCCCCAGTGACGGCATCTTCAACAAAGCGCGGGTATACCGCTCGCGCAGCTATTATGGCCACGGTATCGCCACGCATGTCGTGGGCTACCTGGGCGCGGTTCCGGCCGATGAGCTTGAGCGCTGGGAAGCGCTGGGATATTCCGGCGGCGATCTGGTTGGGCGCGCGGGCATCGAATTGAGCTACGAGCAAGTCCTGGCGGGCCGGCCGCAACGCTACTTGCGCATCGTTGAAGGCGGCAGCACGGTCATCCGCGAATTAGCCGGCGCCCTGGGCGAAGCGCCGCGCTCGGTCACCTTGACCATCGACCGCGAATTACAGGGCATCATGGCGCAGGCCCTGGCCGACGCTGTGTCCTACGCCACGCCCAACTGGGGCGTACTCACCGGCGGCGGCGCTCTGGTCGCGCTGGACGTGAATAGCGGCGCGCTGCTGGCGATGGCGAGCTATCCCAGTTTTGATCCGCATACCTTCAACCCGGCCACCGAATACAACGTGCGGGAGGCAGTAACGCGACTGAACGGCGATGTGCGCAATCCCTTTGCCAACAAGGCGCTGGCGGAGCAGTATACGCCCGGTTCGGTCTACAAGATTGTGACGGCGCTGGCCGCCGGCAGCGAGGGCATCTGGGACCGCGCGACGCAATTCGATTGCGGCCACTTTTGGGACGGCAGCCGCTATGGCGATTCGCAGGCGACGCGCACGGATTGGCGGCTTTTGGAAACGCCGCGTCGAGAGCCGGCCGGCATGGTAACCATGGCGCAAGCGCTGGCGGCCTCGTGCAACCCGTTCTTCTACGAAATGGGCGCGCTGATGTATCAAGCCTCGCCCGACATGCAGATTGGCTACGCGCGGCGGCTGGGCTTGGGCGCGCAGACGGGCATCCGCGGGCTGGGCATTGAAGCGGCAGGCAATGTCGCGCCCCCGGGCGAAATCGCCGCCGCCATCAACAACGCCATTGGGCAGGGCAACGTGACCGTTACCGTCTTGCAGATGGCGCAGGTGACTGCCGCCATCGCCAACGGCGGCACGCTCTGGCAGCCCTACGTCGTCAGCCATGTCGGTGCCGAAGGCGAGCCTGGCTATCAACTGGAAAACGAGCCGACGGTGGTCAGCGAGCTTGAACTGGATGCGGAGGCAGTAGTGATCGTGCAGAATGGCATGTGCCAGGTCACCACCGTGAGAGACCTGGGCACGGCCTCTTTCGTCTTCGAGGACGCCGATTATACGCTCTGCGGCAAAACCGGCACGGCGGAGACGGCCGCCAATCCGCATGCCTGGTTCGTGGCGTATTGGCCGCGCGAAGAGCCGCAGATCGCCTTTGCCGGCGTCATGACGCATTCGCGCGAAGGCTCGGAAGTAGTAGCGCCGCTGATCCGCCGCACCTTGGACGATTATCTGGGCGAGCCGCGCGCAGCCTTCCCCGAGTGGTGGCAAGAGCCGTATGTCCCGGTCAAGACGCAGGCGCAAGCTTTGGCGGAGTTGGCGGCGGAAAGCCAGTCCCAATGAGCTAGCCGCAGTTGCCCGGCCAGCGGCTATTGGGCGTCCAGCCCGGCAAGCGATAGGTGATACGCTCGGGCGGCGGCATCAGATGGTAGACCCAGGTGTAGGCGCGCCAGGGCTTGAAGCCCTCGTTCTCGCCATAGCCAAGGTCGACCCAATAATCCGTGCCGCTGGGTCCGCCGCCGGTATCCAGGATAGCGCCGTTGCCATAATTTGGCACGAAGACCCGCGTATGGTAGGGAATGATATTGGGCTTGGACGCGATGACACCCTTGGACAGAGTCGCGCCGGTTGAGGTGTTCAAATTGCCGCCGTTCGAAACCGGATTGTAGCTGGTGGTGTACATGCAGAGCCGGCGCCAATATTGCCGCGGGCCAGCCGGCGTGTTGACTGTGCCGAGGGGCACAACCTTCGTCCCGTACGCCACGATGCGATTCTGCGGCGCCTCAACCACAGTGGATTCGAGTAAGTCGCGGCTGACCTCGACGCCATTTTCGTAGCGTATACGGCTGCGGATTTCGCGCAGGCCATCGCGCCCGGCTTGTACGACCGCGCTCTGGTCGAGGGTCAGCTCGGCGTCGGGCTGAACGCGATCCTCATGCGGGATGAATTCGCTTACGGTTTCGACTTCTTCGGTGACGCGCATAATTTCAATGCGCATGCCTTCGCTGACGGCGGTATCGCCGGCCGGCTGCAGGTAATCCAGCCCGAAGAGCGGCGCGTTTTGCTCCGCCAGCACATCGGCAACGCGCTCGGCGTTCGTTCGCGCTTCAACGACGACGCCATCCACCGCCAGCTCAATCGGGATAGCGCGCTTGATGCTGATCGTAAGCGCGCCCGAAATCGCGGAATCAAGCGGCGGGCTAACCTCGTCCGTATGATAGAGTTTGACGCCGGCGGCAAGTAGCGCGGCGCCAACAGTGTCGGCGTTCGACAGGATTGCTGCTGTCTGGCCATCATCAATCACCGTTACGCGATTAGCGCGGCGGATTCTGATATGGCGGGCGGGCACTGTCCAGCCCGGCAAGGCGTCGTAATCGGCGAGCGCGCCGTTGACCCAGATCCTGTCGGCGTCGCTGAGGGCGATGTCCGCATGCCGCAAGATATCCAGCGGATTCTCCAGCGCGGTCACGACGATTCGGCGGCGGCCCTCCTCAACAATTTCGACTTCGCGGGCGGGCGCAATGTTAATGACCATGCCCTCGCTCAATCGCTCAGCGGCGGGATGCGACAGCTGGCTGTTTGCCGGCAGGCCTATGTCTTGCTCGGCCAGCAGCGCGCCGACGGTCTCGGCGGCGGTCGACACGCGCTGGAGCGCGCCGGCGTGGCGGATGCTGACCGTCAGTCTGTCCCCAGAGTCGTCCGGCGAATAGACGGGTATGGCGCGGACGAAAAGGACAAGGGTCGCCATCAGCGTGCAGGTGGTGGTTAGAATAAGCGCGGTCAGCCACCAGCGGCCGCGCTGCAAGAGCCAGCGCTTCCGCGCCGCAGGCCCGGCCGGGGCGCTGCGCTTGACCGGCTGAGTATCGTCAGGGGACGCCGGAACGCTTATCATGCCCAGAGTCTAACATTGAGCCGGCACACTCAACAAGAATTGCCGGTCGCGGCGGGGCGCTGCCCCAGTTCAGACGTAAATCAGTCGGCTCCGGAAATGAGCCTTGCGAGAGTCATTAAGCTGACTATAATGAGACTTCGTATCAATAAGAGTGAGGATTGAGGAAAATGCGACATAGAATCACCCTGATGTTTTGCCTGCTGGCGGCCGTGCTGCTGCCCAATTTCAGCGCGATTACACAAGAAGACAAGCTCAATGTGGTCGCGTCCTACAGTATTCTTGCCGATGTCGTCCAGAACATCGCGGGCGACCGCGTGGACGTGACGACGCTGATTCCCGTCGGCGCGGACCCGCACACATTTCAGCCGAGCCCGCGCGAGTTGACGGCCTTGGCGGAAGCCGATCTCATCTTCGTCAACGGCGGTGGCATTGAAGAAGCCTTGCTCGCAGTGATCGCGGGCGCCGCCGAAGACACGCCGATTGTGGAAATCTCGGCTTGCGTCCAGATCATCCCCATTGGCGCTTCCGGGCACATGCATGAAGATGAGCATGGGCATGATGACGACGACCACGAAGATGAGCATGCGCATGATGACGACGACCACGCGCACGACGAAGACGACGACCACGCCCACGATGAAGACGACGACCACGAGCATGAAGAAGAAGACGACCATGCGCACGATGACGATGAGCACGCCCACGGCGAAGACGACGACCACGCCCACGACGAAGAAGACGATCATGCGCATGAAGAAGACGACGATCATGCGCACGACGAAGACGATGACCATGCGCACGGCGATATGGAAAGCCATTGCGACGAGCACGACGCTGAATTCGCATCGCTAGTCGAGGAACACCATGGCATGGACAGCGGAGTCGCGGATCTAAGTTCCTGGTCGGGTGAGTGGATTAGCGCCTGGGCATTCCCCGCAGCCGAGTTGCAAGGCAGCTTCGACGCGATGTTGGCGGCGACGCCGGAGTTGACGGCGGATTTGATCAGCGATTTCATCGAGGCGATCAACTACACGCCTTTCTCCATGATGACGTTGGACGGTGACAGCGTCACCTTCGATGGGGTGACTTGCGGCTACGGATACGCGGGACAGTCCCCGGACGGTTACGCGCTGTTTGAAACGGCTGACGATGCTTGCGCAGAAACGCGTTTTCTGCTGCTGGATAAGCCGGTAGGGACCCAAGAAGAGGGCACCTACCACTTCCATATGCGAGTAGGAGCCAGCTATGACGAGGTGACGGATGCGCAATCACTGTCGTTCCCGTCAGTGTGGCAAACTTCGATGACCGCAGAATTCCTTAATGCGCTCTATACGTCGTTCGCGCGCCCAATCGGTATGAACATCGCTGAGACTAATGGCATAGAGATTGCCATGTCAGACGAAGAGATGGCGGCAATGAGCGGCGATCATGCGCACGAGGACGACGAACATGCGCATGAGGATGACGAACATGCGCACGAGGGCGATGAGCATGCGCACGAGGAAGGCGAGCATGCGCACGAAGAAGACGAGCATGCGCATACTGACTCCGCCTCTTTGGGTCGGCTGGAAGATATCGACTGCGGGGGGCATGACCATCATGCCGACGCGCACGAGCACGCCCACGGCGAGGGCGACTGCGACCCGCATGTCTGGATGGACCCGCACAACGTGATTTACTGGGCGCTGATGGCTCGCGATGTCTTGAGCGAACTGGATCCAGATCATGCCGACGATTACGCCGCTGCCGCCGCTGACTACATTGAGCAACTGGAAGCGCTGGAGCACGACTTTATCCTGCCCTTGGTGGAAACGTTGCCGGTCGACAAGCGCATCTTGGTCACCAGCCATGACTCGCTCGGCTATCTGGCGCATGCCTACGATTTTGTCATCGTCAGCACCGTGATTCCCGGCGGCGGCACGCAGATTGAGCCCAGCGCCCGCGATGTGGCCGCCATAGTCGACCAGGTCAAGGACGCGGGTGTGTCGGCCATCTTCGGCGAGACGACAGTCAACACATCAGTTGTGGAGACCATCGCCGCGGAAACGGGCGCGACCTTGGCCATCATCTATAGCGGCACGCTGACCGAGGGCGATCCTGCCGGTACGTATCTGGATTACATGCGCTACAATCTGCGCACGATCGTTGAAGCGCTCGGCGGTTGATGACGCCTGCGCGCCCGGACTGAGGCAGGCTGGCAATGTCAATATTCAAGCGAAACCCCATTGACCTCAGCCAGCCTGCCCTGCTGGTGGAGCATCTTTCGACCGGCTACCCCGGCAATCCTTATGCGCTGACGGACATTTGCTTCAGTATAAATGGCGGCGAGCGCGTGGCGGTCATCGGGCCGAACGGCGCGGGCAAAAGCACACTCTTCAAAGCGATCGTCGGTTTGCTGCAATTTACTCATGGGCATATTTCGATTTACGGCGCGGATTGCTATAGCAGCCACATCTACGTCGGCTATGTGCCGCAGCAGAGCGAAATCGACTGGACCTTCCCGGTATCGGTATATGATGTGGTGATGATGGGACGCAACCGACATATCGGTTGGTTGCGCTGGCCAAGCAAAAGCGACCGCGCGATCGTCAACGATATCCTGGATCATCTGAGCCTGGCGGACCTGGCGTCACGCCAAATCAGCGAGTTGAGCGGCGGGCAACGCCGGCGCGTCTTCATCGCCCGGGCGCTGGCGCAAGACGCGCGCGTGCTCTTGCTGGATGAACCCTTCAGCGGCGTCGACCAACATGCCGAGGGCGAGATAGTCGAGGCGCTGGAAATCTTGACGCGGCACGGCATCACCATTTTGCTCTCGACGCATCACCTGGAGACGGCCGCCCTGCACTTTGACAAGGTGATGATTTTGAACGGCGCGCTGTTGGCGTATGGGCCGCCGGCGGAAGCGCTGACGCAGCAGAGCCTGCGCGACGCCTTTGGTCCCGCGCTGCCGATCTTTCCGCATGACGATGACTTGCTCTTATTCCAGCAGCGCGACGCGTGAGTCCCTGAAAATGGATATCGTCAGTTTACTCACTGAGCCGCTTAGCTACGTCTTTATCCAGCGCGGTCTCTTGGCGCTGGTGATCGTTGGCGGGATCAGCGCGGTAGTAGGCTGCTTCGTCGTGGTGAGAGGCATGTCCTTTCTGGGCGATGCGCTGGCGCATGCCATCTTGCCCGGCGTCGCCCTGTCGTATACGGCGAGCGGCGGCAATGTCGCGGGCAATCTATTCCTCGGCGGCTTGGGCGCGGGGATCGCGTCGGCCTTAGTCATCGCCTGGCTGTCGCGCAACCGGGAGCTCAAGGAAGACAGCGCCATCGCCATCGTCTTCGTGACCATGTTCGCGCTCGGCATCGCCATCATCAGCACGCAGTCGAGCTATGCGGTTGATCTGACGCATATTTTGTTCGGCAGCATCAATGGCGTCAGCCAGGACGATCTGTTGGCCATGGCGGCATTGGCAGCGGTCGTGTTGTTGGCCATTCTGTTGCTTTACAAGGAATTCCTGCTGGTCAGCTTCGACCTGAGCCTGGCGCACAGCATGAAATTGCCGGTGCAACTTCTGAAGATACTGCTGCTCGCGCTGATTGCCGTCACGATAGTCGCCAGCTTGCAGGCGGTGGGCATCGCCTTGATGCTGGCGCTTCTGACCACGCCGGCAGCGACCGCCCGCCTCCTGGTCAAGCGGCTGCATCATATGATCGTCATCGCCTGCTTGATCGGCACCGTCAGCGGCGTTGCCGGCTTTTACGCCTCCTATTATTTTGACATCCCATCTGGCGCCTGCATTGTGCTGACCTTGAGCGCGATATTCGGATTGGTCATCGCGCTGCGGTCGACCCTGGACCGGCTGCGCGAGCGCGGCGCATAACGCTGACGCCGCAGGCTGCGCTATGACTGACGGCTTCCAGGCGCTGGCGACGGCGAGCTACGTCTCGCTCGAAACCTATCGCATGAGCGGCGCGGCCGTTCGAACACAGGTGTGGATAACGGCCGGCGGAGGCAAGCTCTACTGCTGGACGCTCACTGACACCGGCAAAATTCGACGCATTCGCGCCAATGCCGATGTCCGGTTGGCGAAATGCGACGCCGGCGGCGCGCTTGAAGGCGAGTGGGTGGCGGCGCGGGCGCGCATCCTGGATTCGCCAGCTGACCTGAAGGCGCAATTGCGGCGCCTGCGCGCCAAATACGGCTGGAAGTACCTCGCATACCGGCTCATCAGCCGCTTGCGACGCGCCGAGACCACCGTCATCGAGTTTAGTCCAGCTTGAATCCGCCCGGGCGCAGGCGCCATGCAAACTGCGCTGCGGAAATGCCTGGCGTCAAATGAAGTCGTTTGCCATATAATGGCTGGCGCTTGCCACAACGTAGGGCAGCAAAGGACAGCATGATGCGTTATGAAACAGAAGTGATCATTGATTTGCCGCGCGCGCGGGTAGTTGAGCTTTTTGACAGTTTCGAGAATCTCAAGAAGTGGCAAGAGGGTTTGCTGAGCTACGAACCAATCAGCGGCGAACCGGGCCAGGCGGGCGCCAAAACCAAGCTGCTCTATCAGATGGGTAGTCGGCGCACCGAAATGATTGAGACGATCATCACCCGCAATTTGCCCGATGAATTCTCCGGCACGTACGATGCCAGGGGCGTGCATAATATCGTGCGAAATTACTTCCACGACGAGGGCGAAAAGACCCGCTGGGTGCTGGATTCGGATTTTGAATTTCACGGATTTATGCGCATCATGTCGCTGTTCATGCCCGGCAGCATGTTCAAGAAACAGACGCGCAAGACGATGGAAGACTTCAAGAAGTTCGCCGAGAGCGCCTGACTAGCGCCGGTCGAGCAGTTGCCGCGTCATGCCGGCGTGGCCCAGGTGCTCGGCGGTATGATCCAGCCCGCGCAACAGCGACCAGCCGCGCGAGAATTGCTGCGGCGGCCAGTGACGGTAGCGGCTCACATCGACGACTTCGCCCAGGCGGCTGGCGGATTGACCCGGGAAGTTTGCCCTGCAGAAGGCGACATTGGCGGCGAAGCGGTCGGCGAGTTGGTCATATGTGTAGCCCGAGGCCTCGAACTCGGCCCTGCGGTCGCGCGTGATAATGTCGTCGACTACTGCGCCAAACCAGAAGCGTTCGGCTGCCGTTACATGTATGGCCAGGACGCAGAGCGAATTCATCGCCGGCCCCGGCGACCAGTCCAGTTCTTCGGTCGTCAAGCCAGCCATGTACCCCAGGTATTCGGCGTGCAGCCATTCGAGACGACAGATCGCTTCGGCAAAGATCGGCTCCATTGCGCTCGCCTCCCTAGGCTCACTGAATGCGCAGCATCACGCGGGACGCGGCGTCCCACAGTTCTTCCAGCCGGTAGTAGTCGCGCCGGTCGGGGCTAAAGAAATGCACCACGACATCGCCATAATCCATCACGACCCAGCCGTTTTCGGCCGTGCCCTCGTTGGTGAAGGGCAGCTTTTGAAAGCGCTCTTTGGTCTCGAGCCGGACGATCTCGGTCAAGGCGCGCAGATGGCGTTCGTTGTCGCCGCTGCATATTATGAAGAAGTCGGCGATGATATTGTCGGGCCGGAGGTCAAGCAGCAGGATGTCCTCGGCCTTTCGATCTTCCACGAGGTCTACGATATGATGCGCCAAGTCTAGTGACTGCAAATGGAGGGACTCCATATTCTGGTCGGGAAACAATGGGCACATTTTAGCACAGCCTGCCCGCCGCCGAAACTTGGACTCTCGCCGGGAATGGCCAATGTGAATACTTGGAATCACTGAGAGTGGCGGGGACAAATGCAAATGCGGCATCCCTATATCGACAGAATCATCCACTGGGCGCGTGATGAGGAAGCCATCCGCGCCGTCGTCATCACCGGCTCGCTGGCGCGCGGGGACGGCAGCGTTGACGAATTCTCCGATCTTGACGCGCAAATCATCACGCGCGACATCCTGCGGCTGACCCGAGACGACAGCTGGCTGGACGCGCACGGCGAGGTCTGGATACGCTTTCCGCTCCACGTAGACGCGCCATATCGACTGGTCTGGTTTGCCAGCGGCCGCAAGGTCGATTTTCAGTTTGTCAATCCGGATGAGATTCTCGCCATGCGCGAGTCGGGCGAGCTTTCAGACGAATACCTGCGCGGCTACCTTGTAGCGCTGGACAAGGACGGGCTGCTTGCCGATCTGCCGCCCTCCCCGCGCCAGTTTCCCATGCCTGCGCCCCCAAGCCGGCGGGAAGTCGAAGCCGCGATCAACGAGTTCTGGTTCGAGGCGATCCACGTGGCGCAGTTCATCCGCCGGCGCGAGTTCTGGGTGGCGAAGTATCGCGATTGGACGATGAAAGAAAACTTGCTGCGGCTGCTGGAGTGGCATGCGCGGGCGATGGCGGAGGAAGACGTGAACACCTGGCTCTTGGGCAAACGCATTCTGCAATGGACGGACGCGCCATCGGCTGAGGCGATTACGCGAATCTGGCCGCGCTGGGACGCAGCCGAGACGTGGCGCGCGCTTCTGGCGCAACTGGAATTGTGCCGCCGCCTGTCGCGCGAACTCCATGCCGCGCTCGGCGTCGACTATGCCGAGGCGAAGTTTCTGGCGATTGAGCAATACATCCGCCAACTCTATGCCGAAGACGCGGAAGCGCGCTAGAGGCTGAACTCGCCGTCCGGTTCGGGAACGATAGCCTTGACGCCGGTCTCGCTTTTCACGCGCGCCGCCCAGGCGGCAACGTCTTGTTCAATCGGCGGGAAGGTATTGTAGTGCATGGGCGAGACGGCTTTGGGCGCGAGCAACTTGACGGCTTTGATCGAGTCGTCAATACCCATCGTGAAGCAGTCGCCGATTGGCAGCAGCGCCAGGTCCAAGCCTTCGTCGCCGATAAGCTTCATATCGCCGAAGAGACAAGTATCGCCGGCGTGATAGATCGTTGCGCCGCCGCCGCGAATCACGAAGCCGTTGGGCTGCCCGCCATAGGTGCCGTCGGGGAATGATGAACTGTGGAAAGCCAGCGTCCACTTGGCGCTCATCCAATCGTTGCGAAAGGTTCCGCCGGGATTGCCCTGGTAAACATTTTCTACGCCATGCGCCAAATACCAATCGCCCATTTCAAAGTTACAGACCACCAGCGCGCCGGTCCGCTTGGCGATTTCGACCGAGTCGCCGACGTGATCGCCATGTGCGTGCGTCAACAATATAACGTCAGCCTCCAGGTCTTTGGCGGCTGCCTTGGCCACCGGATTGCCGCTGACGAAGGGATCGATGAGGACCTTGTGCCCGTCGATATCCAGCGCGTATGCCGAATGACCTATCCACCTCAGCCTAACAGACATCACAGCCTCCTGCTATTCCACTTGCCTTACGGGCACGATTGTAGCACTCGCGTCAAGTCAATGCGAAAGACGTTAACATTCTGTATTGATAAACCACGTATGGAGAAAGAACTGCACACGCGCTGACAAAGCGGCTAGAATGGAACCGGCGGGACAGGCAGCGATTCTTGTTGACCGAGAAAGCGTGGTCACTCGCTGGCGCTGAACAAAAAGGAGAACAACAGAAATATGTCAAATCAAACGATGCGCGGCATTCCTTACCTGCTCGTGCTGCTGCTGCTTGTCATCGCGCTCGGCGGCGGGGCGGCGGCGGGCATTCTCGGTTATATCTGGATCACCGGCGGATCGGGCGAAGCGAGCCTGTCTGTCGACGATGCGCTGGCCACACGCGAGGCCAACGACGCCGCTATGGCGAGTGCGGTGGGCACAGCGATTATGGACGCGGCCAACACCGTGATTGCCGATGCCTTGGCGGGCGCCGTGGCTGAAGCGGTGGATGCGAGCGTCGCCGCGGCGATGGAAGCGCAAGCGCCGGCCAGCGCGCCGGTGGAGTTCAGCATCATCGCGGCAGACAGCAAAGCGAGCTTCACGCTGGAAGAAGACCTGAGCGGCGTGCGCACCACGGTCATCGGCGCCACTACCGAGTTGGGCGGCAGCGTCTTTGTCGACCTGGCGAACCCAAGCAATTCGGTAATCGGCACAATTGTCGTGAATGCGCGGACTCTGGAAACTGACAACAGCTTCCGCAATCGCGCGTTGCGCAGCCAGATCCTGATGTCGGCGCGCGACGAATTCGAATTCATTGTCTTCGAGCCGCGCGAGTTGAGCGACTTTTCGGCGGATTCGATAGCGGCAGGGGAGACGCTCAGTTTCAACATCACGGGCGATTTGACCGTGACGGACGTCACGCGGAGCGTTACTTTCGCGGCGATGGTCAGGCTGGACAGCGAATCGCAAATCAGCGGCAGCGCGACGGTGAATCTACTCCACGCCGACTTCGGCTTGACGATACCCGAAGTGCCGCGGGTGGCGAATGTCACGGATGATGTGGATCTCAAGCTGGAATTCGTGGCGCGGGCTGGCTAGCTAGCTGGGGTACGTCAATTAGGGACCAGCCGTCCCGGCGCCGGGCGACTCCGACTCAGTATCCGCATCGTCGCGCCTGTCACTAAGGCGCAGCTCTCTCTGGCTATCCGTTGCGTTTGACAAGTCAGTTGGCGGCTTGGCTTCTTTCCGAGGCCTTAGCAAACGGTCGGCAACTGTGATGACAGCGGTGACGCCTAGTAGGAAGTCACGAAGCTGCGTGCCATCATAGCCAAGCAATATCAGTGCCGACGCCAAGAGTATAACAAAGATGCACAGAAGGCAAAGAATGAGCCGCATGCGTCAGGCGAAGACAATATAGGTGATGCCCGCGACAAACCCGAGGTATCCCAAGATATCCATTGCTGGGCGACCCGCGCTGGCCGCGAGAACAACCGTCGCTGCGGCGATAATGGCGATAATGTACAGGAAGGGACGCTTGTTTGGCTCTGTAAACCACTGCCTGTTCACACTGATCTCCGGCTAGGATATCTCATTTGCTCACTGCCCACTGTGCCACTACTATACGCCGGCATTGCGTGAGAAGTCAAACTACGGTCACTACACGCCAAACGTGCTGGCAGCACCACCTACCGCAAGAGAGACATCTCTGCGATAATATCAGGGACAGCCTGAACCTGCCCCGGAACGAGTTCCAATGCCCAGACCTCTCTACGCGACCGAGCCGAAGGTTATCAACACGCTGCGCACGCGTCGCGCGGCCCGGCCATACCTCGAAGTCGCAACCGGCAACCGCAACAAACTGGACGAATTGCGCCGGCTCTTGCCGGGTTACGAAGTCGTCGGGAAAAAGCTGAATATCGAAGAAATCCAAAGCCTCGATCCCTATAAAGTCGTCTCTCACAAGGCAATCGAAGCGTATAAGGCGAACGATTTCAATCCCATAATGGTGGAGGAGACGTCGCTGGCCCTGCGCGGATTGGGCGGGCGGCCCGGCACTTATATCAAGGACTTCTGCGAAGACAGCGAGATGCGGCGCATGATCGCCGAAAGCTGGCTCCAAGGCCGCGATCGCGCGGCGTTGGCGAAGGTCCTGATCGCAGTCTTTGACGGCAGCGAGGTCCATATCCGCGAGGGCAATACCGCCGGGCGGATCGCCGAGAGCTTGCGCGGCAGCAATGGCTTCGGCTGGGACGACATGTTCATTCCCGAGGGCGACAGCCGTACTTTTGCCGAATTCAGCGATGACGAAAAAGATTGCCATTCGATGCGCAAGAAGGCGATCATGGCGCTGCTGGACGACCCGTTTGCATTGGGGCAAGGCGTCTTTATGATTCCCGAGCCTTATCGGCAAGAGGTTGAACGCGTGAACTATGCCGCGCTGAATGAGGAAGCGGCGCTGGATTTCGCCTTTGCGCTGGAAGCGCTCGAAGACGACAATCCGCCTAACCCTGATTTCGCCGCGCCGCATTATCAGCCGATTCAATACGAAGAGAATATCTACTATACGCGTTACTTGCCCAAAGCCGACAGCCGCAGCATCGGCCTGATCTTGACCGATGTCGACCGCGGCACGCTGCGCATGAATAAGAATGGCGCGCCGGTTGTCTGGCAATTCGGGCCGGAGCGCCGCACCCTCTGCCTGGCGCAGCGCGCGGACTTCTTCCGCAGCAATCAGAGCGCCGAGGCGCTGGCGACGCTCGATGCCATCGCCGAAGGAGACTCAATTCCGCCGCGCAGCAATCGGCGCTCGGGCACGGTCGAGACGGTACTGGGGCTCAACGACAATCCCTTCATTACCAGCACCTATTCCTGGAAAGACCTGGGATATCGCAAGATGTCATCGCCCAGGCATGTGTCGCGCACGCTGAGCGCCGAACGCGGGTTGTTCAATCGCATCGGCAAGCATCCGCGCAGCGTGCTCGGCTTCGGCTCGATGCCGGCGATTTCCGGCTGGCGCGATGTGCTGGTCACAGCGGCCATCGGACATCACGCCATTTTCACGCATCGCAACAGCATCTTCGCCGGCTATATCGACCGGCAGGCGGCCGTTATCAATGCGGCCAAGGACGTGCTGCGCCGGCTCTTGCCGCGCGAGGCGGACTATCAGCGCGCCGCCCGCAATATCGGCGCGGCCATCGGTTGCAGCAATGTCGCGGACGAGGCGGGCGCGGCGCGTTACCTCTACGAGCGGGCCGGCGTGCGGCTCTTCCGCATCTATACGATCAACTCCGACCCGCGCGTGATTGAAGTGGCGGAGGCCATCCGCGCCGAGTTCGGCGACGAGATTGAGCTCTTCGTCGGGCAAGTCAGCGACAAGGCGCAGTGCCTCAAGCTGATCGCGCCCGACGTGCGCGCGGACGGGCTGTTTTTTGGGCACGGCGGCGGGCGGCAATGCACCTCGGCAAGCAACGGCATGGCGGTGACCACGCTGGAAGAGGTCTACAGCATCACGACCGACGAGCGCTTCAACCAGGTGACCATCGCCGTTGAGGGCGGCATCGGCACGTCGATGGGGCATCTGCTGCTGATGGGCGTCGACTTGATTTCGTACAACCAGCAGTTGGCGCGCTGCGTCATTGAGCAAGGCGATATCTACTTCGAGCACAAGAGCGGCAAAGTCTGCATGCCCTATCACGGCAGCGCGTCGGCGCCGACCATGATCATCGAGAGCGCCAATCCGGCTTTGGCGCGCAAGCGGCTGCGCCCCGGCGGCCGCACGCGCAATGTCGAGGGCAAAGCCGGTTATCGTTTCTTTGAGGAGAAAGCCAACTCGATGGCCTTCTACGTTAATACCTTCAAGCATTACGCGGCGCGCGCGCTGGCGGATGTGGGCGTGACCGACATGGCCGAGCTGCGCGAGTTCGCGCGCGACAGCGACGAGGAGCTGATCCGCGTGGTCAGCTCGCAGGCGAGCGCGGTGGGTCAGGCGTATGGGAATTGGATGTAGCAACATCCGATAGAATTGTGCGTATTCGCCCTGTGCCTGTATAAAGTGTGAACAATATGTCTAGGCAAGAACACTACTCTGACGACATTAAGGTCAATAACCCATTTGGCGCTCATTGGCTGGATTCGTCGCCGCGCAGACAGAAGAAAACCTTACGTTACCCCGACATGTGTACGTGCGCGCAAGCCGTCGACTTTTATTCGTCCTTGGCTCAATACCAGCAGATTCTTGATGACATGCAAAATGTGACGGATGCTGATGGTATGACAGCCTTGGCTCTCAGAGCTGACGATTGGTATCGGAGTGTGAATCCAAATACTTATGCGTTGGTAGCCGAGATGGTCAAGCTTGATCGACATTTCAAATACTATCTTGTCGAACACATGACGGGAAGAACGGGCGACAAGCTCGTGGAAGATGCCTTGCTCCGCATAAGCGCAATGGCGCAGGCTGACCAACACGCCCTAGAATACAACGCGATACGTGATCGAGACTTGCAAATAAACCGAGCAGTTGTCGAAAAGACGCTTTGTTCCGACAGACGCGCGGTAAGATTCTACCGAACCTGGGAAAAACTGATGTGGGACTTGGTCGACAATGTTCCGGCGATCAGCGACACACGTTCACTGAAAGCCTGGGCAATCAAATTTCATGCTTGGCGCAGGAGATCTTGGTCGTCATTTTACAAACAGCCTTGCGGAGCAACGGCCTACTATATGGACCTGTTTGAAGCGCTTGCCTATAGCGCGGCTCTGGCACAATTGACAAACACGGGAAGAGCAGTTCTTGATGCGGTCAGCAACCTTTTGGATGATATGGTCGATTACGCTGATGATGATAGCGCCGCTATAGAAGATTAGCCGTCTAAGGCGGCGCGCGCAATCCGCGGCGAATTCGACCTTAGAACACAATAATCCCCCGCGCGACCTCGCCGGTGAGCATGTGCTGGTACGCTTCGTTGATCTCGTCGAGGCTGTAGCGGCGCGTCACCAGCTCGTCCAGCTTGAGCTTGCCGTTGGAATAGAGATCCAGGAACATGGGAAAATCGCGCTGGGGCAGCACCGAGCCGTAGAAGCTGCCTTTGACGACCTTCTCCGTGCGCGTGATGACGGCGCCGGGCAAGTTGGTGCCGCTGCCGACGGGGGTCAAGCCCACCAGGGTCAGCGTGCCGCCCGGGCGGGTGGCGTCGAAGGCGGTCTCTTGCAGCGACTGCAAGCCGACGGATTCGAAGACATGGTCAGCGCCGCGGCCGGCGGTGAGCGATTGAATCTGCGAGACTGTCGTGTCGTCGGAGTACATGGCGTGGGTGGCGCCGAATTCGCGCGCGATTTCCATTTTCGAGCTGTTCGTGTCGACGGCGATGATGGGGTCGGCGCCGCACATGGCCGCGCCCATGATGATATTCAGGCCGACGCCGCCTGCGCCATAGACGGCGACGCTTTCGCCCGGGCGCACGCCGGCGGTATACATGGCCGCGCCAACGCCCGTGGAAACCGCGCAACCCACGAGCGCCGCCACTTCCAGCGGCACATCGCGGCGGACGGGCACGCAGCCTGTTTCGGGTATCACCACATACTCGGCGAAGCAGCCCAGCCCGGTCATGATATGGATTGGCTCGCCGTCACGGAATATGCGACTGCTGCCGTCCCTCTGCAGGCCGGAGCGCAGCACCGGCGTATAAGTTTCGCAGAGGTAGACTTTGCCCTTCTGGCAGTAGAAGCAGCTGCCGCAATGGGCGCGGAAGTTCAGCGACACATGATCGCCGGGTTGCACGCTGGCGACGCCATCGCCGACCGCTTCGACCACGCCGGCGCCTTCATGGCCGCAGATGATGGGCAGCGGGAAGTAGGACAAGCCTTCCACTACGTGCCAATCGCTGTGGCAGACGCCGCTGGCCGCCATCTTGACCAGCACTTCGCCGGATTGCGGCGGCTGCAAGTCGACCGTCTCGATGCTGAAGGGCGTGTTGGTTTCGTTCAGTATCGCGGCTTTCATTTTCATTGGAACATCCTCTCGCTTGATACCGGCGCATTGGCGTCACTGATTATAGTCGCGGGGGGCGGAATCGCGCCACAATCGGCGCGGCAGGGCGTGATACCGTTCGCGGATATTCGCCCTGGCCGAGCCATGCAGGGGCTGTTTAACCACAGAGATCACAGAGGGCACGGAGATCTGTTGATGGCCAGCCTCTATGCCATGCGCGGCTCGCTGACCTATAATAGCGCCCTAAAGCGAAAAGCAGCGAGGAGACGCCTGTGAACGCGCAGATTCAAGAATTCTGGAACCTCAATCGCATGTACGTGCAGTTGCGCGATGAGCTGATGCTTGCGCTCAGCGACCAGGATCTGTCTTATTCGCCCGGCGGCGACAACCCGAGCCTGGGCGAGCTTTGCCGCGAATTGGGCGAGACGCAATACGCCTACGCGCAGTCCTTCAAGACCTTCGAGGTCGACTTCAGCTACCGCACGAACGATGACGGCTATTTGACAAGCGTGGCCAAGCTGCAGGCCTGGTACACACAGTTGGACGCCGAGCTCGAAGCGGCGCTGGAGGCCGTGACGGACGACGATGTGGCGAACAAGCAAATGGAGCGCGGCGGCTACCAGGTACCGGTGCATATCAGCCTGGACATCTTGCGCGAGGCGCTGCTGATCTTCTACGGCAAAGTCAGCGTTTACGCCAAGGCGATGGGCTTGCCTTTGACGCAGACTTGGCAAGACTGGATCGGCTAGTCGGGCGCCGGGCAAGCCGCCCTGCGAATCTGCCAGCGCCTGCGCTAGAATACGCTATCAAGAGTCGACGAAACCAGACAACGCACAGGATTGAAATGATTTTGACCTACAACTCGGTGGATGAATTGCAGGGCGCGCTGGCGGAGCAAGATTATATCGCCGAGCGCGGTTTGGCGGTGGCGATATATCTGGCTTTGAAGACGGGCAAGCCGCTCTTCCTCGAAGGCGACGCCGGCGTGGGCAAGACCGAGATTGCCAAAGTGCTGGCGGCGCTGCTCGGCACAGAGCTGATACGCATGCAGTGTTACGAGGGCCTGGACGTCAACACAGCCGTTTACGAGTGGAATTACGCCGGGCAGATTTTGCACCTGCGCCTAATGGAGCGTGAAGGCCTGGCGCGCGAGGCGATGGAGCGTGAATTGTTCTCCCAGCGATTCTTGCTCAAGCGACCGCTGCTGCAAGCCATTGAGCGTACACAGAACGGCGCGGCGCCGGTCCTGCTGATTGACGAATTGGATCGCTCGGACGAAGAGTTTGAAGCCTTTCTCCTGGAGCTGCTCTCCGACTTTCAGGTCACGATTCCAGAGCTGGGCACGATCCGGGCGCCGGCTCCGCCGGTGGTCGTTGTCACCTCCAATCGCACGCGCGAGATTCACGATGCCTTGAAGCGCCGCTGCTTGTATTACTGGATCGATTATCCGCATTTCCGCAAGGAACTGCAGATCGTCGAGCGCAAGGCGCCCTTGATCGCGCCGATGCTGGCGCGGCAGATCACGGCCTTCATCCAGGATATGCGTTCGATGGAGTTGTTCAAGCGCCCGGGCATCGCCGAAACGCTGGACTGGACCGCCGCCTTGATCGCGCTCGACCAGAATGAATTGTCGCTGGAGACGGTGCAAGACACGCTCGGGGTGATCCTCAAGTACCAGGATGATGTGGAGATGCTGGACGCGACCACGATCCAGAATATGATCGAACGCGCCAAAGTCGAGGCGCAGCGGGCGGGTTAATGTGTCTACCCCTTCCC
>VXLV01000090.1 GCA_009841405.1 Chloroflexota bacterium | reverse complement strand
CTCCCTCATCTTGGCGGAGGGGGCCGGGGGGTGGGGGTATGCCACGCAAGCCTCCGGCTCCATGAAGCCGTGCTCGATCATCTGGGTTTCGTAGACGCCGTGCGCGGTGTAGGCGGCGTTAGCCATCGCTTGCTCCAGGTCGCCGCGGTTGGTGATGGACTGCGACAGGATATTGCCGCCCTCGTGTACCGAGGGACTGTCTTCCTGCATCGCGGCGTGCATATCGGTGACCGGCTCCAGCACTTCATAATCGACGTCGATCAAGGCGACCGCTTCGCGCGCGATCTCGTCCGTCTCGGCCACGACGCAAGCCAGTACATCGCCGACGTAACGCGTCGTCTCGCCGACAGCGATCATCAGCGGCCAGTCTTGCTTGATCAAGCCGATATGTCTGTCGCCGGGGATATCATCGGCAGTCAACACGCGCAGCACGCCCGGATGCGCCGCGGCTGCGCTGAGGTCCATCGCCTTGACGAGCGCGCGGGGGTGATCGCTGAACTTGAGCGCCCCGATTTTCATGCCCTCCAGACGGATGTCATCGACATAGCGGTGCTGGCCTAGGACGAGATCCTGGGCGTGATACTTGGGCAGGCGCGTGCCGATGCCGCCGCCGACATCCGGCAGCTCGACTTCTTCTTCGTTGCGTATGGCATCGGCCGCGGTCGAAATGGCGTCAACGATCTTCTTGTAGCCCGTGCAGCGACAGAGGTGCGGCGTCAGGCATTTTTCGATATCGGCGCGGTTGGGCTCGGGATTGCGGTTGATGAGGTTGTTGGCTTGCATGACGATGCCGGGGATGCAGAAGCCACACTGCACGCCGCCTTCTTTGACAAAGGCGTTGGCGAAGACATTCTGCCGGTATTCGCCCAGGCCCTCGGTGGTGGTGACGGACTTGCCAGCGACCTTCTCCATCTTGGTCACGCAAGAGAGCATGGCTTTGTCGTCAACCTGCACGACGCAGCAGCCGCAAGCCGCCTGCGGCGCGCAGCCGTCTTTCGGCGAGATGATGCCCAGGTCCTCGCGCAGGACATTCATCAAGGCGCGCTCGGGGTCGCCATCGTACTGGACTGTTTTGCCGTTGAGGGTGTAATGAATCATGATTCGTGTCTCCCTAATCTTGCTTTATTCAGCCAGCCAGGCACTTTTCGATAGGGGAACCTAACGCCGTGAGAGACACGACCTGGCGCTGTTGCAAGGTATTATGTCGCTTTTCGCGAGATTTTTCAAATCATAGAAAAATCTACCACCGAGGACATCGAGTTTCCGAGAGATCACAGAGACACAGAGGTTTTGATGTAGGGGCGAGCCTTGGCTTGCCCTCTCACTGCCGTCGGCGCCCTTGGTGGTTAGATGTGAAATGTCCGCGCTACAATACCCGCATCGACTCACTCACGGAAACGGGCGCAATATGTCACTCGCAGACAAAGTCAAGCAGCGCTTTCACGCCGAATTCGGCGAATCCCCCGCCTTCATCGTACGCGCGCCGGGGCGGGTCAACCTAATCGGCGAGCACACCGATTACAACGACGGCTTCGTCATGCCGCTTGCCATCGACCGCGCGACCTGGATCGCGCTGCGCCCGCGCGCCGACAAGCGCGTGCTAGCCATCTCGATCGATATGGACGACCGTCGCGACTTCGCCCTGGACGAGCTAAGGCGCCCGGCCGCCATCGCCTGGAGCGACTATCTCATCGGCGTGGCCTGGTCGCTGCAGGAGCGCGGCTATGCGCTGCAAGGCTGGGAAGGCGTCATCAGCGGCGATGTGCCAATCGGTTCCGGCTTGTCTTCATCGGCGGCGCTGGAGCTGGCGGTGGCTCGCGCCTTCCACTGCGTCTCCGGCTTTGCCTGGGACGCGGCGGCGATGGCGCTGGCTTGCCAGGCGGCCGAGAACCACTGGCTGGGCGTCAATTGCGGCATCATGGATCAGATGATCTCGGCGGCGGGCATCGCGGATCGCGCCCTGCTGATCGACTGCCGCAGCCTGGAGACGACAACCGCACCGCTGCCGCCAGACACGGCCGTGGTCATCCTCGACACCGGCACGCGCCGCGGCCTGGTCGACTCCGAATACAATCAGCGGCGAGCCCAATGCGAGGCGGCCGCGCGCCACTTCGGCATCGCGGCCCTGCGTGATATCGACCTGGCGACATTCCTGGAGCGCGAACATGAACTCGACCCGCTTATCCGCAAGCGCGCCAGCCATGTCGTCAGCGAGAACGCGCGCACGCTAAGCGCCCGCGACGCGATGGGCCGCGGCGATGCCGACTATCTCGGCCAGCTCATGATCGCCAGCCACATCAGCCTGCACGAGGACTTTGAAGTCTCGAGCCCGGCGCTGGACGCCATCGTCGACTGCGCCAACATTGACGCCGCCTGCTTCGGCGCGCGCATGACCGGCGCCGGTTTTGGCGGATGCGCCGTGGCGCTTGTGCGGGCGGATGCCGCGAGCGCTTTCGCCGAGCGCGTCGCTGCCAAGTATCGCGCCGAGACTGGCAACGAGCCGGCGGTCTACATCACGCGCGCCAGCGGCGGCGCGGAGACGGTAGCACAACTCACCCCCACCCCCAAACC
>VXLV01000046.1 GCA_009841405.1 Chloroflexota bacterium | reverse complement strand
TAGTCTTGATTTCAGCTCTCATCTCCACCAGCTGCTGTGGTCTTGCGGGGTGGGCCCGCGGGGGGGGGGGGTTAAATGTCGGCGCTTCAATCATAATTCCGTTGAAGCCTCACACGAGCATGCCGCCTGCGGCGAAGACCAACATCGCTTCCTCGTCGCCGACCTCGACCTTTTCCCTGCCGTTTAACTCAGCGGCGACGTTGGCGCTCACCCAGAGATTCTCCAGCGCCAGCGTATTCTTGATGCGCACGACGCGCGCGTCCGCGCACTTGGACGGATCGCTGCGGAAGGCGTCATAAATCGCCGCCTTGATTGTCTCCTCATCGCTTTCGAAGACCAGCGGCATGCGACAGCGCGTCAGGCCGCCGCTGGTGAACATATTCTTCATGGTGATGGGAAAGTCGATCTTGTCGAAAAGCTTGCGGGACATGAAGTCCGCCAAGCCGTAGGTGGTGGCGTTGCCGTGCGATTCCGGAGTCAGGTCGAGGATGACGATGCGCTTGATGCGCGGCGACTCCGGCTCCGGCTCGCCTTCGACCATCCAGCGGCCGATGATATTGGTATCCATGCCGGCGCCACTGATATTCTTGCCCATCTCGTCGATGATCAGCACATCGATGTCTTCCACCGGCAGGCTCGGCATTAGCTCGCGCGAAAGTTGGAGCAGGCGTTGGTCGCCCGCGATCACGGTATCGACGCCGAATCCTTCCAGGTGCGCGACTTGATGATAGCCGTCCTCGACAACGCCGAAGCCGGCCACGAAATTGCAGTGCTGCAAGAGATGCTTGGCCACCACGGGCATATAATCGCGCAGGCCGACCGTGCCCTGCTGGTGGATGGTGCGGGCGCCGGTTTCCTTGCCCAGCCCGATAGCCAGCATCTTCAGCAGCCCGCTTTCGTGCGGCCCGTGGAAATCGGTGTGGACTTTCGTGCGGTTGGTGATGATGAGGCCGTCGGCTTCGGCGACATTCTTGTCCAGATACGCGGGCATGCCGACGCGCGTCATGCCGGTGTCCACCACTTCCATTGTCGCGTGGATGGGGCAGCCCATCGTCCTCTCGCTGATGCCCAGGCCGTCCAGCACATCAATCTGGCCTTCGGGCGTGCCGCCGCCGTGGCTGCCCATGGCCGGCACGATAAAGGGCTGGCCGCCGGCCGCTTTGACCTGCGCCACCAATTTGCCGGCGATGCGGTCGATTTCGGCGACGCCGCGGCTGCCGAAGCCGAGCGCGATGCGCTTGCCGCGGACTTGCGCCGCCAGGCCCAGCCGCGCAAACTCAGCTTCGAGCCTGCGCTCAATATCGACCGGCTCGCCTTGCGGCAGCGCCTGCTTGATGGGATACAGGGTCGGGATCGTCACATCGTCCATGGGGAGAACTCGCTTCACTCAGCATTTTGCTTTGCCCGCTATTGTAACGTCTTCACGGACGAAGGCAAATGGGACGGTTTAGGCGCGGCAGCGCATACTGGGACTTAACCACAGAGATCACAGAGATCACCGAGATTTAGCCATTTGCCTCTGTGCCCTCAAAATGACTCTTTGAACTCGGTGGTAGAGGTGAAACGTCGCGCCCGCTCAACTGCCATCGTCGACCGCGAAATCCAGTCCGCAATCGGCGAGCCGCTGGCGGGCGATTGCAACATAATCGGCCGAGATGTCGATGCCGATGAAGCGCCGCCCATTGAGCAGCGCCATTTTGCCCGTCGTGCCCGAGCCACACATCGGGTCCAGCACCAGATCGTCCTCGTTGCTCCACGACAGTATATGATCAAGCGCGAGCCTTTCCGGGAACACCGCCGGATGCTGAAAGGCGATTCTGTCGCTGGTTGTGCCGCCCAAGCCAACGGCGTAAGACCAGATATTGGTGCGCGTCTTTTCTCGCTTGAGCTCCTTGAGCGTCTTCTTGTTGACGCCGTCCGGCAGCTTGTTGTGCGGCAGCATTTCGTAGCCATGCCGCTGCGTCGGCTCTTTCAGCGGGTTGAAAGTCGCCGGCTTGCCCTTTGACATCACAAACATCATTTCGTAGGCGTTGGTGTAGGCATTGCTGCGCATGAAAGGCGTATTCTTCTTTTGATAAATCATCACGTCATGGGCGGAGAATCCGATCTCCTGAAAGTAAAGCGCCTGGCGAAACGAAGTCAAGCTGCGCCCGGATTTGATGCGATCCCCGACCACCCATACGACTACGCCGCCGTCGGCGGTCACGCGATACAATTCGTCGGCGATGGCTTCAAAGGGGAAGTCGTAGCCTTGGTAGTCGCGCAGCTGGTCATAAGGCGGCGACGTCACGGTCAATTGAATCGCGCCATCGCGCCATTGCCGCATGATATCGACGCAGTTGCCGACGATGAGCCTGCCTGACGGCTGCTCTCGCTGGTCCGTTGCCGCAGCCAAAGGTGAACGGGCTTCTCTTTCGGCTGATTCGATTGGCGGCATGATTGACCCCACGGTTCACTCTGGCTCTCTAGCGGCAACTACATGCAATGATAGCACATATTTTCTAGCTAGCAACTCGATTATGCCTGGACGTCCCTCAAGCCCCCCCCCCCCACCCGCCCAGCCCCCACAACACCGGGGGGGGGGTAGTAAACAGAGATGGTGGTGGTGGGG
>VXLV01000063.1 GCA_009841405.1 Chloroflexota bacterium | reverse complement strand
GGGCAGATCCAGTCGGCTGATATCGACCTCGATCCCGTTTTCGCCCAGCGTCGCTTGCAGCGCCTCCCACTGGCCGTCGCGCACGACGCAGGCCATGGGCCCCAGGCGCGCGCCCAGATAGCGCCGCAGCGCCGGCGTGGCGAAGATCTTGTCCAATGTGCCTTCGGCGGTCGCGCGCAAGACGGTGAGCGCTTCGAAACTCACCGATGTTTTGGCGCCGTCCTGCCAGTTGCGCAGCAGCTTGATGATGGGCAGGGGCATCGGCTTGCCCTCCAGCTGCCGGCTGACAAAGGCGCTGATGTGCTGGGTGGTGATGCCCTGCGCGGCCGCGCGCTGAATGCCGGGCGCGTCAAGCGTGTAGACGTATGGGTCGCCGGCAGCGGCGCAGCGCGCGAACCGCGCCAGTTGGAAGCGCTCAAAGCGGTTGACGCGCCGCGACGCCAGCAGTTGACCGTCCTGGCGGACTTCAATGCGCGTCGTCTTTTCTTGCGGCTGCGGCCACTCGCTGAGGCCCAGGAAGGCGCGCCCGTAGGCGCTCAGCCGCAGCGCGTCCTCGCCGATGTCTACCAAGCCCAGCCAGTGCATCGGCCCCACAATGTAGAATTCGATCAACGAGCCTTCGACCGCGTCCCAGCTTTCGAAGCCGCTGAGGTATTCGCCGGCGTCATTGCGGATGTACCACCGCTCGTAATCGCCGTCCAGGCGTTGGAAATCCGGCTCGAACTCCTTGATGATCTCGATCAGATCGTTGATGGACACCCAGCCCTGCTCCGGCAGCAGATCGCCCAGCAACTCGATGACGGCTTTGCGCGCGGCGGCGGCATCGTAGGACCAGCCCGAATCTTCGGGATGGAGCCCGGGAATATGCCACATGTCGCGATAATTCCGGCTGTCCAGCCAGGCGCGGGCCAGCGCGCGAATTTGCTCGGCGCGGGACGCTTCCAGCCAGGCGCGCGCTTGACTGCGGCTGGGCTGCGCCCTGTCTTCATCCCGGGCGATCAAGTCCGCGCTGAGGCCGACGCCCAGCATAAACGCCAGCCGCGCGTCGCTTCGGCGCAGCAGCAAGGGCTTGATCGACGCGGCGGCGGCATCGGCCAAGCGCTCGCCTTCGAGCGGGCGCGCCTCGGCTTGCAGCAGCGCCAGCAACGTGGTCATATCGTCGACGATGGCGGTGTCGGCCGCTATGACTTCGTCGACCTCATCAACAAGGCCGATGCTGGGCAGCTCGCCCGCGGCCGGCGCGGAATCCGCGGCCAGTTCGCCGAAACTGGTTTTGTGCAGGGGCAGCGCCTCGATGAGGTCGGTGGGCACGTAGACGAAGCCGATGAGACGCTCATCGACTTTGTCGAAGCCTTCGCCGATGAAGCCGCGGTAGTAGAGCGTTTCGGCCAGGCTCTGCCCATGCAAGTGCGGCTGCTCGCGCTTGATTTGCGCGCGACCGAGTTTGCGGATCTCGCCGTAGAAGCGCTCGAATTGGCCGACTTTCATGCGGCTGCCCGCGCTGCTGACCAGCAATTGCAGGGCCGTCCGCGCCGGCACGTCCAGCTTGTCCCAGGCGGCTTCGGCTTGCGTCGGGTCGAGCATGGCGCGCTGCAGTTGGCGGATGAGCTCGTCTTTGCTGAGGCTCTTGCCGTCAACGTTCCAGATTTCGGCCAATGCCGGCAGCATGCCCGGGTCGCAGTCGTGCAGGGTCGCCAGCAGGGTCTTCATCGCTTGGACATCCCGGCGCCGACCAAGGCCGCGTAGACGTCAAAGTGGTAGGCGATCGTGGTGTAGTCGTGGGCGCCATAGATGATTCGGGTGGGCGCCTGGCAGCCGGGGCAGTGGAAGTCGATTCGCCCCTGTTCGTCCGCCGGAAGGGTTGGCGTCAGATCGTCGAATACGCGGCGCAGTTTGCGCTGGAAGGGCGAGCGGCCATTGGCCCGGAAAAAGCTGCGCCAGCGAAAGCGGATGCGATGCGCGCAACGGGGGCAGCGGTAAATGCAGCTGCCGACGACGCGATTGCGATAGTCCGCGCCGTCAAGCAAACCGCGGAAGACCGCGCGCGCGTCAAAATGGTCGATCTGGTCGCTTCGCCCCATGTTCCCGCCATTCTGTGACGGCTTCATTCTAGCACACTGGACGCGAATGCCCGGCTAATCAAGGCTTAGCGTTCCGCTGCCCATCATCACGCATTTGCCGCCGATCGCCACGCTGGTAATCTCGCCGGCGGAGCGCTCGACTCGTATGCGGATGAAACTGGGCCGGCCCATCTCGAAACCCTGCTCGGCCAGCATTTCGCAAGAATCGGCTAAGCCGAATCGCAGCAAATAGGCGGCCAGGGGCCCGCTGGCGGAGCCGGTGGCGGGGTCTTCGTTCACGCCCAGGGCCGGCGCGAACATGCGGCTGTGCGCGCTGGATGCCGCCTCTGCCGTCTCGGTCGTCGTGACGAAGACATTTTGGGCGTCGCTCCCGGCCAGCAGCGCTTCCCAGCGGTCCTGGCGCAATTGGATTCTCGCCATCGCCGCCAGCGAAACGACTGGCACATAGAGGAAGGGCAAGCCGCTGCTGAGGACTTGAATCGGCGCGTCGCCGCGCAGGTCGCATTCGTCGAGCGAGAGCGTCTCGGCGATGGCGCGCCGGTCGCTATAGACGGCGCCGAATTGTGGAATGGGTTGCTGCATCCAGACTTCGCTTGGCCGCCCTCGTTCATCGGCGCGAATCGTGACGTCGATCGGCCCCACGCCTTCTTCAAAGACAAGCGGCGTTTGCGCCGCCAGTTGGCCGAGGCGCCCCAGAGTGGCCAGCGCGAAAGCCGCGCCAACGGTGGGATGCCCCGCCATCGGCAGCTCGGCGAGAGGCGTGAAGATGCGCAAGCGGAAGTCGTTGGCGGGGTCGGCCGGGGGCAGCACAAATACAGATTCCGACAGGTTCAGCTCCTGCGCGATTTGCTGCATCAGCCTCGGCGCCAGGTCGGGCGGCGGCTGCGGGAAGACGGCTAGCGGATTGCCGCCGAATTGCCGGTCGGTGAAGACGTCGAGAAGATGATAATCCAGGCGCATGACATCGCTCCGTGTACGCTGCGGTCTCTGTGACGCAAAGTATGTATCAGAATAGCTTTACCACCGAGTTCACAGAGGATACACAGAGGGCGCCGAGTAAAGCAATTAAGCGATTGTATGGGAGTGAAAGATCTCATTTGTTGGATGGCTGCCAAAACTTTGAAGCATCGAATCAGAACATAACCCTGCGCCTTCTGTGTTTCCTCATTTTCCTCTGTGGTGAAAGTACCGGCGCCGTATTCACAAACCTGCAATTCTTGCCGTTTCCCGGTCTGACCTTGCTGGACGGCGGGCATGGTTTTCGACTACACTCTGCGCATCGGGGCCGGCGACCAAGGGAGGGTATCGTGGCGATCGACTATCAGGCGCGGCTGGATCGGCTGCTGGAGCAAAGCGGCGCGGACCTGGCGGCATTTGTGCCGGGCGAGAATATGGTCTATTTCACCGGGCTGCACTTTCACCTGTCCGAACGTCCAATCCTCGGGCTATACAGCCGCGACGGGCTGTCCTTCATCATTCCGGAACTGGAAGTGCCCAAGCTGGAAGCGCGCCCGGAATTGGAAGCGCGCCGCTTCGCCTGGACGGACCAGGCGGGCTACGAAGACGCTTTCGCTGACGCGGTGGGGGCGCTGCTGCCGGGCGGGGCGACCTGCGCGCTGGACGGGCAAACGCTGCGCTTCTTTGAATGGCGCGCGCTCGAAAAGGCGGGCCTGCCGGCGGCGAGCGCGCTGGATGTCGGCGACTTGTTCCTGAACCTGCGCGCCCGCAAGGCGCCCGAAGAAATCGCCAAGATGCAGCGGGCGGTTGACATCAGCGAAGCCGCCTTGGGGGCGACGATGGACTGGGCGCGCCCGGGCATGACCGAGCGGCAAATCGCCGACCGCCTGGGCGCCGAAATGCTCGAACGCGGCTCGCACGGCCATGCCTTCCTCATCGCGCTCACGGGCGAAAAAACCGGCCAGCCGCATGGCAATATGGGCGACCGCGTTTGGGGCGAAAACGAATTCTTGCTGATCGACTTTGGCGCGACTTATCAGGACTACCCGGCCGATATCACGCGCACTTTCTGTTATGGCGAGCCGACCGCGCAGATGCGCGCCATGTACGATGCGGTCTACAGCGCCAACCTTGCCGCGCGCGAATTCGCCCGCCCGGGCGTGACCTGCGCGGCTGTCGACCAGGTCGCGCGCGCGGTGATTGAGGCGGCCGGCCTGGGCGAGTACTTCATTCATCGCCTGGGGCATGGTCTGGGTTTGAGCGTTCACGAGCTGCCCAATATCGTTGCCGGCAACGAGCAGCTTTTGCAGCCGGGCATGGTCTTCACGATTGAGCCGGGCGTGTATATTCCCGGCGTCGGCGGCGTGCGCATCGAAGACAATGTGGTCGTCACCGCAGACGGCATCAAGGTGTTGACATCGTATCCGCGCGAGCTGTGACGCGGCTGGCGTCATAAATCGCCTGTCGCGCCAATCACGTTTGCCGAGTTATTAGCGAGATGGCTGGCGGAGCGGGACCTGCTCTATTGAGTCGCTAGGCGCGCATCACGCCGCAGACCGGCGCCGGCCAAGGCAACTGCTCATGCCGCGCCAGCATCTCGGCCAGCCGCGCGTACGGCGCCGCCGGAAAGGGCGCGCCTCGCCGCTGCGACATGTCGACATTCATCGTGACGACTTCAACGACAGCCGCCAGTTGTTCGCGCGTCTCGTTAACCAGAAAGCCCATGAAATAAGCGCGTTTGGACGAGACTTCAATCAGCCGAATATGCACGGCGACACGGTCATCAACCAGGATTTCAGCGAAGTAGCGAATGTGCTGCTCCAAAGCGAAATTGCCGTAGGGATCGGCCGCGGCGTAAATCTGGCCCAGGCCGACTTCGCCGAAAACTGCGCCCAGGGCCTTTTCGACCAGGCGCAGATAATACTGCACATTGACGTGGTTGTTCTCGTCAAGATAGGCGCGGGGTATCGTCCGCTCGTAGAATCTGTCCAGCTGGCGAACGTCAGCGAGCGTTATCGGGTTTCGGCTCATAGCGCCTCTCGTCTATCAGCTGCATGGGAAATATAATGCCGTCGCGCGTTGCATCATACCACTGTGATGCGACGGAACAAGCGAAAGCGAGGCCGTGAGCTATCCGCGGATTAAGCCAGACAACGCGGCCGCTTTGAGCTGCCTGGGGCAAGCGCAATTTGGCTGGATTGCCCAGACGCGCTGGTCGCCCGCGGGCGACTTGCTGGCTATCGCCGGCGGAGAGGGCATCGCTGGCTATGCCGAGGGTTTCGGCGGCGCGCCGACCTGGCGGTTGGGCGCTCACGCCGCGCCGGTCAAGGACATCGCCTTCAGTCGGGACGGGGGTCGACTGGCTTCCGCAGGCGCGGACACGACGGTGAAGCTCTGGTCCATCGCCGGCGGCATGGTACGGGAGCTGGTGACTTTCCGCGGTCATACCGGCTCGGTCGAGGCGCTCGCATTCAGCCCGGACGGCCGCCTGCTGGCCAGTGGCGCGGCTGACCGCACGATCCGGCTCTGGGATGCGGCGACCGGCGCGGCGCTGGCGGTGCTGGAGGGCCATGACGACGAGGTGACCGCTCTGAGCTTTGACGCCGATGGCGGGCGCTTGCTGTCGGGCAGCCGCGACCAGCGAATCTACGCCTGGCGAATGGAGTCCGGATTCCCGCGCGCGCTGCTGGGCGAGCACGATGACTGGATACGCGATTTGGCGCTGCGGCCCGGCTCGCCCTTGCTTGCGTCGGCGAGCAAGGACATGACGATTCGCGTGTGGCGCCTCGACGGAGAGGGCGAGGCGCGCGCGATTGCCGCGCACGCCGGCGGCGTTGACGCCCTGGCCTTGACGCCTGATGGCGCTGTTCTGGCAAGCGGCGGACGCGACAATACGCTGCGCGTCTGGCATGCGGATTCGCTGCGCCCGCTGGCGGCGTTTGAAGGGCACAGCCGTCCCTTGCTGGCGCTGGACTTCAGCCCGACCGGCGCAATGCTGGTATCGGCTGCGGGCGACAACCTGGTTAAGCTCTGGGCGATCGCGTAACCTGCTAATAGATCGGGTAATCGCTTCAACTTATAGATTCACCACAGAGGCACAGAGAGCACAGAGTTTTGAGGATAATTCCTCCAATTCGTCACAGAAGTGGCAGATCTGTTAGCCAAACTGGTTCATTTGTTCGCAGATGAGTCTATCGCACGATAATAGCAAATCTACGTTGCTCTTCTCTGTGTTCTCGGTGTCTCTGTGGTGAATTATCCGTCCAGTTTCGCATCATATACGTTGCTGACGTTTTGAGGCGATTGCCCTGGGCTGATAGGCAGCGCTATAGCAAGGGCGCAAAAGAGCCACTAAAATGACGGCCATCATCTCGAATGGGGTGCGAGGCAAGCGATCATGACAAGAATGCAAACCAGTTGGCGGCAAGTACGCGAGCGTCATCTCGGCGCGATGCGCGTCTCCTGTGACATCCTCGGGCATATAGCGCGGGGCCTGTCTAATGAGAAGGCGCGCGAACTCCGCGATGGCCCTGGCGGCTGGTCTATCATCGAGATCGTCTGCCACTTGCGGGACTTTGACGAAATCTTCCACAGCCGCGCCATCATGATGCGCGATCAAGCGCACCCGCAATTGCCCGCTAATGATCATGAGGCGCTGGCCATCGAGCGGGCCTATCAGCAGGAAGACCTGGCCGAGGCGTACCGCGCGCTGAAGACTTCGCGTGAGCGCTTCATCGCGTTCTTTGCCGGCCTGACGCCTGAGCAATGGGAGCGCGACGGCGTGCATCCCGAGCGCGACAGCTTCACCATGACGGACGCCGCCATGCAAGTTGGCTTGCACGATCTCGATCACATAGAGCAAATTACGCGCGTGCTGGCGAAGGGCTAAGGGCGTCACTGGCAGCGGCTTAGGGAGGCGGCAAATGCAGGCATTGATCGAACGCATTCGCGCTGAAGGCATCAACCTGGGCGGCGGCATTCTCAAGGTTGACAGCCTGATCAATCATCAGTTGGATCCGCGGCTGATGGCCGGCATGGGCGAATCTTTCGCGGCGCGCTTCGCCGATACGCCGATCGACCGGATACTGACGGCCGAGATTTCCGGCATTGCGCCGGCGCTGATGACCGGCATCGCCCTGGATGTGCCGGTCGTTTACGCGCGCAAGAAGAAACCGATCACCATGTCCGGCCCGGTCTTTTTGGAAACCGCGCCCAGCCACACCAAAGGCGGGGAGACGCTGCTGCTCGTATCGGCGGAGTTTCTACGCGCGGGCGAAAATGTGCTGATTATTGACGACTTCCTGGCGACGGGCAAAACGCTGCTGGCGCTGGCGCGCATCGTCGTTAGTGCCGGGGCCAACCTGGTCGGCGTCGGCGTCGTGGTCGAGAAGACATTTGAAGGCGGGCGCGCTGCCTTGCAGGCAAAATACGACGCGCCGATTCACGCGCTGGCCAGCATCACCAGCATGGAAGGCGATACCATTACCGTCCGCGGCGACCAACCCAGGCTGCTATAGCTTGACCGCGCGCCCCAGCCGGGCCGATTCTTGCGCGGCCAGCGCGAATCGCAGCACCTCGCGCCCTTGCTCGCCCGTGAGTTGCGGCGGCTCTCCGGCGAAAAAGGCGTCGATAAACTGACGCGTCGAATTGATGAAACTGTGCTCCCAGCCGACCGGCATATCGGAATATGTCCGCGTGCGCCGGTCTTTGTACAGAATGACCGGCGGGACATCCATCATTTTCCCGTGGCCGCGCGTCACCCAGATTACGCCTTTGCTGCCGGTGATTTCGATGCGGTCGTCTTGCGCGTACTGCTGCGTATCCAGCATCAACTCGGGCGAGTAGACCGCTTCCAGCGACCCGTAACGATTGCCCGGGAACTTCCACGACACGATGGCCGGCGCGTCCAGGTGGAAGCCCGGCTCGATTTCCGTGCTGCCGATCCAGGCGTGCACTTCCTCGGCCATGCCCATGAAATGCCAACCGAGCGCGAATTTGTGATGGCCGTCGTCAAAGACCAGGGGGCCGCCGCCGCACTCCTCCGAATTGAAGCGCCAGGCCCGGGCCGCGGCGGGCACCTCCCATTCTGTGGGGCTGATGCCGGAATTGCTCTTGATGCGGATGGTCAACAAGTCGCCGATCTCGCCCGCGTCGATTAGCGCTTTGGCGCGCTGCACCGGCGGATAGAAGATGAAATTCTCATAGACTTTGAGAATCACGCCGGCTGCGCTGGCGGCCGCGACCATCTCGTCGGCTTGCGCAACCGTGAGCGCCATCGGTTTCTGCACCGAGACGTGCTTGCCCGCGGCGACCGCGTCGAGCGTCGCCTGACAGTGCAAGTGGTGCGGCAGCAGGATCTCCACCAGGTCAATATCCGGCAGCGCCAGCAGCGCGTGATAATCGCTGAAAACGCGCTCCTGGGCGACCCCCCAACGCCGGGCGCGCGCCTGCGCCAACTCCAGGTTGTTGTCGCAAAGCGCGACGATATCGGCTCGCTCGTCGTCCAGATAAGCGAGCGCGTGCAAGTCAGAGATTCTTCCGGTTCCGATGAAGGCAACGCGCAGTTTTTCCATGAGCCTTGGTCTCGTATCGCTGTCTTGGGGAGAATACTACTAGGAAAGCGCGGGCTTGCAAGCGGTTGCTCGCTTGCAATGCGATAAGAAACGCTCAAGAAGTTTTCTTTGTGCCGCGCCGGGCAGCGCCCCGCGTTTTCGTATCGCGCTCGAAAATGATACAATGAGTGTAGCGCGCGTAGTCGGTGTCCAGTCGAGGGCTAGATGACCAGCCAAAGCGACGCCCATGCCATGAAATTGCTTGATCTGCCTCTGGCCCTGCGTTTGAAGCAGAACGCGATTGTATTGCACAGCGAGCTGGGCTTGATTGAGGACGCGCGCGGGCAGTACAGCGCTTTGCTGTCCAACATCGTCTTCCCGCGCGGCTTGCACACGCTGCTGGCGCATGTGGACGACAATGACGTGGTCGGGCAATTTCGCTATCGTCAAGGCGAAGCCAACGCCCATCTGGTCTATCTGGCGCCGACGCTGGCCGAGAGCGAGAGCGATACCATTTGGCTGCACATGCTGGATTCGATGGCGGAGCAAGCCGGCCGCAGCGGCGCGCAGACCCTGCTGGGCGAGGTCGATCCGAAACACCGTCTCTTCGAGACGATGCGTCAGGCGGGCTATGCGGTGTACAGCCGGCAAGTGGTCTGGCAGCGCGCTCCCCTGGCGGGCGGCATGGCGCGCTCGACATTGACGGTCAAGCCGGAAGCCCAAGACGATGACATCGGCATCGCCGCGCTCCTGGGATGCACCATTCCGCGGATCATGCAGTCGGTGATGGGACCGTCGCCGGACATGCAAGGCCTGGTCTATCGGCGTGACGGGCAGATTGAAGCGTACCTCGCCTATTCCGAGGGCAAGCACGGCGTCTACTTGCTGCCCTTCGTGCATCCGGAAGTCTTGAGCGAGGCGCCGGATATCCTGGCCGCCGCCATGCAAAATATCGACCGCTGCCGCAAGCTGCCGATCTACATTTGCGTGCGCGGGTATCAGGGCTGGCTGGAGAACGCGGCGCGCGATTTGGGCTTCGCGCCCATGCTGGAGCAGGCGGTGATGGTCAAACATCTGACGGCGGGCGTGCGGCAGGCGTCATTCGAGCGGGTCGACATCAGCGCGCGCGGTCGGCGGAAGGCGGCCGCCAACCTGCCCATGGTCAAGGTCAGCGCCGAAGGGGCGACCGGGCAGCAGGCGTATACAGTGGTGTCTGATTCGCCAAAAAGGGTATAGACTGTTTACGTAAGCACAGGCTATCGAGCGGAGGACTGCTGCCGAATACATGGATAAACACATAACTGACGATTTTGAGATCTTGAGAAGCGTATTGCCCCAGCGCATTCGCAGCGCGATTGACGAGCGCGGCCACTCAAGCAAATTGCTGGAAATAGTCCTTGACCTGGGGCGGCCCCCGACAGCACGATATACCGACGGCGAATTTCAGCTCGCGGAGAATGAGGTGAGCGAGGCCGATCTGCGTGAGTTGGTCGCCGAGTTGGGCGAGTTTGACGATGACAACCGCGCCGGCATCGAGCGGTCGTTGCATCGGATTTCGGCGATTCGCAATCGCCGCGGCAAGATCGTCGGCTTGACGGTGCGCATCGGGCGGGCGGTTTACGGCACGATTGACATCATCGCCGACCTGATAGAATCGGGACAAAGCGTGCTGATCGTGGGCCCGCCCGGCGTCGGCAAGACGACCCTGCTGCGCGAGGCGGCGCGTGTGCGCGCGCGCGACAAACGCGTCGTCATCGTCGATACCTCCAACGAGATCGGCGGCGATGGCGATATCCCGCATCAAGCCGTGGGCAAAGCCCGGCGCATGCAAGTCTCGCAGCCCGATCGCCAGCATGAAGTGATGATCGAGGCGGTCGAGAATCACAATCCAGAAGTGATCGTCATTGACGAAATCGGCCGCGAATTGGAAGCGATGGCGGCGCGAACCATCGCCGAACGCGGCGTCCAGCTGATCGGCACGGCGCATGGCAATACGCTCGAGAATTTGATGCTCAACCCAACGCTGTCGGATCTGATCGGCGGCATCGAATCCGTGACGCTGTCGGACGATGAAGCGCGGCGGCGCGGCACGCAGAAAGTTGTGCTGGAGCGGCGGACAGCGCCCACCTTCGATATCATGATCGAGATTCAAGCCCGCGATCGGCTGGTGGTGCATCCGGATGTCGCCTCGGCCGTAGACGCGAGTTTGCGCAACCGCCCCTTGGCTGCGGAATTGCGCGAGCGCGACGCAAGCGGCGCGATCAATGTCGGTGACTACCTGCACGAGGCCGAGTCGCGCTCGGCGCCGGCGCGCGCGGGCGAAGGCGCGCATGTGGTGCGCGGCAATCGCGACAATGGCAAGACGCGCAGCGAAATGAAAGACGATGCCGCGCAGCCCGGCCGTCGCGAACTGCGCACCATCAGCGTGTACGCTTACGGCGTCGCGCGCAACCGGCTGGAGCAAGCCGCGCGCCGATTGGCCGTGCCGCTAATGCTCACGGATGACTTCGGCGACGCCGAAGCGATCGTGACGCTGAAGACGCATTATCGCCGGCGCCCGCGCTTGATCACCGATGGCGAAAAGCGCGGCCTTTCGATTTATGTCTTGCGCGCCAATACCGTGACGCAGATGGAGAATTTCCTGGTGGACCTCTTCCGCCTCAACGGGCGCGACGACCCCGATCGCTTTGGCGACGCCATCATGGAGGCGCAACAGGCGATCAGTCGTATTCGCGCCGGCGAGGACTACATCAATCTCAAGCCGCAGGCTTCGCAGGTGCGCAAGCGGCAGCATCAACTGGCGCGGCAGGCGCGCATGCAATCGGCCAGCGTCGGTGATGAGCCGCGCCGATTCGTCACAATTTACCGCGACGCCTAGCCGACGCGCCGTGCTTCGCAACCTGCCTTTCACATCTTCCGGAGCTTCGTGATGAGCCAGCCGATTTCTCGTCCGGCGCCGATTCGCACGGACACGAGCAATGCCTTCGCCAACAATACGATGCGCGTGCGCCTGCCGGCCATCATCGACGAGGTGAGAGCGCTCAATCCGGATTACCCCGGGAACATTCGCGACAGCCTGTTCGAACTGCGCGAGGCGCTGGCCGCCGGCGCTCCCATTGCCGGGCTTGATCCGGAGGCCGCGCCAGATCACGCGGAGTGGGCGGCGGCGATTGAGCGGCAGCGCGAAATCGTGGGCGGCGAACCGAGCTGGCACAATGCCGAGTGGTTTTTCGCCGAGACGTACGCGTATCGCTGCCTAATCGAAGCGGTCCGCTGGCGCGAAACCGGACGTGATCCCTTCTTGCCTAAGAAACTCGAGGAGCTGCATAGCGACGCCTTGTGGAATCTCTTGGAACGCGCCTGGCGGCCGCTTGACTCGCCCGAAGAAGAGCTGCGCCGCGCCGTCGAATTCGCCCTTTGGGGCAATCGCATCGACCTGAGCTACGCGCCTTCCAACGAGCGCGGCGCCGAAATCAGCGCCGACGATCTGCTCGTCGATGATCGCGACAGCTTGGCTGCTTATCTCTCCCAATCGCGAGTTTCTCCGACCGGTTTTCAAGGTGGCGATCCGGTGTATATCGTGGCGGACAATGCCGGCTCCGAATTGGCGATGGATCTTGTCCTGGCCGAATGCCTGCTGCGCCATGTGACGCCCTGGGTTGTGATATGCCTCAAGTCCCATCCGACCTTCGTCAGTGACGCCACGCCGGAGGATGTCTGGCTGCTGCTGGATGCGATGCAAACGCGGGGCGGGACTTCCGCCACGTTGGCGAAGCGGCTGCGCAATCGCTGGTCGTCGGGTCAGCTGCGCTTCTTACCGCACCCGTACTGGAATAGCAGCCATTTTCTCTGGGCAATGCCGCCGGATCTGGAGCGTCCGCTGCAGCAGGCGCGCATGGTGATCATCAAAGGCGACGCCAACTACCGGCGGGCGGTGGGCGATGCCATCTGGCCCGCGCATACGCCCTTCGCCGACGTGTTGAATTACGTTGACGCGCCCGTGCTTTGCCTGCGCACGTTGAAAAGTGACCCTGTCGTCGGCTTGCCCTCAGCCGAGACGGCCGCCGCGCTGGACCGGGTCGATCCGACGTGGCGCGTCAACGGCAAACGGGGCGTGATTCAGTTCAAGCCTCAAACGTCAAAGAGCCAGTAAGTGGCGGTAGCGGGATAATCCTTTTCCAGCCAAGCCATGACTTTGCGCGGGATGACGCAGAGCAGCAGATCGTCCGTTTCCGACAGCTGCGGGTCCAGTTCGTACTTCTCGACGTAGCGCTCGCTGATGCGCTTTAGCTCGTTATCCGAGACCTGCGCTTCGACCGCCCTTCCCTCGAATATCACCGTTTCGTCGCCGCTGCCGAGGTGCAGTACGACACGGCTGTCGCGCGCGATATTGCGCGCCTTGACGGCCTGCTTGTCCGTGCCGAAGTAAACGACGCCGTCCACCCAGGCGCCCCAAACCGGCACGCTGTGAGGTCGGCCGTCGGCGCAAACCGTGCAAACCCAATAATTGCGCGCGTTGTGCATTTGCCGGTCGACCCAATCCCAAACCAGCATGCCGTCCGCCTGGCCGGGCATGACGCCGTAATGGGGCATATTGGGGCGGACGCGGCGCGCGTTTGCTGGCTCAATCATGATGGCGGGCTCGCTGGCTACGGGCGCGCTATTTGCTCATAGGCATGATGACGTGGGTGAAGTCGTCGCGGTTTTCCGGCTTGAGCACGCCGGGATTCTCCGGGCCGTTGCTCTGGAAGACGACGCGCTCTTCTTTGATGACGCGCAGCACGTCAATCAGGTAGCGGATGTTGAAAGAGATATCGAGCGGCTCGCCTTCGGCGGTGGCGTCCAGCATGCCTTCGCTGTCGCCGCGTTCGGCGCTTTTGCCGACGATTAGCACTTCGGCCGGCTCGCCCGGGTTTCGCGCCGGTTTGACGCTCAGGCTGGCGCTGTTGGCGTTGTCGCGGGCGAAGATCTCGGCGCGTTGGCAGACAACCAGCAGGTCGTTTGTATAGAGCACGGTCGAGGTAACGAAGGCGCGCGGAATGATGGAGGCGAAATCGGGGAAGCGGCCCTCGAGCAGTTGCGACGAGATTTGCAAGTTGGGCGCGAAGACGGTGATGCTGTTGCGCTGGGCGGGCAGAGCGATGCCGATTTCCTGGTCGTCTTCGATGACGCGGGCGATCTCGTTCATGGTGCGGGCGGGCACGACCATGTCCTGCTTTTCGTCAAAGGACTCGCTGATCTCGGTCGTGCGCACCGCCAGGCGATAACCATCGGCCGCGGCCATGGTCATCTTCTGCCCGTCGAGCTGCAAGTAGACGCCGGTCAAAATGGGGCGGTTCTGTTCGCGCGCGGCGGCGAAGGCGGTCTGCAGGATCATCTCGCGCAGGGTCTCGCCCTCAAGGCGCAAATCGGCGCTTTCATTGTGATTCACGGGCGGATACTCGTCGGCGTCGATGCCGCGGATGTTCGAAGTCTGCACGCCGCAGCGCAGGTGGACCGTATGCGTGGCGGCGTCCAGGCGCATGTCGACTCGTTCGCGCGACAGGCTGCTTACGAGTTCGCTGAAGGTTCTGGCCGGCAAGGTGATGCTGCCGCTCTGTTCGACTTTGGCGCCGATCCACATCGTGATGCTCAGCTCGAGGTTGGTTGCTGAGACTTTCAGGCGCGAGTCTTCAGTTTCGAGCAGCACATTGGCGAGCACGGGCAGGGGCGGGTTGCTGTCGACCGCTTTGGTGACGATAGTCAGGCTCTTGGCCAGATTTTCTTGCAGGACGCTAACAATCATGATAGACCTCTTGCTGTGGCTGGGCGCGGCCGGGCCGTCTGGGCGGACCCGTTGACCGCTATCGCTCGTTCGCTATATCGGCATAGTATAGCCCAAATTTCGCCGGCGTCCTACGGGAAAGCGTCTGGCGTGACGAATTTGCGGAGACGGCAACTAAGGCGGGTTGCAGGCAGGGGGATTGGCCACGGTAGCTCGCAATTCACGACTTGGGGCCCAGATCATTTGAAACTCTATGAAATGAGAATGTGTACGGGCGACCAACCTGGTCGTCCGTTGTCGGGGTAGGATACGGCTGCGGTCGACTGGATAAGTCGCCCCTACGGCTTTCGCAAACAGAGAATGTGGGATTTGTCAAGGAGCGACGGCGCCGCGGCTGTTAGTCTTCCGGCGTGACGTTTGTGACATTGTCGTCGGATAGCTCGATGGTCTCCGTGTCGTCGTCGATGGTCTCGACGCGCGTGATCTCGAATTTCAAGCGGGCGATCAAAGCCGCCAGCGCGCCCAGCACCGCCAGCATGGGGTTGATGATGGCAGCCACGCCGCCGACGACTACCGCCGGCGTCAGCGGCAATACAATCAAGACATCGTCCTTGGCGTTACGGATGACGAGACGGCGAACATTGCCCTCGGCCACCAGGCTTTTCACGCGGTCCACCAACTCATGACCGGCGACTTCCATCTCCTCGGCCCAGTCGCGTTGATTCTTGGGCTTTTGCGGCTCTTGCGCCATCGTTGCGGCTCCTGTTCAACTTCTGAAAACTTCGGGCGGCATCGGTCCCGGGCGACCCATCGGATCGCCCCTGCGAATTCGCTGTATATACTTCTACGCTTGGGGTGGCAACGGGGTTGCGGAAAGTTTAACGCAGCAATTGATACAGCAGCGCTTTCCAGCGCGCGGCGTCCAGTTCCCAGCAGATTTGTGGCTTGTTCGGGTTGGCGTTCACCTCGCGCCAGACGGGCTCATTGCGCGAGTCATCGCTGAGGTCGAGCTTGTCCACGACGGTCATGCCGCGCGTCAATTCGCTGTCGCATTCGACATCGACGTAGTGATGGCTGCTGGCGGCGCAGATGCTCGGGTCGATGGCGACCGCCATGGCCACGCCATCGGGCAGCGAGACGCCGATTTCGCCGGTCTGTATCTCGTAACCCTTCATGCCTTTGATGTTGCAGTCGATCGTGAAATCGGCGAAGGGCGTACCGATAGCGCGTACCGCATCGATGTCGTCCAGCGAGAGTACAAAATCGCCCTGGCTGAATTCCCAGCCGACCATCTCGATCGGCAGGCCGGAACGAAATACGATGCGCGCCGCTTCCGGGTCACACCAGATATTGTATTCGGCGGCGGGGGTTACGTTGCCGTTGGTGCAGGCGGCGCCGCCCATGATCACGCAGCGCGAAACGCGCGCGGCGATATCGGGCGCTTTGCGCAGCGCCAGCGCGATATTTGTCAGGGGACCCAGCGTTACGAGCACGATGCCGGGCGTGGCGCGGACAGTATCGATGATGGCGTCAACGGCGTGTCTCTCGCTGGCAGTCGTATGTCGCGGCTTGTAGCGGTCGCCCCAATCGCCCAGGCCGTCGGCGCCATGGAACCAGTCGGCCGAGACGTATTCGCGCAGCAGCGGCCGGTCGGCGCCGGCGTATACCGGCACATCGGCGGCACAGAGCTCGGCGAAGTAGAGTGAGTTGACGACGCCTTGCTCCAGCGGCACGTTGCCGGCGACCACGGTGATGGCGCGCGCGTCGACATCGCTGTGCCGCAGCGCCATCAGAACGGCGACGGCGTCGTCGGAACCGGCGTCTGTATCGATCAAGAAGGGACGCGCCATGCGTTTGCTCCCCCGCGCTATGCGGTCACGGCCAGCTGATCGACTGCCGCGCGCAGCCGCTCCAGCCCTTGCGTTAGCGTCGCGCGCGGGCAGCCGAAGTTCAAGCGTACGAAGCCCTGGCCGGCCTCGCCGAAGAAGTCGCCCGGGCTGGGCGCGACGCCGGCGGTCTCGCGGCAGAAAGCGGAGACATCGCCAGCGATGGGCAGGCCGCGCATATCCATCCATAGCAAGTAAGTTGATTCGGGCACGGTGGTTTTGATCTGCGGCATGTGCCGGCGGATATAGTCGATGGCGTAGTCGCGATTGTCCTTGAGGTAGACCAGCGCTTGCCGCAGCCATTCTTCCCCGCCGGTGTAGGCCCCGTAAGCGGCTTCATAACCCATGATGTTGACGTGGGCGCTGATGCTCTGTAGGGCGGCGGCGGTCGTCTCGCGGATTTCTTTGTTCTGCGCGATCAAGACCGAGCACGCCAGCCCGGCCAGGTTGAAGGTCTTGCTGGGCGCGATCATGGTCAGGGTGTTCTGCGCGATCTCATCGGAGAGTGTGGCGATAGGGATGTGCTTGCCTTCCAGGATGAGGTCGGAGTGGATTTCGTCCGCGACGATAAGCACATTGTGTCTCAGGCAAATCTCGCCGATGCGCTCCAGCTCGGCGCGGGAGTAGATGAAGCCGGCCGGGTTCTGCGGATTGCATTGCAGGTGGATCGTGGCGCGCGGGTCACGGGCGACCAGCTCAAATTCGTCGTAGTCGTTTTCGTAATGGAAAGTGTGGGCGTCATCGCTGACGTAAGTCATGTCGATATTGTTGGCTATTTTGCGGTTGGCGTAAACGGCTTTGAAGAACGAGCCGTAGACAGGCGTCTGGATGAGCACCGTATCGCCGGGCTGGCCGAAGCCGCTGCAGGTCGCGCAGAGCGCCAGCACCAGGCCGGGTGAGAACAGCACGTCCTCGGGCGTGATGCGCCAGTCATAGAGCCGCTCCATGCGCTCGACGATGACTTCTTTGAGCTGCGGCGGGTCCATGGTGTAGCCGAAGACGCCGTGGCGGGCGCGCTCGATCATGGCTTCAATGGCGGTGGGCGGCGAGCGGAAGTCCATATCGGCCACCCACATTGGCAGGCAATCGCTGTCGAATGCGCCCCACTTTGCGCTGTGATGCCGCGTCCGGTCGATGATTTCGTCAAAGTTGTAAGCGGTCATAGGCTGGCTTTCTGTGGTCTGCGGAAGGGACTGCTGGAAATATAACTGATGACCGCTGGCGATGCACGGGCGGCTTTGTGGGGCGCGCTCCACGCAAGCTCCAAAATCTTAGATACGTTGTAGGGGCGAGCCTGTGGCTCGCCCGAATTCTCGTGCATTCGTCGGTGGTCGATTCACAGAATCGCCCCGGTTCACGTTGCTGGCGGGCGACTCACCGAGTCGCCCCTACCGACTCCGCCGGGGAGGGGAATACGAAGTGGCGAGGGACAAATGCTGGCTACCAAAATTGCGTCCAGAAGTCGCGCTGCTTGTCGCGGCGGAAGCGCTGCACCCATTCTTCCGAGCGGGCGTCGCTGATGCGCTGGTACCTCGGCGCAGGCGCGTGGAAGCCCGCCGGCCGCTCAATCTCGAGGTAGTCAAGCACGGCGCAGACGGTCGCGGCCGGTCGCTCGACGAAGTCTTCGTAGGTTATGACGAATGGCCGGATGCCGTTTTCGCTGAAATGCTCGGCCCAGACCGCCTCGCGCATAATGATTTCTTGCAGCAGGTGATCGATAGCGGCAAAGTCGTAGCGTGGCTCGGGGCTGTTGACGGCATCCAGCGAACTCCAGCGGCCGGTCTGGATCGCCAGCCAGTGGGAGACGGCTTGCCGCGCCTTGTTGCGGCGCGTGAGGTGCAGATAGCGCAGGTCGGGGAAAAGACGATCGAGGGCGGACATGAGCGGCAGGTCGGCAAAGCCGTCGATCGCGCGCAGGCGTCGGGCGAAGTCATTCCAGTAGCCGCCGCCGACCTTGCTGCCGAAGACGCCGTTAGGGCTTGTGTCGGCGGCCAGCACGCGCTTGAGATACGCGCGATAATCGGGAATCACATCGCCGCGCGGATTCTCCGGCGCGATATTGTGGTAGAAGCGCTCCTTGGGTTGGCCGGCGATGCCCGTGTCCGCCAGCAGCTGCGACAAGAGCGTGCTGCCGCTGCGCACGGTGAAGCAGATGAAGTAGGACTTGAGGGGCCGCATCCGCGCTCAGGCGGTTTGGCGGCTGGCGCGGAGTTGGCTGGCAATGGCGTCGAGATCGAGCTGTCCGGCGGAAGCCTTGGCGCGCAAGGCCAAGGGCCGCCGCGGATCATCGTGGACGCGCGATATGTCAACGGGCGCGCCGTAGATCTCGCCCACGATTGCAGCGACCTCCACCTGTATGGCGTCGAAGACTTCCGGCAGGTTGCGGTAGCGCATGCGGTCAAGGAAGCTGATCTTGGCGGCGCTGAAATCGAAAACCAGATCGTCCGGGGCTTCGGCTTGCAGCGCCCGGGCGCCCAGCAGGGCATGCTCGAACGAGAGCCGCAGCGCGGCAGGCAGGCTATCGGGCAGGTCGCGCTTGCGCACGTAATTCAGGCCGGGTTGGCCTTCGCCCAGGTCGTAGGCGTAGTCGGCTTCATCGGCGACCAGGACGACGCCCGGGCCATCGAGCACATGCTTGTAGTCGATGACGTCGATCAGCATGCCGGGCACGGTGTGTTCCTGGATCCAGCGCTGGAAGATGGGCATGATGTCCGCGGGCTGCAATTGCGGCGTCTGCGCCAGGCTGAATTTGACCGCGAGTCGTTTGGGTACAGTTGTCATGGATATAATGTGCTCCGTTTTTGGGCGATTCACAGAATCGCCCCTACAAATTCGCGATGGCGGGCGACCTGGTAGATCGCCCCTACGGTCTACCCCCCTCAGTCCCCCCATATCAATGGGGGGAAGTTAGTTTCGCGTTGAACCACCATAGGATTGCTGATGGCACCATTGCCCAAGATAGCGTGCGTGCGCAATGAGCACTCCCCCTCTCCGATGATTCGGAGAGGGGGCCGGGGGGTGAGGTAGAACATGCAGGTTAGCAAGTCTCAGTACCGGGCAATACATTCATCAAGTCGGTCGATCAGTTGACGATGACGCCATTGATGCGCTGTTCGGCGCTGTGCACATTCTCGATGAAAAGCTGTGTCTCATCAATGATCTGATGGGCGTAATCTTCGTTGATTCGCGCCGGCGCCGCCTCATGCCGTTTGAAGAGGTAGCGGGCGAACTTGCCTTTGGCGAAGCGATCATAGATCAGCTCTGTATCGTAGAAGCGCGAGCGGAACTCGCTCACGATGTCGTTGTAATCATCGCCGACATCCAGGTATTTGGTTCGCACCAGGGCGCGCGCCGCCAGCACCATCGCCTTGTAGGCATTGCGGTCGGCTGCGCCGAAGTCGCCGTCGTCCAGCGCCAGCAGCGCCTCGAAGTGGGTCGATTCGGCGCGGGAAATCTCCATCGAGAAGAGCGAGACCACCTCGCCGGCGCATTCGCCGACGCCGATATCGTCGATGGTGTAGACGCGTGAATCGCCCCAGTCGCTGAATAATGAGGGCTGCTCTTCAAAGCTGGGCAGCTTGGTGAAAGGTTGCAGCATGGCTTTGATTTCTTTGCGCCCGAGTTCCTTGACCCAGGTCTGGAATGTTTCGTCTTCGCCGCGCTCGGCGACGTAGCGCTCGGTCAGGGCTTCGAGAACATCCGGCACGCGCTTGGCCGGCACGGCGCCGACCGCCAAGCCGTAGCTGCCGGCATTCTTCTGCCATTGCCCGCCGAGCACCACCTGGAAGTGCGGCATTTTGTGATTGCCGGAACGCCGGCTGTTGCCGAAGAAGCCGATATCGGCCACGTGATGCTGGCCGCAAGAATTGAAGCAGCCGCTCACCTTGATCTTGAGATCGCGAACGGCATCGGGCAGCAGGTTGATTTTTTCGATCAGTCGCGTGCGCAGCTCAGCCGTCAAGCCACGCGACGAGGCGATGCCGAGCTTGCAGGTATCGGTGCCGGGGCAGGCGGTAATATCGACGATCGTGCCAGCGCCGGCGTCCGCCAGGCCGATGGCGGCGAGGTCGCGATAGATGGCGGGCAGGTCGGCATCGGCGACCCAACGCAGCACGAAATTCTGCTCCACTGACAGCCGGATGTTGTCGCCGACGTAGCGCCGGGCGATATCCGCCAGTTGGAAGCCTTGCTCGGCGGTGAAATCGCCCAGCGGCGTATGCAGCGTGATAGTGCTGTAGCCGGGCTGCGCCTGCCGATACACATTGGTCCGATACCACTCGGAGAAGCCGTCGGGCAGGGCGGCGCCGTTGAGCGACATGCCCGCTTTGGCCGGCTCGTAGACGAATTCACCCAGACTATCCATGTAGGCGGTATGGCGCTCATCGGACGGGACAATCTTCAATTCTTCCTGCACGAGCTCGCGGAATTCGTCGATGCCCAGCTTCGCCACCAGGAATTTCAGCCGGGCGCGGTTGCGGTTTTTCTTTTCGCCGAGGCGGGCGAAGACGCGCGCCACCGCCTGCGTCAGCGGCAACAGCTTCTCTTCGGTGACGAAATCGGCCAGGACTTTGGCTTGATGCGGCACCGTGCCCAGGCCGCCGCCGACGAAGACGGTGAAGCCGCGGACGGTCTCGCCGTCGATCTCGCGCGTTTGCGCCAGCAAGCCCAGGTCATGCATTTTCACCAGACCGCAGGGATGATCCGCGCAGCCGGAGAACGCCACTTTGAACTTGCGTCCGAAGTCTTGCACATCGTCATGGCCGAGCAGGAATTGCGTCATGGCGTCGGCGTAGGGGCTGACATCAAAGACCTCGTCGTGGCAGACGCCGGCCAGGCTGCAAGCGGTGATATTGCGCACGGAATTGCCGCAGGCTTCTTGCGTGGTAATCCCGACCGCGGCCAGCCGCCGCATCAGGTCGGGCGTGTCGTCAATATGGACGTAGTGCAGCTGAATGTCCTGCCGCGTGGTGATATGCAGGATGCCGCCCGAATACTCGTCCGCCAGCTCGGAGAGGACCTCGAGCTGCCGGGCGGTCAAGCCGCCGTAGGGAATCTTGATGCGCTGCATGCCCGGCGCGTCCCAGAGCGTGTCCGGCCCCTTTACGATCTCGGCGGAGGGGAAGCCCAGCTCGCGCGTGCGCACGCCATCGTGGCGTTGCCCGTTGTCATAGCGCTGTCCGTAGACGCCCTTGCGCAATCGGGATTCGGCGAAGACCTTTTCGTCGAGCTTGCCCTGCTTGCGCAATTCCATCTGCGCCTCGTATATGTCGATGAGATTGCCCATTTCCGCGGGAATCTCGTCCTTCAGGATCTCTTTCCAGCTAGTCATTTCACCCCTGTCCTTTCGTTTTGCGGGCGACTCGGCGATTCGCCCCTGCGGTTGTATTTGTCATTGTGGGCGACTCACAGAGTAGCCCCTACAGATTCAGTGCGTCTCGTGTGCTCCTTCATTTCGCGGTCGATTGCTTCTATCGGTAGCATGTCGTTCCAGGCCAAGCCCGCTTCTCGCAGGCGCGCGACCTCGCCGATGATGGTGATGGCCGGCGGCTTAACCTCCATGCGCCGGGCGATGGCGGCGATCTGCGCGGCGCTGCCGCTGCAAACGCGTTGCCGCGGCGTCGCGCCCCATTCGATGACGGCGGCGGGCGTGGCCGGGTCCAGGCCGTGCTCAAGCAGCTGCCGGGTGATGGCGGGCAGATTCTTCACACCCATCATAATTACGATTGTGCCGCCAAGTTTCGCTAGCGCCGCGTAGTTGATGCTGCTGGCGCCCTTGCTCGGATCTTCATGGCCGGCGATAACGGCGAAGGCGCTGCTGATATGCCGATGCGTCAGCGGGATGCCGGCGCAAGCGGGCACGGCGACGGCGCTGGTGACGCCCGGCACAACTTCATAGGGGATGCCGTGGTCGCGGCAGGCCAGCGCCTCTTCGCCGCCGCGCCCGAATACATAGGGGTCGCCGCCCTTAAGGCGCACGACGGCTTTGCCATTGAGCGCGCGGTCGACAAGCAGGGCGTTAATGTCCGCCTGCGCCAGCCGATGACGGGTTGGCTGCTTGCCGCCGTTGATCAACTCGGCGTCGGCCCGCGCTTCGTCCAGCAGCTCATGTGGAATCAGCCGGTCGTAGATGACGACATCGGCGCTTCGCAGCAGGCGCAAGCCCTTGCGCGTGATCAGATCGGGATCGCCTGGCCCCGCGCCTACCAGATAAACCTTGCCGGTTTTCATGCCGCAGCCTCCCGCGTCTTCTGGGCAGCTGACAGCCAGCGGTTGCAGGCCGAGCGGCAGGGCAGCGCGGTCGCGCTCGACTGGGCTGGCCCGGTCCACCAGGTCGGCTGGCAGACGCAGCCGGCGCAAACTTGCTCGACCGTCCGCGCGATTACTTGCCGCGGCAACCGATGGATGTCCTTGAATATGCCGACCTGGCGCTGGCTGACCGTCTCAAGCGATTCGGGGCACAGGCGACCGCTTTGCTGTGCCGCCCAATCGGCGACCAGGCCGGGATAGACCGTCTCCAGCACGGCATGCGCCTGCTCAGGCGCGGCCAGATCAACGCGCCAGCCGCCGGGCAAATTGGTGCTGGTCGCTAGCGGCCGGAATGGGTCGTTGCGGACATGCGCGCGCAACTGGGCCGGCGTCGCCAATACGCGGCCGGTCGCGGAATCGCCGCTGCGCCAGGCCCGCGCGGCGCTGAGCGTCACCTGGCCGAAGCGCAGGCTGCCCTCGCGCTTTAGGGCGCTGACCAGCATTTGCCTGCCGGCAGCGGGAAATCCAGACCAGTCGCCGGCAGACTCTCGGCATTGAAACGCGTGGCCGGTCTCGCGCGCCAATTCCAGGATGACAGCGCAGATCGACTCGTCCGCGCCGACCGGCTCGCAATAATAGACCCGGCGCCCGTTCACGTCGCCCGCCGTTTGCCCGGGCGGCAGCCCAAGCGCGCGCGGGACATCCCGCGTGACGTGGGAGCCTTCGGCCAGGAAGAAGGGCAGGGCGACGATGTCAGGCGCGCTTGTGTCACGATAAATACTGGGAATGTCGGGCTCGTCATCGAGGTAGACCGCTGCGACTTCGGCGAGCCAGCCCAGCGCGCGCAGGCGCTCGGCTTGGGCGCGGGCGGCAGCGCGACTGTGACGATTGCGCGGCGTGCCGTGCCCGATGATGGCGGCGGCGGTCCGCCCTGGCTGCAAGCCGCGCGTGGATACCGCGTCGCGCAGGCGCGAATCGACGATGGCGTCCAGCAGCGCGTGCTCGCCGATGGGCGGCGTGAGGTGAATCCGGCGTTTGCCGCGCACTGTCAGCGCGCCCGTCAAGCCCATCTCGGCCGGCAGGACATCGCGCGTGAAGTAGCCTTGCGCGGTGAAAACCGGCACAATGACAACTTCGTCGGCGGCGACGCTGTCCAGTACGCGCGAGAGCGCCGGCTGCTCTTTCCAGAAGCCGGCGGTGATTTCATCTGCCGCGCCCATCTGCCGCAGGCGGTCGACATAGCCCCAGACGACGCCGGCGGTCTCGGCGCTGATATGCGAGCCGTGCCCGGCCAGAACCAGAGCAACGCCGCTCATTCGGACGCTCCTTCCAGCAGGATCTGTTGAAAGACGCGCTTCGCCTTGTCGCGATCGCCCGCGCGCAGCAGCGCCAGCACTTCCGACGTGACGATGTCTTCATAGAGCGTCCGCCGGTCCTCCTGCGAGCGCAGATCGTCCGGCTGCGAAGCGCGCAATGTCCCCAGCCAGCCGGCCAGGATGGCGTATTCGTCGCCCAGCTCCGCGCTCAATTGGCGCTTGAGCTGACGGACCAGCGCCGGCGACCGGCCGTTGCTGCTGAGCGCGATGGTCAGCGGCGGCTTTTCGATTAGCGCCATATTGCTGAAGTCGCTGTCGTCGCTGCTGCCGTCCGCCACGTTGCAGAGCGCGCGGATGCGGTGGGCGTCTTGCGCGATGGTCTGGTTCACAAGCGGGTCGCTGGTGGTGGCGATGACCAGCACGGGCATATAGTCGTTGAGCAAATCGCGCCGATACGGCACGGCGATCCAGTCAATCGCGCCTTCGGCGGCGAGCGCTTGGAGATCGGCGCTAGCCTCGGGGCTGACCAGCAGCACGCGCGCGCCCGTGCGCAGCAGGTGTTTGACCTTGCGCGCGCCGACGCGGCCGCCGCCGACGACCGCGACCTGGCGATCTTGCAAGTGAAGCAGGATGGGATATCCGCCGGCCGGCTCAGGCATGGAGCGCCTCCAGCGGGATATGGATGCCGCATTCGGTCTTGGCGCGGTTCGCCCAGCGTCCGCTGCGCGCGTCGCCGGAAATGACGCTGGCCTTCGTGCAGGGCCAGCAGCCGATGCTCGGATAGCCGGCGCGGTGCAGCTTGTTGAAGGGCAAGTCATGCTCGTGAATGTAAGCCCAGACCTGGTCTTCGCGCCAGTTGGCGAAGGGCGCGATCTTGACCAGACCGCTGCGGCTGTCGCGGCTGACAATCGGCGTATTGGCGCGGCCCGGCGATTGATCGCGCCGCAGCCCGGTCACCCAGGCGCTAAAGCCGACCAGCGCCTCGCGCAACGGAATCGTCTTGCGGATGTGGCAGCAGCGGTCGGGATTGCGCTCCCAGAGGCGATCGCCATAATCGCGCGCTTGCTGCCGGGGTGTCTGCCGCGGTTTGACGCGCAGCAAGTCGAGCCCGAAGCGCGCTTCCAGGTTATTGATCAGGTCGTGCGTTTCCGGGAAGAGCAGGCCGGTATCCAGGGTCAGCACGGGCGTGCGCGGCGCGATGCGCTGCATCATGTCCAAGGCCGCGATGCCGGTGATTTGAAAGCTCGTGACGATAGCCAGCCGCTCGCCGTAAGTTTCGCTCGCCCAGGACAGAATGTCATCAGGACGCGCGTCTTCGAATTGCTCCGCCAGTGTTTCGATTTGCATGTGCTGCATTTGGTCTCCCCCAGTGAGTCTTCATCGCGCGAAAGCAAAAGCGCCTCGGATTATCCGAAGCGCCCCAATCTTGCTGAAGGTCTCACTGGCTACATCGATGAGCCAGCCCCGGATAACCCCGCCGAATCGGCGCGGTACAAGTACAGGTGCAGCGACAGCACTGGCTTCTGATGTACAACGCGAATCTCATGCTAATCCCTCGAATCAAAAAGCCCCGCGTTGTCACGGGGCATTCAGGTCTGGCTCGCGTATTGTCAATTTTGACTCAGCAAGGCGCCGCCACGCGACTCTCGGTCGATAGCGTCTGACAACAACAGGGGGCGCAGCAGGTCAAAATCACTGGCGAAAAATCCTTCGCTGACACAACTGACAGTGATGCTAGCGCAGGCGGGAACATTTGTCAACCGACTAATCGAAATCGGCAAGGGCCATTTATTTGGTCGCGCGAAAGCTCGACTAGAAGATGCGGGCGACCTGATAGGTCGCCCCTACACCCGTCCGGGAGGGCTAGGTACTGCCCATGCGCAGGGCGCCATCCAGGCGGATCGTTTCGCCGTTGAGCATGGGATTTTCGATGATTTGCTGCGCCAGCTGGGCGTATTCGGCTGGCAAACCCAGGCGCTGCGGGAAGGGGACTTGCGCCCCCAGCGACTCGCGCACCGCTTCCGCCAGCTCGCCCAGCAGCGGCGTGTCGAAGATGCCCGGCGCAATCGTGCAGACGCGGATGCCGTTCCGCGCCAGGTCGCGGGCGATGGGCAAGGTCATGCCGACGATGCCGCCCTTTGAGGCAGCATAAGCCGCTTGTCCGATCTGCCCCTCGAAGGCGGCCACGGAAGCGGAGTTGATGATCACGCCGCGCTCGCCAGCGTCGTTGGGCGCGTTGCCCGCCATCAGCGCGGCCGCCAGGCGGATGCAATTGAAGCTGCCGATAAGATTAACGCGGATCACAGTTTCGAAAAGTTCCAGCGGGTGCGGGCCGCGACTGCTGACGGTACGCATGGCCAGGCCGATGCCGGCGCAATTCACCAGCGCGTTCAAGCCGCCGAACTCGGCGCGGGTTGTGTCGAGCGCCGCTTGCACGTCGGCTTCGCTGCTGACATCGCCAACGGCGAAGCGGGCGCGCTCGCCCAGCTCGGCCGCGAGGGGCGCGCCTTGGTCGGCGTCGCGGTCCAGGATGACGACGCGAGCGCCCGCTTTGATGAAGCGGGCGGCAGTGCCCGCGCCGAGTCCCGATGCGCCGCCGGTGATCAGCGCGATTGTGTTTTGCATGTGCATTTGAGTCGCTCCGTCTCCCTGACGCTTGCTGAGGACAGGATATTCTACCCCATCCCCGGCCCTTCCCCGTATCAACGGGGAAGGGCGCCTACACATGGCCGTTCATCAAATAGGCAGCTATGTAAGAGGCTAGATTAGCTATACCAAAATACTTCCAGGGCGCTCCCCCTCTCCGATGATTCGGGG
>VXLV01000110.1 GCA_009841405.1 Chloroflexota bacterium | reverse complement strand
GGATGGGATTGGCGGGTGGGCGACCCCCCGGGTAGCCCCTACGGCGTTCGACGGGGGCGGGCGTTCGACGGCAGCGAGGATGCGATGGACGGGCGTACGGGCGAGCCGGTGGCTCGCCCTCTCTGTGTCCTCGCTTTTACTCGGTGACCTCGGTGGTAAAGCTGTCACAAGCTCGCCCCTACATGCGTCTCAGCGTTTGGAAAACCAAACACGCGACCATTTGTACACCTACATTCGACCATTTGTGCTAGTCTGCGGATGAGATGGTTCGCTGGCAATCGCCCGCGAACGCTTAACAAGGCGCGGCGAATGGCAATCGCGGTTTCACTCTCGGGTGGTGGCGGCTGTCGGCGCGGCGCCCCATGGCTGCCCGCCCCCGCGCCACTCGAAATCCGCGCGCGGACGGACCGAGGCAGTTGGGATAGTCACCCGCGCCCCGAAGGTCTATGTAGGGGAGGGACGCTGTGCCGCCCACGAGTTTGGACATCTGCCGGCGGGCGTTTCGGCGAAACGCCTCTACAGCTTGCTGGCGCGGGTGGTCAAAGGGATGGGCGGACATACTTGAAGGGAGGATGGATTGATAGCGGAAACGAAGGTGAAAACGGTAGACGCGCCGGCGGGACGCATCGGCGGGTATCTGATCCGCTGGGGCGAGCCACAGCGGCGCGATTTGCAAGGCGAGTACTTTACCCCGCAGACCGATGTCGGTCTGGATTGGTACGAGCAGCGTCCGGTGCTCTACCATCACGGATTGGATGGCGACCTGAAAGCGGCGGTGATCGGTGTCATCGACACGCTGAAGCCGGACGAGAACGGCCTCTGGGCCGAGGCGCAGCTCGACCTGCACAAACGCTATGTGAGAGCGGTGCAGCGGCTGGTCGATCAGGGCGTGCTGAGCTGGTCCTCGGGCAGCCTGCCGCACTTGGTCGAGGTGGGCGGCGACGGCCGCATCAAGCGCTGGCCCATCGTCGAAGGCAGCCTGACGCCCACGCCGGCAGAGCCGCGGCATTCATGTGTGCGAACCCTCAAGAGCGCCTACAAGTCGCTGGGTTTGGACATGTCGCGGCTGGCCTTGGGCGAGGCAGCCGACACCAGCAATCAAACGATCAATCAGAAAGGAAAGTCAATGACGGAAGAAACGACAAAAGCAATCAAGCGCCTGCCGCTGGCCGATGAGCGCGAGGCGCTGAAACTGAACCGCATCGCGGTCGGCAGCGAGTACGACAGCCTCGACGCGCTGGATATGTTGCACGGCTATATGCTGCTGCGCTCGGCCAAGAGCTTCCACGGCGTCAGCGAGCGCTACGCCAACGCGCTGGCCGACAAAGTCAATCGCGCGCAGCTCAAGGCGACCAAAGCCGATGAGCTGGCTTACAGCACGCAGACCGGCTTCGGCGATGAGTGGGCGCCCGACCTGTGGAGCCAGCAGATCTGGCACAAAGCGCGGCAGGACAATACCATCCTGCCCCTGTTCCAGAGCATTGAGATGCCCGGCAACCCCTTCGAGCTGCCGATTGAAGGCGCCGACCCCACCGTGTACTTTGTGCCGGAAACGCAAGACGAAGCGCATCTGACGCTGGGCAGCGGCAATCCGATTCCGGATAGCAAGATCGGCTCGGGCAAGGTGACGCTGAACGCCAAGAAGCTGGCGCTGCGCGTCGGCTTCAGCAGCGAGCTGGTGGAAGACGCGGTCATCCCAGTGCTCAACGTGTATCGCGAGCAAGCCGTGCGCGCCATCACCGACGCCATCGACCATGTGCTGCTCAACGGCGACGCGACCACCGCCGGGACGGGCAACATCAACAGCGACAACACCGCGCCGCCGGCAACGGCGAAGTACCTGGCGCTGAATGGACTGCGCCACTTGCCGCTGGTCGACAATACCGCCAACGCGCTCAACTTGAACACCGCGCCCACGCTGGCCAAACTGCGCGAGGCGCGCTTCAAGATGCCCGGCAAGTACGCCGCCCGCCCCAGCGACCTGGCTTGGCTGGTCGATAGCGGGACCTACTCGGCGCTGCTGGGCTTGAGCGAGTTCCTGACGGTGGACAAGGCGGGTCCGCTGGCGACGGCGCAGACGGGCCAGATCGGCTTTGTGGACGGGATCCCGGTTTTCGTCTCGGCGGAGATGCCGCTGACGCAAGCCGACGGCAAGGTCGGGACCGGCGCGAACAGCAAGGGCCAGGCGGTCTGTGTTTACCGGCCGGGCTGGTACGTGGGCTACCGGCGCAAGATCGCGGTCAGCGTAGACTACCTGTCGTACTACGACAGCTACCAGCTGACGGCGACGGTGCGGCTGGCCTTCGTCCGCTTCGACAGCGACGTGGCGAGCTGCCTGTACAACATCACCGTGTAGCGTAGTGTGGGCGGGGGCTGTGGGGGCCTCTGCCCGATTTCGGCTGTGGTAGAATAACTCTGTTACAAGCAACTCCGCAAGAGCCCAAGGAGCATTTATGGGACCACAGACACGCTGCGCGCATGTGCCTCCACACATGAATAGGGAACGAATTTGCAAGGCGAAAGAGCTCGCTAATCGCCCATATAGGCTTGAAATCATGCCTGATGAAAATACTGATGGAGAACCTTGCTTTTACGTCCGCGTGGCGGAATTACCCGGCTGTTCGTCTTGGGGCATGACCGTCGACGAGGCGAAGACAAATGTCGAACACGCGAAGGTCGATTTCATCTATTTTCTTCTTGAGGACGGTCTTTTTGTTCCTGCGCCAGGATCGCCTTGGCGCGACCATGAAGTTTATCTTGGAAGCCGTGGGAACTGGCGAAGGTAGAGCAGGGTTAGCCCCTCACCCCGCCAGCACCCACAGCGCCGCGAAGAAGAAACCGCCGTCTTCTTGCCGCTCGGCGTCCAGCGCCACCTCCACGCCCTCGCCCTGACGACATAACTCCACCACCGTGCCGCAAGCGCCGCGCGGCAGCAGCGCCTGCTTGAGCTCGTAAACATAGCCATCCGCATCCACGCAGGCCTGCACACCCGGCAGCAGCAACTCCCCCGCGATTGGCAGACGATGCCGCTTTGCGTCGAACTCGTCCGGCGCGATGGCGACAAGCTTCATGAACTGCTCCCCCCTGCTCCACCCCGTGTAGGTTAACACGGTCGCCATATCATTTGTATCGCAACGCATACGCAACCCATATACGAAAGGACCAGCATGTACACAATTGCTACCCTGGACGACATGCGCCGGCATCTCAATCTGTCGGCGAACGACACCGCCGAAGATGACGACTTGCTGCAGCGACTGCAAACCGCCAGCCAGCTCATCGAATCGCTGACGCAGCGGCGTTACTGTCCCCGGTTGAAGACCCGCGACATCCCGCTGGACCGCGCCGGGCAACGCGAGTTGATCTTGCCCGATGATCTGCTCGAATTGCGCGCGCTAAGCATCGGCGGCGTCGTGCAGAATCTCGCCGACTATCGGTTACTGCCCGACGACCGCGACGCGCCGGCCAGCGTCTTGCAAGTCGTGGAGAACGCCACCGCCGGCTTCGCCGACGACTACGCGTCCAACGTCAGCATCGAGGGCGTCTGGGGCTGGCATGACCGCTGGAGCGAAGCCTGGCGCGCCAGCGGCGAGGCGCTGCGCGGCGCCGGACTGGATGCCCGGGCCGACGCAATCGCCGTCAACGACGCAGCCGGCAGCGATCAAGACGGACGCGGGCCGCGCTTTCAGGTCGGCCAGCTGCTGCGGATTGACGACGAATACCTGCGCGTGACCGCCATCGACAACGAGAACAACCGCCTGTTCGTCTTGCGCGGCGTACAAGGCACGGCCGCGGCCGCGCACCGACCCGGCGCAAGCATTGACGCCTACACGCCGGCGCTGGCGATACGCGACCTGACGCTGCGCTTCGCCGAGCTGATGTCCAAGTCGGCGGGTCCGCTGGCGTCTGAGTCGACGCCCCTGCTTGAGCGGATGCGGCGAGTCACCGCTTGATTGAAACTAGCCTTTGCGCTAAGGTTGCGCCTTGGCTCCGGAGGGCATGCATGGCACGAAATCTGACGCGAATGGCCGCCTTGCGCTATCGCGACTTCCGCTTCCTCTGGCTGGGCGAGATGGTCTCCACCACCGGCTCGCAGATGCAGCTCTTCGCCATCAACTGGCATGTTTTCCAGTTGCTGCGCGGGCAGACTTTCACCGTCAACGCATTTGGTAGCGACATCGTCATGGGCTCGGAAGCGTTTGGCCTGGGCATGTTGGGGCTGGTGCGCGTCATTCCGATTGTGATGTTCGCCTTGCTTGGCGGCGTCCTGGCCGACGCGCTGGACCGCCGCCGCGTCATGATCTGGACGCGCGTCATCTCGGCGCTGATCGCGGCGGTGCTGACCTACCTCACACTCTCCGGTCAAATCGACGTCAATTCCATCTACCTGCTGACGGCGCTGGGCGCAGCGGCCACCGCGCTCGATAGCCCGGCGCGGCAGTCCATCGTCGCCAACCTGGTCAAGCCGCGTCACCTTGCCAACGCCATTAGCCTGAACACGCTGATCTTTCAGATCGCCACGATCTGTGGTCCGGCGCTGGCCGGGCTGCTGGTGGCGCAATTCAACATCGGCCTGGTCTACGGCATCAACACCGCGACCTTCGTCGTCGCCATCATCGCCATCGGCTTGATCAGGCATCGCGGCAAAATCAAGACGGCAGCGAACATCGGCTGGCGCGCGCTGATCGACGGCATCCGCTTTACCTTCAGCACGCGCATTATCATGGGCACGATGCTGCTGGATTTCTTCGCCACGCTTTTCGCCTCCGCCCGCACGATGCTGCCGATCGTCGCCGGCGACATCCTGGGCGTTGGCGCGGCGGGTTACGGCCTGCTCGCCACCGCGCAGCCCATCGGCGCGCTGCTGGTCGGCCTCGTCATGTCGCTGCGTTCCGAGATGAAGCGGCAGGGTCTAATTCTGCTGCTGAGCGTGGCCGTCTACGGCCTGGCGACCGCCATCTTCGGCATATCCACCAGCTTTGCCCTCTCCTATTTCATGTTCGCCTTGACCGGCGCCGGCGACACCGTCTCGATGGTCATTCGCGGCACCATCCGCCAGCTGATGACGCCGGACGAATTACGCGGACGCATGGTCTCCGTCAATATGATGTTCTTCATGGGCGGTCCGCAGCTGGGCGAATTGGAAGCGGGCCTGGTCGCTTCGCTTTTCGGCGCGCCTTTCGCCATCTTCAGCGGCGGCGTGGCGACCGTGCTGTTGACCGCCTGGGTGGCCTGGCGCTATCCCTCCATAAGGCGTTACAACAACGCTGACGACCTGAAGGCGAAGCGCCGCTAGAGCAACGGGAGCAATCGCGATGACAAAGAAACGACGCGCCCTGAAGCGCCACAGCCACGAGCAACAGAAACAGCACGAGCGCGAGGCGCGCCTGCAATACGGACCGGCCGAGGTCAACGAGACTATTGGGCGCTGGAACAGCTACGGCAAGGCGCGGCAAGAAGAAATCATCGCTGAGGGTGATCAGATCTACGCCGATCTTGCCGATGCAATGCAAGCCGGCAAAAGCGCAGGCGACCGCGAGGTCACCGAGATCCTCGACCGCTGGCAGCAGCACCTGCGCCACTTCTACGAGCCCAGCCTCGACCGGCTGCGCGGCCTGGGCCAGCTCTACAACTCGAGCCCGGACTTCATCGCCAATTTCCAGAACATCCACACCGACTTGCCCGCCTACCTGGAGCAGGTCATCGATGCCTATGTCGACGAGCTGGAGACCGCCGAGCTCGAACGCATGCTCGCGGAAGACGAGGCGATGGAGCAGCGCCGCCGCAACTTGTCGCGCTAGCGTTCCGTATCGCGCTGACAATCCCAACACAACAAGATTCGCAGGGGCGACTTATCAGGACGCCCGCCTCCGTCCGCCAAATCCGTCCAACGCAACAGCCGTAGGGGCGACCTACCAGGTCGTCCGTTAGCGCGCGCGACCTATGCACGCGGGCGGCATAATATGCCGCCCCTACAAATGTCGCAGTTGCGGGCGCCCCAACCTAATTTCCAATTCAACGAAAGGAGAAGCCGATGGCGACATTTCGCGCGGCTCTGACGCAATTGTCCATCATGAACATTGATGGCGTCCGCAACAACTACGACCTCGCCGAGCTGCCCAACGCGCTGCATAGCGCCCAGCTGCCTGCCCTGCTGGTCATGCCCATCGAACTGGAGCGCGAGCGCCTCTTCCGCCGCCGGGAAGACAGCTTGCAAACGGCCGCATTCAGCGGCGGCGCCAAGACGATTTATCACAGCGCGACGCATCTGCTGCTGGTCGCGCCTAGCGATGCCGGCCTGGGCCTGCGCAGCCACCTGCCGCGGTTGGTCGACTTGATCGACGGTTACACCGCCGCCATCTCAGCTGACGTCACCCTGGGCGACACGCTGTTGACGCCCGCGCGCGTCAGCGTCGAGCCGGGCCTCCACCGCTACGGCGAGCGCGATTTCTACGGCTGCGCCTTCCGCCACAGCTGGCTGCTGGAAGCGTAGGAGGCAGCGCGATGACAATCCTCTACCGCGTCGCTATTGACCGCGACAACGACGGCCGCTTCGCATTTGCGATCAGCCAGGATGTGCTGGAGCTGCGCTGGCGGCTGGGCTTGCAACGGGCTTACGACAGCATGGCTGACAATAGCTGGGCGCTCGTCACCGTCCGCAATCCGCGCGGCGCCTTTTCGCCCGAGCGCCAGCGCCTGGAAAGCGGCGCGCGCGTCCGCATCCAGACCGACCAGGCCGGGCAAGTCCGCACCCACTTCACCGGCGTCATCAGCCATATCGAGCCCGACGCCGGCACGCTCGGCCGCAAGCAAGCGGTCATTCACCTGGGTGACATACAGCCCTGGCTGGACGACAGCCCAGCCCACGCCGCCCCGCAAATCAATGTGACGGCCGACGAAGTCATACGGGACCTGTTGGAAGGAGCCGTCATCCGGCGCGCGGTCATCGCCGGCTTTTGCATTATCGATGTCAGCGGCTACAACATGATTGACCGCGTCCGCATTTTCCCGCCCGAGCGCTTGAGGCTGAGTCTGCAACCGGGCAAGACGCGATTCGCCTATGTCGGCGACTGGTGGCCGGAGTCCACCTCGATTCGCGCCGCCATCAGCGAGATGGTCGCCAGCGAGCGCGGGCGATTCTATGTCGACCGCGAGGGCGCGCTGGTCTTCCTCAACCGACACTTTACCCTGCTCAACGAGACGGTCGTCGCGCAATTCGCTGACGATATGAGTGGCATGAGTTACAGCTACGGCCATGAACGCCTGAACCGGCTGACCTTGCTGATGCGGCCGCGCGAAATCGGCGCGAGCGACAGCCTGCTCTGGCAATTGCCGGGCGCGCTGCGCGTCGAGCAGCGCTCTGAATTGCCGCTGACCCTGCGCCTGGAGGACGAGCTGGGCGAGCCCTTTGGCCTGCTGGCGCTCAACGGGCTGGTCAGCCGCTTCGAGCGCGCGCCGGAGAGCGGGGGCTACACGATCAGCGAAGATCTCGCCGTCGAGGTCACACGCCTGGGCATGACATCAGTTGACATACGACTCGTCAACCGCCGCTTCGAGGACGTCTATCTCACGCGGCTGCAACTCTATGGCAAGCCGCTTTACCGGCGCGATCCGCTGGCGATCGTCGAAGCCGATGGCGAAGGCCAGTACGTCTACGGGCTGCGGCAGCTAACCTTGGACTTGCCCGCGCTTTCCGATATCGCGACGGCGCGCGCCTTCGCCGCCTACGAAGTCGCCCGGCGCAAACACCCGCGCGGCCTCATCAGCGCGCTGCGGCTCGATGCCCGTGAGCACAGCTCAGCCACCCTTGGCGCGACGCTCTTCAACCGCATCCGCGTTAGCGAATCCCAGACGGGCCATCAAGCGCGCGATTATTTCATCATCGGCGAGGAGCATCATGTCCGCGACGGCGGCGCGACTCATGAGGTATCCTGGACCTTGGAGCCGGCTGATTCCAGCCGCTTCGTCATCGTGAACGACAGCTCAATCGACGACCGCGCCGAAGTGCTGGCGCCGTATTAGGCGGATGCGGACTACCCCCCTCAGTCCCCCCATATCAATGGGGGGAAGCCAGCCACGTATTGAGATGGCCCGGGATTTCTGGCAATACATACCCGCAGCGCGTCGAGCAAGCACATAGACGCCCCCCTCTCTGATGATTTGGAGAGGGGGCCGGGGGGTGAGGTAGAAAGTGGCCACGCCGCTTGCAATGCGCGCGTCTCTGCCAAAACTGCCGTTCCGGTATAAGATAGATGACACGGTGGATATGGCCGAAAAGAGGGATTGCCTTGCGCGTCATTCGCTCGCTGCTGCTGGGTTTGCTGGCCGGAACAGCTGTCGGCCTGTTTTTCGGCTGGGCGCAATTCCCCGCTGGCGGCCGCAGCAGCGCGCTCAGCGACCTGGCGCAGACCTATCGCGATGAATATATCGTCATGATCGCGGCCGGCTACGCCTTCGATGCCGACATCGCCGGCGCCGCGCAACGGCTCAGCCGCTTCGACGCCGCGCTGGGCGGACCGGAATTGCGGCGGACCATCGACCGCATCATCACGGCGTCGGCGCGGGATCTCGACGATATTTATCTCCTGGTGGCGCTGGCGCGGGATCTGGGGCAACTGTCGCCAACCATGCGGCCCTTCCTCTCGCCGAGCGGGGGCGGCGCATGATCTCCCGAGACCTGCGTCCCCCCCCGCGCGAAACCGAAACCAGGGAGGCGCCGGGCTACTTCTCCAACGCGGCCTTCGCGCTGAGCCTGATCGCCGGCCTGCTGCTGGGCATCAGCGTCACGCGAATCCAGGGCCCGCTGCCGCAAGCAAATGCCGAACCCTGGCAGTTGCGCGCGGAAGACCGCCAGCATTACATGATGGCCATCACGCTGGAGCGCGAGCACAGCGGCGATACGTCAGCGGCGCTGGACAAGCTCATCGCGCTGCGCCCGGCGCAGGACCCCTGGGCCGCCCTGGCCGCGGCCGCCTGCGAGCTGGGCAGCCGCGGCTATCTGCGCAGCCCGAGCGGCATCCAGGCGCTGCGCAGCGCGGTCAAGTTGTATTCTTCGCAAGGGCGCGCCGGCTGCGCTGAGCGGCTGCTGCCCGCGGAAGCCACGCCGACGCCGGATGCAAGCGAGGCGGCGTCCGCCCGCCAGGCCGGGCACGTCAGCGATGAAGCGCAAGCCACGCCCCTGCCCACCAAGCGGCCATTACGGCAAACACTTGCAGCGACGCCGACGCGCTTCCCGGCCCAGCCCGGCCTGGACGAGCGCCGCTTCGCCGTGCTCTCGGTGCGCTCCTTCTGCGACCTGGCCCGGCCCGCTCTCATCGAAGCGCGTGTGGTCGACTACATCGGGCGCGGCATCCCGGGCCAGCCCATCCGCGTACGCTGGGGCAACCGCGAAGACCTCTTCTTCAGCGGGCTCAAGACCGAGCACGGCGACGCCTACGCCGATTTCCAGATGACGCCGGACATCGACTACGCCATCGAAATGGACGGCGCCCGCGACCCGACAACCAGCAGCCTGCGCACGGGCGATTGCTACACCGGCAATCGACGCGGGCTAAAGTCTTTTCGCGTCACCTTCGTCGAGTCCTGATCGGTGGCGCTAGCGCAACCGCTCGCCGTCCCGCCGCGTATTAGCTGCAAAGCAGCATAGGGTATCCTGGGACAAGCGCATGGATAAAGAAGAAAAAGCTTCGCAAGCGAGCACCGGCGTATTCTTTGTGGGATTAGGCCTCTTGTTTTTCACCGGCTGGTGGTGGCCGGGCATCATGTTTGTCATCGCCGCTTCGATGCTGGCGCGCGCGCGGGCCTTGGGCGAAAGCTGGAGCTCCGCCACGGGCGCGCTCTGGCTGATTGCTATCGGCGTCATCTTCGGCATTCCCGGCTTGATCGCCGATATCGCCGGCGCCTTCTGGCAAATCTTCCCGCTGATCCTGATCGGCATGGGCCTCTTCATGCTCTTCGGCGGCAAGTACCGCCCCAAGGTCAGCGGCAAGCGCAAGAACGACGACTGACAGTCTCTCCCGCGCGCCCGGTCATATTGACATTCGACCCGCCGGGACTATACTCAATCCAACGGCGGGATGGTGGAATGGCAGACACGGGCGCCTTAAAAGCGCCTGCCCGGAAGGGCGTGAGGGTTCGAGCCCCTCTCCCGCTACTCTTCCATCGATCAAGTGTGCTCTTCCGCATTTGCGCGACACGGCGTGTCGAAATGTTGCGGCAACGCCATCTCATGCTTTGGCCGTCAATGGCTGTCATCCGTCGAATCGTAGAGTCATTCAAGAATCGGTCATGGCGAATTGGGCATGAAATCCAACGCTGTAAGACCGTCAATCTGTTCCCTTCCTTTCTTGTTACATGCCTGTATAGTCGTGCCGATCCTGCTAGTAACCAGTAGAAAGGACAGGAGTTTAGTTGGCTCAAGTTGTTCTTACTCCGTTGTTTAGAGAAATAGCGCCGCGAATAAGTACGGCGAAAGTTGAATACTTTGCGCTTTTGGAATACTATAGCAGTAGACCAATGTGCGGAGAAACGATTTGGGGCGCTGGAGGCGCTAGACAACACGAGGCGCAAGGATTCTGCGTTATATCTTATTACTCTAGGAGCCTTCATGTTGTCGCTCTGCTCGACATCTACGCAGGCAATTGCAGGGAAGATTGGTCCGATGCCGAACGTAATTCATTTGGTCGGATGATTGATGAGTTCAAATCTATCCGTAAAGGCAAAGCATAATGACTGTGAAGAATAGTAAGCGACTCGATCGCAGGGAGATTTTTCGCAGGACGGAGCGCTTGTACAGTGATCCAAAAAACTATGAAGTCTACATTTCCGAGAAATCGCATCCAGAATTGAATCGCAAAATCAAGAGTGGAGAAATCACCATCACACTTCAAGATCTGATAAACGTGGATGGCGACATCGATAAACTCTCCAGTTGAAGCGCGACCAGAACGTTGATAAACCCGTAGCTGTGCAACAAGTGACGTTCCGCCAACAAACAGATTTGCGCCAGGCTATCGACTAAGTTCTAGCATACAAGTTCGCCAGCCGCTAGCGCGCCAGCTGCAGATTGTAAAGCCCGGCGTAAGCCCCGTCATCCGCAAGCAATTCTTCATGCGTGCCCTGCTCGCAGATGCCGTGCTCGGTCAGCACCAGGATGCGATCGGCATTGCGGATGGTGGACAGGCGATGGGCGATGACCAGGGTCGTCCGATTCTCGATCAGCCGCTCCAGCGACTGCTGCACGACGCGCTCGCTCTCGTTGTCCAGCGCGCTGGTCGCCTCGTCCAGGATGATCAGCGGCGGGTCTTTCAGAAAGAGCCGCGCGATGCTCAACCGCTGGCGCTGCCCGGCCGACAGCTTGATGCCGCGCTGGCCGATTTCGGTCGCGTAGCCCTGCGGCAGCGCCATGATAAACTCATGCGCGTTGGCTTTCCTGGCGGCCGCGACAATCTCCGCCTCCGCCGCGTCCGGCTTGCCGTAGCGGATATTCTCAGCCACCGTCGTGCCGAAAAGGTATACGTCCTGGTCGACCGTGCCGATATTGCGCCGCAGCGAAGCCAGGCTGAACTCGCGTATATCCGCGCCATCGAGGCAGATGCGCCCGGCGCTGACATCGTAAAACCGCGGGATTAGCGCGCCCAACGTCGTCTTGCCCACGCCGGAGGCGCCCACCAGCGCCACATATTCGCCAACGGCGATCTTCAGCGACAAATTGTGGAAGACCTTGCCGAAGCGGTCCTGGTAGCTGAAGGTCACATTTTGCAGCTCCAACTCGCCGCGAACGCCTGCGGGCGCCAGCGCTTCGACAGGCTCTTGAATGGCGGGCGGCAACTCCATCATATCCATAAAGCGATGAAAGCCGGTGATGCCTTCCTGATACCAGCGGGCGAAATTGACCAAGCGCCGAATCGGCTCGATGAGGATGCCGACGTAGAGCAAGAATGTGATCAGATCAGGCAGGTCGAGCGTGGCTCGGGTGATCGCCAGCGCGCCGAAGACCACCACCACGACCGTCATCAATTGCGTGAAGGCGGACATGCCGCCATAGAAGAAGCCCTCGCTCTTGTACTCCAGCCGCCGGCTCTCGACAAAGCGTGCGTTGGCGGCGTCGAACTTGGCTTGCTCCAGCGGCTCGTTCGCGAATGACTGCACTACACGGATGCCCGCCAGCGAGTCTTCAATCTGCGCGTTGACCTCAGCCACCCGCTGCTTGCTGAGCCGCAGCGCGCGGTGCATCTTGCGATTGAAATGCAGCGAGTAAACCAGCATCAGCGGCAGGAAGACGATGATGATCAGACTCAGCGCCGGGTTTATCGTCAAGGTGATGAAGAAAACGCCGACAAAGGTAATGATTCCGATGAACAGATCCTCCGGCCCGTGATGAGAAAGCTCCGAAATCGCGAAGAGATCGTTGGTGATGCGCGACATCAGTTGTCCGGTCTTCTGCTCGTCAAAGAAGCTGAAGGACAGTTTCTGCAAGTGCGCGAAGAGTTCCCGCCGCATATCGCTCTCCATCATCGCGCCCATCATGTGCCCCTGGTAGTCGACAATCAGCGTGCAAAGCGTATGCGCGGCGACCAGCGCCAGCATGATCCCGGCCATGAGGGCGATATCGCTGACCGGATCGGCAACGCCGCCGCCCAGCAGGTTCCCGGTGATATGGCGAACGCAGAGCGGCAGAATCAGCGTGATGGCCGAGGCGATGCAGGCGCAGAAAAGATCCACCGCCAGCAGGCCGAGATAGGGACGGTAAAATGATAAGAACTTCAAAGCGCGATTTGGCACGAGACCACTCCAGTCGTTGTCGCCGCCGATTATAGCAGGTGAATCACCGCAAAGTCGGTCTTGACTCGTATAGCACATCTGTACTAAACTTTTCAATGTTCTTTATTTCCTTGAGCGAACTGGGAGCTTCAAGATGACCATACGAATTTGGACATGGCTAATGGCGGCAGTCTTGCTGGCCGGCTGCAGCGCGCTGGCGGCGGAAGTCAGCCGCGACATGGCGCCACAAATCAGCACTGAAGTGGCGATACAAGTGGGCACGGCGGTCGCTGAATTGTCCGCCGCGGACAGCCAAGCTGAGCCGGCGGTAGCCGCGCCCGGCGAGGATGAAGTCGGACCCGTCACGCGCGTGGTCGACGGCGACACGATTGATGTCATGCTCAACGGCGTGAACACGCGCATCCGCTACCTGCAGATGAATACGCCCGAGCGCGATCACCCCTGCTTTGACGAGTCCGGCCAAGCCAATGCCGATCTCGTCGAAGGCAAGACCGTGCGCCTGGTGGCGGACAAAGAGCTGGTCGACCCATTCGACCGCCTGCTGCGGTTCGTCTACGTCGACGATGTCTTGGTCAATCGCGTTCTGGTGGAGCAAGGCTGGGCTGAGGTTGTGCTGTATCCGCCCAACGATTTGCACTACGACGAATTCGTTCAGCTGGAGAAACAGGCGGCTGCTGCCGGGCTCGGCTGCCACCCGACCGGCATATTTGACGACGGCTCCACGACGCGCTAGCCGCGATCGCTATGGGCGACATACCATGTCGCCCGTAGCAGCGCTACTATGCGTTTTCGGGCGACTTGATAAGTAGCCCCTACAATCCTCGCGGTGAGCCGTCAAACATCGCAGAATTGCCAGACGGGCGCAGCCTGTGCTAGAGTTGCCGCCATGGCAATCAAGCGACTGCTCTTATACCCGGGTGACGAGGCGCTGCTGCGGCAGAAGAGCCGGCCGGCCGCCAATCCAAAAAACAAGCGGTTAAAGCGGCTGATCCAGGACCTCAAGGACACGCTGGAAACGCAGCCCGGCGCCGCCATCGCCGCGCCCCAAATCGGTGTGCATAGACGCGTCGCCGTCGTCAAATTCGGGCAGAATGACGATGACGAAGAAGAGCCCATGTTGGCGCTCATTAATCCCGAGATTCTCGACGCAGGCGCGCCCAAGGCGGGTTTCGACGGCTGCCTGAGCATCCCCGACATCTATACCTGGGATACGCCGCGGCCGCGTTGGATTCGCTTCCGCGCCCTCGGCGAAGACGGCGCCCGCATCGTCCGCCGCGTCGACGGCATGGACGCCCGCGTGCTGCACCACGAAATCGACCACCTGGACGGCATCCTGTTTCTCGATCGCCTGCGAAACCCAAAGGAACTATATACGCCGGTCGAGAACGCAGACGGCGAGACCAAAATGGTTCGCCTGAGCAAACTGGCGAGTATGGCCTGATGGCCGGCGAGACCATCTCCAAAGCCGCCCTGCACAAGCGCCTTGCCACCAAGCCCTCGGACGCGCGCATCGCGTTGATTCTGCAAGTATTGGAGGCGGCGCCAGGCCGACTGCGCGCGCTCAGCAGCGGCCTGAGCGAGGCCGAACTGACCACGCCCCTGGGCGTAGGCGAGCGAAGTTTCAAGCGCGATCTGACGCATCTCATCTATTGCGCCGAGCGCGGCGCCGACCCCATCCATCACGCCCTTCTGCTGCCGGACGCCTTCATGCCACGGATTCACGCCGAGCGCGACTGGGGCGCGCTCATGCGCTACGAATCCTTTGAAATCAACGAGCTCATGGCATATTTCGACTTTCGGCGCGCGGCTTTACTGCGCATCCTGCACGGCCTGAGCCAGAAGCAATGGGAGCGGTCGGTCCGGCGCGAGGGCGTCAAGCGCCGGGAGTCGGTCTACTATTTAGCCCGCGGCTTAGCCATTCATGAGCTGGGCCATCTGGAAGACCTGGCCGGCAAACTCAGCCGCCCGCTACATCCGTAGCGCCATCTCCCAGACATCCAGGCTTAGCGCCGCCCCCGGCGCAAGCGCGCGCAAGCCGGGCGCATTCGCGCTGACCGGGTAGAAGCGGCTGGTGACCCGCGACCGCCCGTTGGCGATGACCTCAACGACCGAACCGTCAATCAGAATCCGCAGCTGCAAGGATTCGCAGGCGTCCAGCGCATGCGCGATGCCCTCCGGCCCGCTGTCGATTTCGGACGTCGCCCGCTGGTAGCGGCGCTGGATCTGCAGCGTCTGCGCGCGGCGCTCATAAACGATCGTTAACCTGTCGTCGCCGGCGGCCAGCTCTATCCCGCAGTTCGGCGCCGCCCCGGCGTCGAACTCCGCTTCGATATCGAGCGCCAGCCCGCCGACGGGGATAGCCGCTGCGCTCATGGCGGCGGCCGCAAAATGCTGATGCCGCCCGCGCAGCCGCTCCACTTCAGGCACGGGCCGGCTGATGAGGCGGTTCCGGCTGTCGAGGCTGAGAACGCGCGGGATCGCCTGCACGCCCGACCAGCCGGCGCGCTTTTGCAATTCAACGCCCCGCGCTTCACGCAGCCAGGAATAAATCAGCGGGCGCTCGCTCGCGTCAAAGTGCATCAGCGAGGCGTAGCTAACGCCGGCATCGTAAACGCCCTCGCTCTCGACAATGAAGCGCTCGTCTTCCCAGCGCCCGACAAAGTAGAGCGTATACGCGGGCGCGTCAACCAGCATCGCCGAGATAATCAGCACCCACTTGTCGCCCAGCGGGAAGCAATTGGCGCATTCAAAGTTGCGGCCATGGCGCGCTCTGTCGCCCACAAAAAGCGGATGCAGGTATTCCCAGTCCGTCAAGTCGTCCGAGCGGTAGAGCAAGACCGCGCCGCCCACACCGACGATATGCGCCGAAACCGTCATATACCAACTGCCCGCGCGCTGAAATACGAAGGGATCGCGGAAGTCGCGCGTCTGGCCCAAATGCGCCGGCGCAGCGCCGATCACCGGATTGCCGGCGTATTTCTCCCAGCGCGTCAGGTTGTCATTGCCAACAGCCATACACTGCGTCTGTACGGAATAGTCATCGTTGACGCCGGTGTAGAATGCGACCGGCGTCCCGCCATTATTGACGATGCAGCCCGAAAAGATGCCGCCCTGGTCGGGCGATTCCGGCGTGGGCGCGATGGCGACAGGCAGCTCTTCCCAGTGAATCAGGTCATCGCTGACGGCGTGCCCCCAATGCATATTGGCGTGCCAGGCGCCATCGGGGTTGTACTGGAAGAAGAGGTGATAACGCCCCTGCCACTGAATCACGCCGTTGGGGTCGTTCATCCAGTTGGCGGCTGGCATGAAGTGGTAGGTCGGGCGGTGCATGTCGTTCTCAAGCGGTGACGCCATCGGTGGTCCTCCTGAACAAGCAGGCTCTTCGCCAGATGTTACCGCCAGGGCGCGGCCAGCGCAGCCCCTACTCCCCCGCCACAATCTCCCGCGCCAGTCGCAGCAGCTGCTCGCGCCGACCCGGCTCTACCGCGCGCACCTCAAAGTAACGCTCCAGCAGCTCCAGCTCGGACAAGCCTTCCGGATTCGCGCCCAGGCGCGTGCGAATCGGCCGTTCGACATCCTTGCTAATCGCGGCAATATGAAACACGCCCGCCCGCCGCAGCGCGTCGCGGATGACTTTGTCCTTCAGCATAGCCTCGGTCTCCGCGCCCAAACGAATGTCCAGGCGCAGCACGACGCCAGCCAGGTCGTGGCGCCGCAACTCGTCCAGCACAGCCACGGTCGGATTCTCCACGTCGCGGCAGTCGACCCTCAGCGCCAGCATTTTCCGCGCCGCCAGTTCGACGAAGCGCCAGTCGGCTGCGCCCCGCGCCAACTCCACCCAGCAGAAGCCCGTCGCTTCGTCCGCCTCCGCGAAACCGATGCGCTCCAGCCCGCCGCTGTAGACGACCGGCGGCTCGGCCGCGCTCAGCGCCTGATGCCGGCGCCGATGCCCCAGCGCGACATAATCCCAGCCCGTGTCAGCCAACGAGTCGAGCGCCACCGCCGCATCCGGCCCGAGCGGGGCGTCGCCATCGCTTTCGGGCTCGGCGCCCGCCACACTGAAGTGCCCGCAGAGCAATCGCGGAGCGTCGTCCGCTGCCAATTCGTCGGCTTCCGCAGCCAGCGCGTCCAGCCGCTCCCGCAGGCTGCGCTCGGCTTCGGCAGCCTCCTCTTCCCGCGACCGGCCGCGCGCGTCCGCATCCGCCAGCAGGCGGCTCCGCGACAGATAAGGCGCCGCGCCCAGGACGACATCGCCGCGCTTGGTCGCGATTCGCCGCGCTTGATAATCCTGCGCCACCCAGATATTGGGCACCCGCAGCGTATCGTAAATCGCTAGCGACGAAGCGCGGGTGGACTGCGGCGGGCTGTCACTATCGCCCAGGAGCATGACCAACGGCGCCAGGCGCGACAAAGCCAACATGCGCACGGCGAACTCGCGCTGAACCGTCGGGTTGGGGCCGCGGCTGTGGAAGGCGTCGCCGGCGAAAAGCGCCAGGTCGACATCGCCGGCGCGGGCGAACTCGATCATTTCGTCCAATCGCAGCAGGCTATCGCTGACACGCGCGCTGACACCGGTTTCGGGGTCGGCCGCGCCATAATTCTCCGCGCCCAGATGGACATCGGCAAAGTGCAGAACGCGGATTGGCTCGCTCATCAGCGCGGCTCAGACGCCGTCGCGGTGGTCTTCGTCGCCGCTGCCGACCGGCTCATTGGTCGTGGTCACGCTGGTCCACTGCGGATAGTCGCCGCGCAGGTGCCCGAAAATTGGCTTTTCGTTGCGCAAGATATCGACGAAGGCGTGGATATCGCTGATCTGCATGAAGATCGCGCCGCGCCGGTTGGCGACATCGACCTGCGGCGCCGGCGTCTTGCTGTCCGGCGAGAGGAAATAGACATCCAGGCGGTAATCTTCGTCGTCAGCCGTACCGTGCCCCGTGCAGCGCACCAAGCCGCGTATGCGCGCGCTGACGCCGCCGAATTCGCGCTCCTCAAGTTGGCGCCATATCACCATGTAATTCTTGATCTCGAATACCGCCAAGCCCTTCTGCGCCATGTGTCGACCATCCTCGCCGCTGCCTTTAGCGTCACATTATAGCGGCATGCCGGGAATCATGAAAACTGACGACCGTTGACGTCTTAGCTTACCTTTTTCAATCCATTTTATTTACTTTATCAAACTATATACAATCACTTAGTTATGATATAATTTCTATAGGTCTATCTGATATTTTACATTGAGCCCTATGTCTCGCACAATCGCGATTTCTCGCAAAAAAGGAGTTGTCGTCATGCGCTCCCTTCTGCTGATGCTGCTCTTGTCGCTATTTGCCGCGTCGGCCCACGCGCAGTCCGCCACGCCCGTCCCCACTCCCATCCCGGGCAACCCGAACGCAGCCCCGTGCAACTTGCCGGCCCAGGGCACTATCACGACTAGCGTCAAATACACGCTCAAGCACGACTGTACGCAGACGAACTATCTGGAAATTCGCACCGCCAATACGCCGTCGGTCACGCTCGAGATCGACGGCGCGGGACATACCATTTACAACTCCATTGACCCTAACGACCCCAACTATGGCCACCATTTCCTCATCGTCGACGAGCTCGGCGTAAACACCTACTATAATACCGACACAACCCCGAGCCCCAATGTCAAAGTCATCATCAAAAATGTCACATTCGACGGCGGCGGTCGGCTGTTTAGAAAATCCGCGTGCGATTACGGAAACCGCTCTGGCTTCTGCTGGACGGGCGTCGGCATCTCGACCGAAGGTACGCTGGAGATGGAAAACGTCACCTTCACCGGTGGCAGTGGCAAGTGGCTGGACATCCAGGGGACGGCCACCCTGACGAATGTGCTTTTCAAGGACAGCAGAATTTCGACCTTTGCCTTGCTCGAAACCTTGCAGGGCGTCCTGCATGTGACCAAGACCGGCAGCGTCACGCTGAACAATGCCGTATTCCGTGACATCGAGCAATCACCCATAGTAATCAAGAAGGGCGGCAGGGCAACCGCCACCGGCTGCCTCAGTTTTATCCGCGTAATGACGCATAGGGCGAAACACAGCGGACTGCATAGTGAACTAGGTACCTGGACGGACTCTAGCACCCGCGCCTGCAGCGGCAAAATTGGCAACGACGAGGACGCTGTGGTTCCGTATTCCCCGGCCGTGCTACCCTGCGACCTGCCCGCCGAGGCTGTGATCGATGAAGACTCCACCTACACATTGACTCAAGACTGTGTGTGCATGAAGAAGTTCACTGTGGCCCCCGGCGTGACCGTTACGATCAACGGCAACGGCAAAGCTATTCGCGCCTGCGCGGGCATACAATACTATACCGGTGAACGCCTTTCGAGAGGTCGCGGCGCCGCGTTCCTGATCGGCGGAGACGGGGCGCACTTGAAGATAATTGACGCCAAGATCTACGGCATGCAAGTGCGTAATTTTGGCGGTAACTTTACCTTGGCCAAGTCGATTGTCGCGAATGCTCCGAAGGTGCCCATCATCAATTACGGATGGGCCTATCTGTTGGATTCGCTTTTCGAGAACAATATAGGCGATAGCGATAGCAGCGTCTATTACGCCCACGCCTATTTTGGCTTGGGACGCGCGATCTTCCGGGATAACGTATTCCGCAACAACAGTCCGGGTGACATCGTAGCGTATGCGACAGGCAAAGGCGCGGCGATAATCTTGTGCGGCGAGAATGTGCTCGAGGGTTCGTCAGCCCAGGATGCAGTTTTGCCGTCATTCATCGTTGATCAAGGCTACGTTAGTTTAGGCTGCGGTTACGCGCCTCCGGTTCCCCCGACAGCGAAATGTCAACCGGAGAAGATTGAGCCGCCAATAAGGAAGCCGGTAGGCGCCATCGGCGTAATCTTCCACAAGCAGATTTGCCCCCACGTCATCGAAATCTGGGAGGTCATGCCCAACAGCCAAGGCAAGTTCGCCCTGAAAGTCAGCCAGAACGACATTGAAGCGGTTTCCGAGGGCGTGGTCGCCTGTTCGTCAAACGGGCGCGCCGCCGTTCGCGTCGGGCTGACCGAGCCGGTTCGTCAGAAGCTCACGCATAGTCAGGCCTACCAGGACGCGAGCCCGCGCCAGGCGCGTGACATACTCATCTCGATGGGGCCAAATGTCGAGGGGAAGGTGAATCATATCGTGATAAACAGTGCGCTTAACGGGAGTATTCTGGGCACGGTCACTACCGTCACGGACGAACCGCCCTGTCAAGGCAGCAGCTTGTCGGACGTCCTGGCCGCGCCCGCTGCGACGCCCCAGCCCACGCCGATACCTTATGCCGCGCCCGTCTCGGCGCAAGCAGCGCAGGCGGACGGCTCAATCATCCATGTCGTCCGGCCGGGCGACACCATCTGGCAAATCGGCATCGCCTACAATGTGCATCCTCATGCGATAATCACGCTCAATCAACTCAACCAACTCAAGAATCGCGGCCACTTCATCTTTCCAGGCCAAACGCTGATCATCCGCGAAGCGGAGTGACATGACTCCGCCGCCACGCGGCTCAAGACGTAAACAAATGCAGGACGACGGCGCATAAGCCCAGCATGAGCAAAAATCGCACGTAATAAATCTGCATCCGGCTATCCACTCTTTCCTGCGGGTTCCCAAAATCATACACGCCCGGCTTCGAATTGCCCTTACGCCAAACTGACGCCTTGCCTACGCCCGCCCTGCGCAGCGAAGACCGCCAGCTTCATCTTGCCATTGACATAAGGGCAAATTAGAATCGCGGCGATGACGACCCTATTGCTGACCTTGTACTCGCTCTGCGCGCTCGCGCTCGGCCTATACACTGCAGGCCAGGCCATTCTGCTCTGGCGCTACTGGCGCGCGCGCCGGGGGCTAGCGCCGACGCCGGCGCTCGGCGAATGCCCGCCTGTTACCGTGCAACTCCCGCTTTACAACGAAGCCAATGTAGCGGGCCGCCTGATCGACGCCGTGGCCGCCATGGACTACCCGCGCGACAAACTCAACATTCAAGCGCTTGACGACTCGACCGACCGCACGTCGGCGCTCGTCGCGCGCAAGCTGGCCGACCTGCGCGCCCGCGGCTATCATGCGGAGCATCTGCGGCGAGGAAACCGCGACGGCTTCAAAGCCGGCGCCCTGGCCGCTGGCGTCGAAAACTGCGATAGCGAATACATCGCCATCTTCGACGCTGACTTCATCCCCCCGCCCGACTTCTTGCAGCGACTGCTGCCGCATCTGCTGGCGGACCCGGCGTTGGGCATCGCGCAAAGCCGCTGGGGCCACCTAAACGCCGACGAGAACAGCTTGACCCGCGCGCAGAAACTGGCCATTGATACGCATTTTGTGGTTGAACAGGCGGCGCGCAATCGCAGCGGCTGGCTCATCCCCTTTAATGGCACAGGCGGCATTTGGCGTCGGCAATGCATCGAAGAGGCCGGCGGCTGGTCCGCCGATACGCTCACCGAAGACCTCGACCTCAGCTACCGCGCGCAGATGGCCGGCTGGCGCTCGCTCTTCCTGCCCGATGTCGAGGCGCCGGGGGAGATTCCGCCACAATTGGCCGCCTACAAACAGCAGCAAGCGCGCTGGGCCACCGGCAATACGCAATGCCTGCTCAAACTGGCGCGGCAAATCGGCGCCGCAAATTTGGGGGCGATGCAGAAAATCATGGCCATCCAGCACCTCTGCCAATACCTGCCACAGCCGCTGATGTTGCTGATGCTGCTACTGACGCCGCCGCTGCTACTGGCCGGCGCGCTCAAGGGCTTGCCGCTGGCGCCCCTCGGTCTGCTGGGCCTGGCGCCGCCGCTGATGTACATCGCCAGCCAAGCGCGCCTCTATGACAAGCGCGGCGCCATCGCCGGCCTGACCGCCTTCCCGGCCCTGCTCTTTATCGGCGCCGGCATGTCGCTCAGCAACAGTCTGGCGGTCGCCGCGGCGCTACTCGGCATCAAGGCCAGCTTCCGGCGCACGCCAAAATTTAAGGGCGACTGGCGGCGCAGCCAATACGCGCTGTCCACCGATTTCACTCTCTGGCTGGAGCTGGCGCTGATGCTCTACGCCCTCTGGGCCGCCTGGCTGGCTTGGGAGTCGCAGCGCGAACTTGTCGTATACCTGCTGATCTACGCGCTGTCATTTGCGACAGTCGCCGGCTGGAGCCTGCGCGAAAACCTCATCGTCTGGCGAGGGCGCCTGGCCACCGCGCAACAGCCCGGCCGGGAAACAGCCGGAAACATCTAGCGGCAAAACCAGTAGCGTCAATCGCCAAGCGTATCGATCATCGCCCGCACATCGTCAGACGCGAAAGTCCCGCGGCCATCGGGACGCCACTCAACCGGGTCAACCAGCTCCATCTCGTCCAGGCCGACCAGCTCAAAACCGCGCGCCTGCAAGCCATCGACAATCGCCGGCAGCGCCGCAATCATCGGCAACGCGCGCGCCAGGCGCAGCGCGTCATCGTCGGTCTCGCCGCCGTCATGCAAGTCGATAATCGAACCGCCGGCCAGCGCCGGGTCATTCAGCGTCGCCGCGACGATGGCGGCTGGATCGCTCTTGTCGTAGTCGGCCGGATTGACATCGGCGTCGACAATCTTCATCTCCGGCGCAAGCGCCACCGGCGAATGCAAGCAAGTGAAGAAGTTGAAATAGTGGGCGCGCAGGAATTGCGTCGGCCGCCCCAGCAGATTGCCGATGACCGCTTCCGCGCGGTCGAAATCCCCCAGATGCGCGTGATGCAAGTAGCTGTGATTGCCCACGGCGTGTCCCTTGTCGACGATGCGCATGAAGGCTTCGGGCCAGCGCTCCACCCACTTGCCGAGCACAAAGAAGGTACCGCGCGCGCCGCGGCTGTCGAGGATCTCGATGACTTGATCCGTGCGCGGCGGGTTGGGCCCGTCGTCAAATGTCAGCGCTACCTTCATTTGGTCGCGCCGGCCGTGCGTATAGTATTTCAATGGCATTCACATCACCTGCCTATTCCAGGCGCCCGGCGGGCAGTGTCTACGCTTCCTCGTCGCCCAGCACTTCAATGTCACCGGTCCACGCCTGCGTCGACTCGTCCCACTCGCTGCGATACATGCCCCAGGATCGGCCGTCTGTCCACAGCGCCGCGAAGGGCTCGTCTTTCGCCAAGAGCGCCGCGGCAGGCGAGAAACTGACGCCCCCATCCGACGGGTCGACTTGCGCGCCGCTCAGCGCCAGCAGCAGCGCCCAGCTGGACATGCTGCGGGCGTAATGGTTGCCGCATTCTACTTCGTTCCAGGGGTTGCGCCGAACGCCGTCGTGGCGCTCGCGCACCGCCTCTACAATCCGCAGCCCCTCGTCAACCCAGCCCTCGTAGATGAGATGGGCCGCGACCTGGTACTCGATGCCGGTCCAGACTTCGTCAGCATAAGGGAACGGCAGATCGGGCCGGCCGCCCTCGGGCCAGGTGCAGAGCAGCAAACCGGCCTCGTCATTCAGCGCGTAGACGCGCTGCGGATTGTCGTGCTCGCTGAAGTCGGTCTTGAAGTTATGATCGAATATCGCCTTGACCGCGGCGCGCGCATTGTCCGCCGACACCACGCTGCCCAGCCCCAGTATCGTGGCGTGCAACTGGCCCAGCAACTGGTCCGACAAACAGCCGATCCCGTGCTGATACTTGTGCGCGTTCACATCATCGAGCTGCTGCCGATAATAGCCGCCGTTCCAGAGCATCGCGTCCAGGTTGGCGCTGCCCAGCGCTAAAGCCTCAGCGCAGCGGCGGCTCAAGTCAGCCTCGCCCATGAGCGTCGCCATCTCTTCGACCGCGCGCAGCGCCGCCAGATAATAGATCCCGCAGAGCGGATTGGGCCCGTGAAATTCGATATCGTAGGTATTGTGCTGCACGCCGTCCAGGACCTGGTCTTTGTCGTGATCCCAGTAGACGCCGGCGAATGCGATCGCGCGCTTGATACCGGGCCAAATCTCGCGCAGGAAGTCCAGGTCGCGGCTTAGCAGCCACTCGCGGTAAGCGCGCAATATCGAGCCCATCTGCCCGTCTACCGCCGCGTCTATACGGCCGCCCCAAATGAAATCGTCATGGAAAGTGCCGAACGACCGAAACTTCATGAAGCCGTCATCGCCGGTTTCGACATTGAATTCAATCCGCCGCATTTCGCGCTCCAGTGACGGGAAGAGATAGGCGATGGTGTAGGCGTAACTCCAGACGTGCGTGCAGCTGCCCGCGCAGCAGCCGGCGTCATCGAAGCAACCTTCCCAACCATAGAAGCGCCCGTCCTCCAGCCAGAAGCAGGTCGTGCTGCGCACGGGCACGATATTCGCCGAGACCGCGTCGAGCACGGCGGCGGGCAGCGTGCTGCTGAACAAGGCATCGTGGAAGCGGCGCGTCTCGCCTTCCAGGCGCGGCAGATTCCCCATAACGTAGGCCGCCACTGCCCAGGCGTCGTCAAAGCGCGTCGCGTAATGATTGCGCGTACTGCCGACATCAGCCTCATCGACGCTCAGCTGCGACAGCAAGCGCAGGTCCCAGGTCGCGGGCCGATTCGGGAAATGCCAATTGAGCACGAAGCGGAACTCGCGGCTCTCGCCTGGCGCCAGGCTATCCAGCAAGCCCAGCGAACCGGTCGCCAGCCGCTCGCCCGCGTCCGCGTCATCCGGGTCGGTCAAGCGACCGTGATCGCGTAGCTCGTCCCAGAAGTTGTGCAGGTAATCCCACCATTCGCCGCGCATCCAGCTGCGTCTATAGGTCACGCTATCGTGGTCCGTCACCAGCGAGACGCTGCCAAACTTGTGATCGCTGGGCGCCAGCTTCTCATCGGTCATGTAGAGCCCACGGAAATCACCTTCATCGCGGTAGCTGTTGGCCGCCTGCCCCAGGTCGCGCCGCATCCAGTTGCCGAATTGGTCAAAGTCGTTGTTGCCGACCGGGTTCGTCAGCGAGCCGACCAGGCAAACATCAACCGGAGCGCCGGATCGATTCGTCACGGTGTAGGTCAAGATGGCGCAGGGAATGCCCGAATCTTCCGGATTCAGCGGCAACAGCGGCGTATAAGCTTCGAGTTCCACGTCCACCGGCAGGCTGCTGTCTTCAAAGGCGATGGACGCGAAGGGATACTGACCGCGGAAACGGCTGCTTTTGAAGCGCGGCAAGCCGGCGGCGCTCATGGGATGATAACCGTGTGACTCGATGTAGGGCGGCTGCACCGGCCCCTCCAGCACGCGGACCTGGGCATCCGCGCCCGCTTGCTGGCAGCGAATCGCGAAGAAGCTCAGCGGCAGCCGCGCGCCTTTTGCCGGCAAGTTGAAGATCTCCCAATCGCGCCATTCGCCGCGCGCGCCCAGCGACACATTGCCCGTGCCGATGCCGCCCAATGGAAATGCCAGCGCGGTCGCGCCAGCCTCATATTCTCGGATGCCGGGATGATGTTTCATCTCATCTGCCTTTCACTTGCCGCGCTTGAGAAATTGACCGCAAAGACGAACGTATCGGCTGATTATGCGCTGAATGTGTCCGAGTGGCAAGTGATTGGGGCGTAGGCACAAGCTAATTCGCAGATTCCGACTCGCGCGCTCCCATCTGCTATAATTGCGCTAGCAATAGAGGGCACCGCAATGGGACATCTCTGGAACGACAAGCGCATCCGACAACTGGTGATCGCGGTGCTGGTGGTCATTCTGGCGCTGGGCTTGCTCAGCCTGGTATCAACTGTGTTTCAAATGATTGTGCCATTGGCGCTGGTCATCGGCGGCGGCTTCCTTTTTTACAAGATCGCGATTGAAGGGCGGGACGCGCCTGACGCAGCGGAAGCGATGGACGACGAGCTGGCCGAAGGCAGCGGAATGGCCGCCAGCGACCTGGCGCTGGACGCGGCGCAAGCCGACGCGGACGACGAAGACGAAGCGGCGGCGCTGGAGAGGCTGAGCGCGGCCGAGCGCGCCCAGAGCGAATTCCTCGACAGCGCCACGCCCGCCGAAGAGATCCTCGACCAAATCCGCGCGCGCAAGAAGCGCCTGCATGGAGACGACGACGCGTGAAATTGCTCTCAGTCAACATCGCCCGCCCGCGCTCGGTTACATTCGACGGCCGGACTTACGCCACCGGCATTGACAAATCGGCGCTCGCGGGACCGGTTTGGCTGGGGGTGCTCAACCTGGCCGGCGACGGCCAAGGCGATCTCAAGAACCACGGCGGGCAATACCAAGCCGTCTACTGCTACCCGCATGAGCATTACGCTTACTGGCGCGAGCGACTGAGCCGCGACGAATTCGCCTTTGGGCAATTCGGCGAGAACTTCACCACACTCGGCCTGCTGGAGCGCGATGTCTGCATCGGCGACACACTGCGTATCAGCGGCGCGCTGATCCAGGTGACGCAGCCGCGCGTACCCTGCTACAAACTGGCGAATAAACTGGGCATCCCCGGTTTTGACAAGACCTTCCTGCAAGCCAACCGCTCGGGCTTCTACGCGCAAGTGCTTGAAGAAGGCGAAGTCGCGGCGGGCGATCCGATTGAGCGCCTCAGCCGCGACCCGGTCGGCATGAGCGTGGCCGAGGTCAACGCCGCGCTCCTGCTCGACAAAGAGCCGACTGCAATCCAGCGCGCGCTGCGCCTGACCGCGCTCTCACCGGAATGGCGGGCGCGCTTCGAGAAGCTGCTGACGAGAGCCTGACGGGCCGCGTTAGCGTACCACCTCGACGCCGAACGCGCCGGGCGGCATCCTCCATAGTGAAACAAAACAATATACAGCGCACAGCTTTATGCTTCGCATTTTTGACTGTTGGATAGATGTGTGTTACTGTACACTATACGCATTACAGACCACTAATGCACATTGTTACTGGAAAGGACAACATCATGTTCAGGCACTCAATCCC
>VXLV01000086.1 GCA_009841405.1 Chloroflexota bacterium | reverse complement strand
TACCCCCACAATCCCCCCGCTCAACGGGGGGCGGAATTCCGGCAAGCCAGGGAGGGGGAGAAAAGCTGTATCGACGCTCGTGTGCGCGACTTGGATTCGAACGAGGCTCTGCGCTAGTCATCCAGGTCAACCCGCAACTTCTCGACATCAGTCCGCTGGGGTGCGGTCGCGTATGTGGGCACATCTTCCTCGGCGAAAATACGGTCGATCTCGGCGCGGTCGCCCTCAGTCAAACGCCAGTCGACGGCGGCGATATTCTCTTCCAGCTCACGCTCGTTGCGCATGCCCACCAAGCCGACGGTCACCGCCGGGTGGCTCAGCACCCAAGCCAGCGCCAACTGCGCGATTGACTTGCCGTAACCCGCGGCCACAGCCTTCAGTCGCTCGGTCACCCGTAAGGCCTTGAGGAAATTCTCACGTTCAAAAAGCGGCAGTCCAAAGGCGTTGCCATGCCGCCGCCAATCATTGTCCGCGAACTGCGTGTCCGGGCTCAGCGCGCCGGTCAACAGGCCGAAACCCAGGCTGCCGTACGCCATGAAGCCGATGCCCTGCTCCAGGCAGTAGGGCAGCACCGCCGCTTCCATGCGCCGGTCAAAGAGATTGTAACCGACCTGGTTGGCGGCCAGGCTGCCGACCGCCTGACAAGCTTCCATCATCGGCACGTCATAATTCGAGACGCCATAGTGGCGGATCTTGCCGGCGGCTTTCAGCGCTTCCAGCGCGCCCATCGTCTCGTCATGCGGCGTCTTCAAGTCAGGCCAATGAATCAGCATCAAATCGACATAATCGGTGTTGAGCCGCCGCAGGCAGCCTTCCGTGTGTTCCGTGACGTTGAATGCTGAGGCATCGCGACCGACGATGGCGGCGTCGCCGCGCACAGCGGGATCGTCGCTAATGACAAAACCAACTTTCGTCACCAGCACGATGTCCTTGCGCCGCTGCCCCAAGCCGCGCGCCAGCAACTCTTCCGAGGTGTAGGGGCCGTAGACTTCGGCGGTATCGAAGAGCGTGACCCCGTGGTCGATGGCCATGTGCACGGCACGCACCGCCTCGTCCACGTCGATGTCGCCGTACTGCGTCGTGCCCAGTTCCCAGGTGCCGAATCCCAGCGCCGAACATGTCAAATCGGTTTTGCCAAACGTTCGCTGCTCCATTAGCCGGTCCTCCTCGTCAGTTCACTCGCGGCCTGCCGCTAGTATAGCGATTTGCTGGCATTTTCAAAAACGCAGCCTTCCGCCCGCCCCGATATTCGCGTCATTCAAAGCTCTGCCAACACTGTCGAAACGCTGTAGGGGCGAGCCTTGGCTCGCCGGCTTTTCACTGTTTACGACACAAATGTCGGGCGACCCATCGGGTCGCCCCTACGGCTTTCGTCGGGATTGAAATTGGAGATTTGGCGAGTTTCACAAAAAGAGCTGTCAGAGTTATGATGAGCATACGGAGGCATTATCAGAGTCACTTTGTGACCTTTGTGTCTTTGTGCCTTTGTGGTTAAAGTATGGCGGTATAGGAGATTGTTGAGGCAGCAGAAATGGTACTTACAGCCCCCTTGCAGCGAAGCCACGAACAATTTCAGGTACGGGTCGAGGACTACAGAGCCTTCCGCCGCGATGGCTTTTTGCGCATCAAAGGCTTGGTCGCGCCCGAGGAAGTGGCTGAACTGGCGCAGTTCACCGACGATATGATGGCGGGGCGGCGGCAGATCCCCGGTATTCCCGCGCCGCCGAACGACGCCAGCACGGCCGAGCGCCGCCTGTGCTATGAGCGCATCCACATGCCGCACCGCGCTTGCGAAATCGCCGAGCGTTTCCTGCTGCATCCGCGCGTCGTCGATGTGCTGGAAGCGCTGATCGGCCCCGAAGTGCTGGCGCTGCAAACCATGCTCTTTTTCAAGCAGCCGGGCCAGGCCGGCCAAGGCTTCCATCAAGATTCCTACTACATCCCCACCCAGCCGGATACGCTGATCGGCGCCTGGCTGGCGATTGACCCGGCCGACGAAGACAACGGCTGCCTCTGGATGACGCCCGGCTCCCAGCACGAACCGATCTACCCTGATTGCGACGGCGTCACCCAGCAGGGCGATACCGTGCTCAGCGATATCGAAGCAATCAAGGACGCCAGCCACCCGGACGAGTCCGTCAATACCCTGGCGCGCATCGCCCTCGAATATGGCAACGAAGTGAAAGTGGCGGCGCAACCCGGCGATGTCGTCTTCTTCGGCGGGCATGTCTTCCACCGCTCGCATCAGAACGGCTCGCAGCGCTCGCGGCGCGCATTCGTCAGCCACTATTGCAACGCCCGTTCGCGCGTGCCTTGGAATCACGGCCTTCCCTACGAGGGCGCCGCGGCCAATCAGGAGCACATCCTGGCGCGCGGAACGACCCACTTGCCCTACGCCCAGCCCAGGTTCGGCACGCCTTGCGCCGCCAACGCGCCCGAAGTCTACGGCGAGCGCTTTGACAACCACCGCGTCAAGTCTATGATGGGCGACGACAACGGCTTCATGGTGCTTGTCCCGCACGAAGACGCTGAGCATGATCACTGATGATTCACCACAGAGGCGCCGAGGGCACAGAGAAAAACGATAAGACCTTGGGAGAACTGATGATCCTGCAAAGCGAGTATCCGATCGGTGACGAGCAGGCAGCGCAGTATCAGCGTGACGGCCATATCCTGCTGGACCTGGTGCTGCCGGCCGAGCATATCCCGCCCTTTCGAGACGCCATCGCGCAGACGGTCCGCGAGCGCAACAAAGAGACGCGCGCCCTCAGAGACCGCGATACCTACGGCCGCGCCTTCCTGCAGACAACCAATCTGTGGGAATACAACGATACCGTCAAAGAATATGTGATGGCAAAGCGCTTCGCCGGCATCGCGGCGCGGCTTATGGGCGTGCCGCGGGTGCGCCTCTATCACGATCAGGCCCTGTTCAAAGAAGCCGGCGGCGGCATCACGCCCTGGCATCAAGACCAGCACTACTGGCCGCTGGCCACAAACAGGACCATCACGATGTGGATGACGCTGGCGAATATTCAGGCCGATATGGGCACGCTGCGTTTCGCCTCCGGCTCGCATGTCGAGGGCTACCTGGGCGACATCCCCATCTCGGATGAATCCGAGGCGCAGCTGCGCGCATTTGTCGCGCGCAAGGGCTTCACACTAGCGCAGGCGGAAGCCATGAGCGCCGGCGCCGCCACCTTCCACAGCGGCTGGACGCTGCACTCGGCGCCGCCCAATGTCTCCGACCGGATGCGCCCGGCCATGACGGTCATCTACTTCGCCGATGGCGCGCGCGTCAGCGAGCTGGACAACAAGAACCGCATCGTCGACCGCGACCACTGGTTGCCCGGTACCGAGCCGGGCGATCTGGCCGCCTCGCCGCTGAATCCGGTGCTGGGCTAGCACACCAACCAATCGCTTCAAGCAGCAATCACCCATCGCTCTTTTCCTCTGTGATCTCTGTGATCTCTGTGGTTAAATCTATGTCTGATCTCCTCGCCTTTGCGAATTGCGGTCAACTAACAAGCGCCCGGGCCTCGCCCATGAAAATTGCCGAAGTCGAAGCTATTCCCCTCTTCGCCGCCTTCGCCGACGCCTTCGATGGCCAGGTCCCGCCCGAGCTCTCCCTGCCCGCCTTCTCCATGCGCGACAACCCCCTGCTTGGCCAGGGCGCGGTCATCGTGCGCATCAGGACCGACGCCGGCCTGGTCGGCATCGGCGAGGCGATGGGGCGGCCCGGCCCGCGCGGCACGGCGGCGCATATCAACGAGGTGCTCGCGCCCATGCTGCTCGGCCGCGACCCGCGCCATCACCACGCCCTCTTTACCGCCATGAACGAGCAAATGCGTTTCGCGCCAATGGGCATCAGCGGCGTCGATATGGCGCTCTGGGACCTGCGCGGCCAGATCTACGGCGACTGCCTGACCAACCTGCTGGGCGGCGCCATACGCGACCGGGTCGACTGCTATGCCAGCCCGATTCCCTACCTGGCGACGCCGGATGCCTCGGCTGAGAAGGCGCGCGAATTCCTGGGCGCCGGCTTCCGCGCCGTCAAGCTCAAGATCGGGCGCGGCCTCGGCATGGACATTGAACACACAGCTGCCGTGCGCGACGCCATCGGCAGCGATGTCAAGCTGCTGGTCGACGCCAACGGCGCGTACAACGTAAGCGAGTCAATCGCGCTGGCGAAAGCCCTGGTCAAGCTTGGCGTTTACTGGCTGGAAGAGCCGGTGCATCCCGAGTATCCCGACGATTTGGCGCGGATCCGCCGGCGGGTTGATTTGCCGGTCGTCTCGGGTGAATGGCTAGGCAGTTGGTTTCAATTCCGCGACCTGATCAAAGCCGAAGCGGTCGATGTGATCATGCCCAATATCACACGCTGCGGCGGCATCACCGGCCTGCTGAAAATCGCTGATCTGGCGGCGCTGGAGAATGTGTCTGTCGCGCCGCACGGGGTAGGCGCCGGCATCGGCATTGTAGCGGCCATCGCGGCCTGCGCGACTGTTCCCAACTTTCTGATTTACGAATACAACCAGCTCTTCAACGCCTTGCGTCACACCGTCATGAACGAAGGCATCGACTATAGCGACGGCGTCCTGCGACCAAGCGCTGGCGTCGGACTTGGCCTCACGTTGAATGAAGAGACCATCGCCCGTTATCGCGCTGACTGAAGCCGCCAGCCGCCCGCCGACGATGACATCAAGCCGATAGCAGCGCCTTTGGCAGCACCACGCCCAGCCCATGCTGCGTGCCGAATATCCGCAGCCGATGCCTATCCGTCTCCACATCGTTCAGACGCGGGTCCAGCGGATTGTCCAGCCCGAAGACTTCGGCCAGGACGTGACGCTCCCAATGCCCGGTGCGCATGGTGATCAAGCCGGGTTCGTCCTTAGAGATGGTCATCTTGGGGTTGCACAGGATCGGCGAACAATCGTGTATCGCCAGCAGCCAGTCTTCACGGCGAAGCACCGCCTCAATCACATTCTTGAGCAGGCGCCAGGGATGGGCGTCCAGGTAGATGATGCCGGGCGCGTAGCGGTCGAGGATGTCTTCCTCCACTGAATCCGTGACATCGCGCAACAGCAGGGTCGCTTCATCGCGACTAAAGCAGGTTACGAGGTCTTCAATGTCAAAGCAGGTCACGCGGGTGTTCAGGCGCAGACTCGCCAGGCTGTCCAGGATGCGCCGCGTGGACTTGCCCTGGTGCGTGCCGATTTCGATCAATTCAGGCGGCTGGAAGCGCGCGCTCAGGCAATGGAGCACAAAGGCCTCTTCCGATGACAGCGTGCCAACTTGCCCCAGTTCGGCTACGTGGCGCTTGGTCGTCATCAGCGCTTGATAGTCGCGCCACAGAGGCGCAATCCAATCCGCCGGCGCTTGCAGGAGCGCGCCGAGATCCTGATGAAGGCGCGTATGGTCAACTTCCGTGGGGATGACCGGACGGTAGGACTGCAGCTTGTAGGTATTCCAGAGATTGGTTAGTCGCAGTCGCCAAGGATGCATCGTTAGGCTCGCCTCGCAATTTGACGCGTGCCAGCCGTCGGCGCGAGCGCGGCCGCTGCGGGAAGGTAGACTCTATGACTTCGGCCTGGGATGACGCAAAAGCGGCCAAGAAGCGGGCAATTCCGCTTGCCGAATTTCAGTTTTGTCGTATAATGTCTCAAAGTTCCGTAAACTAACAAGATAGACGGGCGATGGTTGGCTAGCGACAATTGAAGTATACGACCGAATGGAATATCCAACACTCGAGATCCGATATAGATTCGAGGGTCGGGACTGACCAGGCGGCGTATGGGGCCAGAGTCGCGGGAAAAGAATCGCTGCGCTTGTGAGATCAGAAAGGACAGACATGCTACCGGAAGCTCGCCGTCGCTCAATTCTCAGCCACCTGTCTCAGGTTAGCAGCGATACAATAACTGAACTTAGCCGGCGCTATCACGTCTCCACGATGACGATTCGCCGCGATCTGCGCTCGCTGCAGCGGGGCGGTTTCGTGACGATGACGCACGGCGGCGCGATCTTTGATGGCGACGCCTTCCAGCAAAACGAGAGCCATCAGATAAAACGCGCCACTGTCCGCGCTGCCGAGAAGCGCGCCATCGGGCGCTACGTCGCCGCTAACTTCATTGAAGCCGATGATGTCGTCTTTCTCGACTCCGGCACCACCGTGCGCGCTATCGTCCCCTTCCTTAAGGAGAAGCCGAACCTCACGACAGCCAGCAATAGCATGCGCACGATCCAGGCCCTGTTCCGCATCCTGCCGCATAGCGCGATCTTGTGCACCGGCGGCACGCTCGCCTCGACCGCGCAGACCTTTGTGGGGCCGGTCGCCGAACGCTTCTTCGACGATTTTTTCGCTCGCAAGGCGATCATCTCCGGCATCGGCTACTCAATTCAGAGCGGACTGGCGGATTCACAACTGCTGGATACCGCCGTCAAAAAAGCCATGATCCGTTCAGCCGAACGCAGCATCGTCGTCATCGACTCAAGCAAGCTCGGTCACACCGCCATGGTTCAAGTGCTGGCGACGCCCGAGATACGAACTCTGGTCACCGATGATGGCATTCCCCCGCCCATGCGAAGTGACATCGAGGCGGCAGGCATTGACCTGCGCGTTGTGCCCGTCAAGTAGTCGCGCCCGCGTCTGCGTCGGGGAAACGATCTAGCTGCGCCCGTGTAGGCAGCCCGGCGATCACGCCCAGGCGCGTGGCCGCAAAAGCGCCAGCACGCGCCCCGACGCGGGCGGCGTCCAACAAGCTCAGCCCCTCGCCCAGGGAGACCGCCAGCGCGGCGTTGAAGCTGTCGCCCGCGCCGGTGACGTCAACCGCTTGAACGGGAACCGCCGGGATTTGCGTCGCGCCCCCGGCATCGACAATCAATGCGCCCCGTTCCCCTTGTGTTATCACGACCTTGCCCACGCCATAATCAAGCAATCGCCGCGCCAGCTCGCTCTCCGCGACGGCCGCGTCCGGCGGAAGCCCCAGTAAAAGGCGCGCCTCACTGGCGTTGGGCGTCAGGATGTCGACATTCGCCAGCATCTCCGGGTCGGCCGCGCGGGCCGGCGCCGGATTGAGCAGGGTCATGACGCCCGATTCTTTAGCCAGGGCCAATGCCGCCGCGACCGTCGCAGCCGGCGTTTCAAACTGCGCCATTAGAATGTCGCTCTTGTCGATCAGCGCGGCGCAATCGGCCACATGCTGCGGCGTCAAACGCAGATTGGCGCCCATATCGACTGTGATCCAGTTGTCGCCCGAGGGCAGGACATTGACGAAACCGACTCCGCTGTGCGCGCCCGCTATCCGGTGGACATGCGCCGTGTGCAGCCCCTCGTCGGCGTAGAGGCGCAAGGCGCGCTCGCCAAAGACATCGTCGCCGACGCATGCCAACAAGCGAACATCGGCGCCCAGGCGCGCGGCCGCGATGGCCTGGTTGCTGCCTTTGCCGCCCGGGCCGATATCCAAGCCGTCGCCGACCAGGCTCTCGCCCAAAGCGGGCAAGCGCGGCACACGGATTGTCAGCGCCTCAACATAGCTGCCGACTACGAAGATTGTGGTCATATTGCGATCGCTGCTAAGCGCCGCCAGCCCGGACCGAAACCTCGGCCGGTTGCCAGTCTGCGCCCGTCACATCCAAGCCTTCCGCTGCGAGCGTCTCCAACGCGGCCAGCGCCAAATCGCTGCGGTAATTGCCGACGGGCGGCGCCTCCGTCAGCGCGCCGAGCCGCAGCAACCACTCGACGGTCTGATCCCACAGCGTCTCGTCCATCATGCCGATGCCCGCCGGGGAGGGCCAGATCAGCTTGTTGACTTCGTTCATCTGCCATTGCTGGTGACTTTCGCCCAGCTCGGGGTTGATCTCACGAATTATGCGCACACAGTCGTCGGCCATATCGCGGCAGTGTATCCAACCGCGCAGGCTTGCCCGAACCAGGGCGGCGGCAATCTCTTGATTGCCATCCTGCGCCAGCCAATCGGCGCTGACAATGACATGATCCTGCAGCATGGCCAGACCGAGTTCGTTGAAATCAATGATATTCAACTCGTCTTGCCGGTACAGTTCGCCAGTAGCTGGATTGACTTCGCCAAGAAGGCGACCGTACCAATTGTAAATCAGCGCCTGCGTCGCATCCAGCTCGCCATTGATCAGCGGACCGAGGTGAAATGGCTGCTCGACCAACTGTAGATGCTCGCCGCTGACCGGGTCCGAGCCGATGTGAAAGGTCAGGGCGTATACCTCAAACTCGCTGCCGTTCGGCCAATAGCCGATGCGCTTGAGTACGATATCATTCGCTTCGGCGATGCCCGCTTCGGCGAATGACACCAAGACTGTGCCGCTGCGCTGGAAGATTTGCGCGATGTTGACCAGGTCGGCGCCGCCCTCGTTGGCTTGCAACACCGTCGGCGTCCAGGTCACGCCAAACTCGGCATCGCCCGCGGCGACCGCATCCGCGGGTTGGATGTCGCCTTCGCTCTCCAGAATCGTGACATCCAGGCCTTCATTCGCATAGAATCCCATTGCCTGCGCGACAAAATACCCGGCGAATTGCGCCTGCGTCACCCATTGCAGTTGCAGCCTGACCGGCACGAGGCCGTCATCCGCGATGACGGGCGCGCTCAACGCAAGCAGCGAGAAAATCAAACCAATAAATCGCGACATAGAGATGCGCCTCAACTCCACAATTGTCGTCGGCCAGTTGACTCCGGAACTCGGAATCATGACGCGCCGATCGAAAGCGGTATACTCTAAAGCATAATACAGCTTCTTACGGCCAAGCGAGGCTCAAAGAAATGGCAAACATTAACCTAGAAAGAGACGGTTTACGCGACGGCATGCCCCGTGACGAGCGTGGGCTCTGGCGGCCGGATAAAGACGTCGGCGTACCCAACCCGGTATTCTCGTGGCCGCCCAAACCGATTGAAGTCGCCAAGTGGCTGAAGAACTACATCTGGCCCTTCAATGTGTTTTACTTCATCGTGGTCATGATCACCTGGCTGTACCTGACGCCGGAGACGTCGCGCATGGCAGAATTCCGGGCCGGCTGGATACTCGAGATTTACGCGCGCAACCAAGTCATGCTGATCGCGGTAGCGGGGCTTCTGCACTTGCGCCTGTGGACGAAGAAGGCGCAGGGATATCAGTACAAGTGGTCGCTGAACTGGATGAGCAAGAGTCGCAAATTCCTCTGGAACGACCAGGCGCGCGACAATATGTTCTGGAGCATCGCCAGCGCCGGCACGATCTGGACGGCGTTCGAGGTATTGATGCACTGGGCCTACGCCAACGGCTACATTGTTTATGCCGACCCGCGCGCCCATCCAGCCGCTTTCGCCATTATCCTCTTTATCACGCCGCTCTGGTATTTCTTCTACTTCTATTGGGCGCACCGCCTGCTGCATACACGGAAGCTATACCGATTCGTGCATCATGTGCATCACCGCAATATTGATGTCGGCCCCTGGTCGGGCCTGTCACAACACCCGATAGAGCACGTTTTCATGTATGCTTGCATGCTGCTCCACTGGGTCATTGGGGCGCACCCCATCAACATGATGTACCAGGGGCAACTGGTGACCTTCGGCTCCATCATGTCGCATGGCGGTTTTGAAGATATCGTCATCAAAGACGGCGTGACTATCCCGGCCTATGGCAACTACTGGCACTCGCTGCATCATCGATATTTCGAGTGCAATTACGGCGAACCGGAGATTCCTTTTGATCACCTCTTCGGCACCAACTACGACGGCTCGCCCGAAGCGCGGGAGAAGATGCTGGCGCGCCGCCGCGCCATGCACGGGAACTAAGCCTGGCTGGCGCCGCTGGCTTGCGCCCGCCGCCGCCCTGCGATATGCTGACGCTAAGAAATCTCATTTTACTGTTGAGGCAGGTTTGCGATGGCTAATATAAATGTAGAACGAGACGGTCTGGCTGATGGCATGCCTCGCGACGAGCGCGGGTACTGGATGCCTGACAAAGAGATTGGCGTGCCCAACCCGGTATTCTCCTGGCCGCCCAAACCGCGCGCGGCCCTTAAGTGGGTCAAAGACTATATTTGGCCCGTCAATCTAATGTACATGATCGTCGCGACGGTGACTTGGCTCTACTTGACGCCGGAGCTGTCGCGCATGACTGAATTCCGCGCCGGCTGGATCCTCGAGGTATTCGCGCGCAACCAGATCATGCTGATCGCCCTGGCGACATTCTTGCACCTGCGTTTGTGGACGCAAAAGGCACAGGGCTTCCAATACAAATGGTCGCCCAATTGGATGAGCAAGAGCCGAAAATTCTTGTGGAGCGATCAGGTGCGCGACAACGTCTTCTGGAGCGTGGTCAGCGGCGGCACGATCTGGACCGGCTTTGAAGTGGTGATGCTCTGGGCTTACGCGAACGGCGTCATCCCCTTCATCGACCCGCGCGAGCAGACGCTGTGGTTCATTTTGATACTCGTACTGGTGCCGCTATGGCGGGACTTCCACTTCTACTGGGCGCACCGGCTGCTGCACATTCGTATTCTGTACAAAATAGCGCACTACGTTCATCACAAGAATATCGACATCGGCCCCTGGTCGGGCTTGTCCATGCACCCGATCGAGCACCTGCTTTATTACACCTGCATGCTGATTCACTGGGTCGTCGCCTCGCACCCCATCCACATGATGATGAACGGGCAGCACGCCACCTTCGCCGCCATCCTGGGCCACGGCGGCTTTGACGAGTTCGTCATCAAAGACGGCGTCAAGGTCCAGTCAGCCGCGTCTTATTATCACTCGCTGCATCATCGCTACTTCGAGTGCAATTACGGCGAGATGGGCATGCCCTTTGACCACTGGTTCGGCACCAGCCACGATGGCACGCCGGAAGCGCGGGAGCGGATGCTGGCGCGCAGGCGGGCCATGCACGGGAGCTAGGGCAGGCTCATTCTTCGTTTGCAGGAAAGACTACAGGCAATAGTCTGTCTTCAAGGCGCTGGATGTCTGCCTTGAGTTCAAGCCTTACCGCTTCAATCCGCTGATCGAGGCGATATTCAAGGTCTCTGCTGGTCAGCACGATGGTTAGCATCAGCACGACCGCCGTCAGCAGCATGACGATTGTCTCTAGCGACAACGAAATAGACCGACCACCGACACCGTTGTTCGTCATGCTGTCCTCAGTATTCCTAATCCTTCCCTCGTATTGTCCGCGCAAAGAGTCAAGTTGTCAAGATATGCTGGTTTGCAGCCGGTAACATGCTGGCGCGCAGGCGGGCCATGCACGGGAGCTAGATACGGACGGCCTTCACAACAAGATTGTAGGGGTGGCCTTGGGGTCGCCCCTACCACCTTAGATTAGCATTATCCTGTTTATCCTCTCCCGGATGCACCCTCGCCTCGTTTGAATCCCCAACAACGCCTGCGTTTCATCCAGCAGAGCGCCACCAACATCGCTTAAGCGCCATTCCAGGACATATCACTTGCTATCATAAGATAAGCCACATTCTAACAGAAACTGCCTCATATCTGTGGTAGATTGCCCGCTGGTTTACCAACAGAAAGGTTGAAACATGAAAGCGTTACTGAAGTTTTCGTTGATATTGGCGCTTGGTCTGCTGTCACTGCCGTTGGTTGGAGCGCAGGCTGGCTACAAGGACGTTACCAGTCCGGTCTTGCCAATACCCGCAAATGCTGCACGGGGGCACGTTTATGGCGGCACGTTCAGCTGGACCGCCCCACACAGCACAGTGAATTTGAAAGATTATCATGTTCGCTGGACGGTTAACCGTCGCTCGCAATGGAACAGCTGCGGAAAGTTTCGCGGTCACAAGCAGGCCAACACCGCTACCCGCGGCAACGCCTTTGTGACGGATACGCAGTTCACGATACCGAGAGTCCGTGTGCGCTGGGGCGAGACCCTGATTGTGAAAGTGCGCGCGCGCTATCGCGGCACGTCAAACGGAGAATACGCCGGCGTACGTTGGATGAACACCGGCTACTATAGCAGCGACGCGGGCGACAACTTCAGGCGAAACAAGTTGCCAAACGATCATCCGCACAGTCCCAATTTCAACGATGTTGGGGAGTGGCCGCTAGGTTGGCCGTGCTCGGGCCTCACGAACGGCAATTCCTGAGTCAATCCAACTCTGAAATCACAAGCCGCTCGGCGTTTGCCGGGCGGTTTTCTGTTTTTGAGGGGCGGCTTGAGCAGGGCGCGCACGATCAGAAGTCGTCACTGCCGGATATGCAAATGTAGTAGTGACACACATTTGACAGCAATATCTCATTTCGCTATCGTTAAGTTGATCAACGCTAGGAAATTATAGAGAGTGGCGACATGTGGAATTTAGCGCGCAGGCAACTTTGCGAACAACCCGGAAGGATTTCCCTGCTGCTGAGCGTCGCGGCGGCGCTGCTTCTTTCCGCGCTGCCCATTGCGGCGCAAGAGGAGACCCCAACTGCAACGCCGGCAGCAACCAGTACGCTTGTCCTGTCCACGGATGTGGAGGGCGGCGTGTGTATCTATTTTCAACACGAATGCATTACTGATGAATGCATGATCAGTGACGACGGAACGGCAGTCGGTACGCGGATTCCGCTATATATCTTGGTTCCCAATAGCCATTTCCTAGCCGGGTATCCCGACGCTCATGCCGCTTACACAGACTCAAGTTGCGAAACTGAATACATCGCGCCTAATAACCAGACTATTCGGTTTTGGCTTGCTACCGGTGGTTTATCCTATGCGAGCGACGCAGACCGAGACACAGCGTGGGAGATCTGCGAAACCAACAACACGAAAAGGCTCACTAGTATGCGTCATCATAACGGTAGCTACGCGCCTTTGTACGGATCGGTATTCGATTGCTTTGTCGGCACTGAAGACGCGCCGCCAGGCGGGCAATCCAGACGCTTCATGTCGGGCGGACACTTTTCAAAGATGCAGTTCACTGAAGAACGTGGTGCTTTGGAGGTATGCCGGCAGAGTTGGAGTCTAGAAGCCAAGGCCGACGACGAGGTCTTGGTGCAAGAGACCGAATACGGCTGGATGTGTATGCTCTCCTGGACGGTTGGGGCCGCCTCGACCGAGACGCCGACGGGGTTGCCCTCGATCACCCCTGTACCACCCACCGATACGCCAGCGCCGCCTACACAAACGCCAGTTCCAACATCGGCGAAGCCCGGACGCGCCCACAGCTTGGCAGCTTGGCAGACTGGCGGCATTGTCGTCTTGGAATGGTCTGCTCCAGACGACGGCGGCGCTGTCACCGGATATCGCATCTGGCGACGGCTGCCGGATATGGGTGAGACTGAGGTGAGCACACTCGTGGACAACACGGGCAGCGATTTCACTGAATACGTTGATACTCGCGCAGTCGACGGGCAGAAGCACATCTATCGTGTACAAGCGCTCAGCGGCGACCATGTCGGCCAAGAGTCGCTTCCAGTTCAGATCGTGGTTAGGCCCGCGCCGACGGGCGCCTGCGTCTACCTTTACACTTCAGATGTGCGAGGAGAGCAGCAACCAACTTACGTCCGATTTTATAACAACAATTTCCTGGGCTTCGGGGACTACACTGTATATTCCGACCCAAATTGCACCATGACCTACGACACGGAAAACGATTTCAACTTCTATGGCGTGGCTCACGAGGGCGGCTTGGCGTATGCAAGCGAGCATGACACAGCCTGGGAGATCTGCGTTACTAATAACAGCAAGCGGATAGAATATATTCGGAAATTTTACCCGTCGACCTACTGGTGCGAAGCCGGTGATGAAGATGCGCCGCCCGGTGGTCAAACCGAACGGCGAAAGGTTACATCAAACGGCGCGCAAGGGACGACTGCCGCCGAGGCGCTGGCCGATTGTCGCGTCCAAAATTCAGAAGCCAACCGCGCCGAATACGCTCCCAGCAGTCCAACCGACACCTCGCCCTGGCGCTGTCTGTACGTATGGACGCTTGGGGACACGCAAACGCCAACGCCGACGGCGACCGCAACCAGCGCGCCAACGGATACACCAACCGCGACCGAAACCGACACGCCGACGCCCGCGCCCAAGCCCGGCTGCGTCAACGTGGGACCGGGCGCTTACTGGCTCTTCCCGGCGAGCAACTTCTTGAGCGGGACCATCGCCGTCCACAACTCCGATCAATGCGCGTCGGTCGGCACGACCCAGAACATCGGCGCCGACGGCTACGTCTTCACCGCCACTGGCCAAAGCGCGGCTGCGGCGCTCTGTCAAACCGGCCACGGCGGCGGCCAGTATCAAGCGCAACAGCAAGCCTTCAACACATCGCTTTATGCTTGCCAATACGTCGCGCCGACCGCTACGCCAATTACGCCCACGAATACGCCCCTGCCGCCGACTGATACGCCCGTCCCGCCGACGAACACGCCCGCGCCGCAAAAGCAACAGCAGTTGAACGCGCCGGACCAGACAAGACCCGGCCGCGCGCACAACTTGTCAGCGGCGCAATCTGGCAGCGCGGCCAGCTTGAGTTGGTCCCCGCCGAGCGATGGCGGCGCGGCAAGCGGCTACCGCATCTGGCGGCGGCTGCCGGATCGAGGCGAGACAGACTTGCAGATTCTCGTCGACAACACAGGCAGCGCAGCGACCAACTATCTCGACGCGAGCGCGGTGGCTGGGCAGAAGCACGTCTACCGCGTGCAGGCGCTGAACGGCATCGGCGCGGGACAGCAATCGAAGCCCGCGCAGATCGTCGTCAAGGCCGCGCCGGCTGACACGCCCGTCCCAACCGATACACCAGTACCAGCGACCAACACGCCTGTGCCGACTGATACGCCAGTTCCACCGACTCATACGCCCGTGCCGACGGACACCCCGATACCGCCGACGGACACGCCGATACCGACCGATCCACCCGTCCCCGGGCCGCCCGGCCGCGCTCACAATCTGGCGGCGGCGCAATCCGGCGACTCGGTGAGCTTGAATTGGAGCGCGCCAGCCGATGGCGGGGATGTAAACGGCTACCGCATCTGGCGGCGGCTGCCGGATAAGGGCGAGCAGAATCTAACGGTGCTGGTGGATAACACCGGCAGCGCGGCGACCAGCTATGTTGACGGAAGCGCCGAGAACCGGCAGAAGCATATCTACCGCGTGCAAGCCCTGGGTCCGGGCGGCGAAGGGCAAAAGTCCAAGCCCGCGCAAATTATCGTGCGTCGCTAAGACGGGGTTGCGCGACCAGCAGCAGGGGCAAGGTAAAGAAGCGGGCGACTCACAGAGTCGCCCCTACTGATTCTTATGATGTTGTGGCGGGCGACATGATATGTCGCCCCTACACTTCTACAGGAAACGGTTTCGTCGATTACTCGCCGCCGGGGCGCAACTCCACCTCGACCGGTTCCCACATATCGCCGACGACATCGACTTCGTCCATCGCCAGCGCGTCCAGCGCTGCTTGCGCCAAATCACTGCGATAGGCGCCCATGCCCGGCTCTTCGCTGATGACCAGCCCCTCAATCGAGACCGCCACCGTCTGCGCCCACAACTCCTCGTCCATGATGCCGATGCCCGCGGGCGAGGGCCAGATCAGCTTGCTGATCTCGTTCAGCTGCCAGGTCTGATGGCTTTCGCCCAGGGTCGACCCGTTGTCGAGCACGATCTCGACGCACTCATCGGGATTGTCGCGACAGTGGATCCAACCGCGGAAGCTCGCCTTGAGGAAAGCGACGGCGATATCTTCATTTCCCTCTTCCGCCAGCCAGTCAGCATTCACAAAGACGTGATCCTGCAGCATGGCGGTCCCCACGTCATTGAAGTCGATGACGTTCAGGTCTTCCGGCTGATACAGCTCGCCCGTATCGGGATTGACCGCTTCGAGCACCTGCGCGTATTCGTTGTAGGTCATGGCTTGCGCCGCGTCCAGCTCGCCGTTCAGCAGCAGCGACATATCAAAGGGCTGCTGAATAACAGTGACGTCATCGGCGTTCTCGGGGTCAATATCGACCGCGCGCATGGCGGCGAAAAGCTCGTGCTCGTTTCCGAAGCCCCAGGTGCCGATGCGCATACCGGCGAAGTCCTCGACCGATTCGATACCGGTGTCGACGAAGGACACTTCCAGTGTGCCACTGCGCTGGAAGACCTGGGCGATATTCACCAGATTGACGCCCTGCTCGTTGGATTCCAGCACCTTCGGCACCCAAGCCAGGCCGAATTCCGCGCCGCCCGAAGCGACCACTTGCTGTGGCACGATCTCGACCGCGCCCTCCAGAATCGTGACGTCCAAGCCTTCTTCTTCATAAAGGCCGAGGTCGACCGCGGCGAAATAACCGGCGAATTGCGATTGCGCCACCCACTGCAATTGCAGCTTGATCGGCGTTAGATGCCCATCGGCGCCGGCTATGCCGACCCCCAAGAGCAAGGTCAGAAGCGTGAACATTGCTAGTGTTTTCCGCATGGTATTATTCCTCCGTCTATACAAATCAATTGGCGTAACTGCAACTATACGCATTATAGCCCATCCGCCGCCGCCGCAAAATCATTGAGGCATTTGCCGCATTCTGTTATGATAGTGATGCGGGCCATGTAACTCGCGGAGCCGCGCTTGGAAACCGTGAACGTCAATGACAATGCCCTTGCAGCGGGAACCGTAAGGTCCTCAAGCGAACGCATCGCAACACTGGAAGAACGCTCGCAACACGCCGCGACCAAGGCGGAACTGCACCGCGCGCTGCTTTGGCTGTACATCGTTCTGTTTACCTCAATAAGCGGTCTGCTGGGCGGACTCACGCTGCATTTGCACAACACGACGCTCGCCGAAATTGCAGAAATTCGCCGACTCTTGATTGACATTATTCAACAGATGCCCGGCGCCTAAGACGAACCGTCGTCGCCCCTCACTCGCCGCGCAGCGAAACATGCCAGGGCATCAGCCGCCGCTCCGCAAACAAGACCACCAGATAGAAAGAAATGCCGATGATGGACGCCATCATGATTGCCGTCCAGGCTTTGGCGAAGTCAAAGGCCGAGGCCTCCTGCGTGATGTAGACCCCCAGCGTGGCGCGCGGCCCGCCAAAGAATTCGGCCACGACCGCGCCGATCAAGCTCAGCGCGCTGGCCACCCGAAAGGCGCTGAACATATAAGGCAGCGCGTTAGGTATCCGCAGCTTGAGCAGGATCTCTCTGGGCGCCGTCGCGTACGAGCGCATCAATTCCAACTGGCTGGCGTCCACCAGCGTCAAGCCGCGCACGGTGTTGATCATGGTCGGGAAGAAGACGATAATCGCCACTATCGCCATCTTTGAGGCCGGGTTAGTGATGCCAAACCAATTGTTCATGATCGGCGCGAAGGCGATGATCGGCACCGAATTGGCCGCGATGGCGAAGGGCATGGTCGCCTCGCTGACGATCGTCCAGCGCGAGGTAATCAGCGCGACCAGCACGCCGCTGCCACAGCCAATGATGAAGCCGCCGAAGGCCTCCCAGAATGTCGCGCCGCTGGACTCGAACAAGATGGAGCGTTCGCCCGGCGTCAGCCACAAATTCACCTGATGCGTGAATTCGCCGAATATCGCCGATGGCTTGGGCAGCAGAAATTGCTGAATATCAAAGGCCAGGACCAGGAATTCCCAGGCCAGGATCACGCCGACCGCGATAGCGATGGTCGGGAAGTAATCCGCCAGCCGACCGCGCAGAGATGCCGCTCTACTCTGCGCCATTACACGCCCTCGCCGTCTTGCGCCGCGTCCGCGCCGATAGCGTCGCGCAGCAGGTCGCGCACGCGCGCCACCAATTGGATATAGGCGGGAGCGCTGCGCGTATTGAAGTCGCGCGGATAAGGCAGTGTATTGTCGACGATCTCAGTGATGCGGCCCGGCCGCGGCGACATCACCACAATCCGATTCGACAAAAACACCGCCTCGGAAATGCTGTGCGTGACGAAGATGATCGTCTTGCCCGTCTGCTCCCAAATCTTGAGCAGTTCCAGGTTCATGCGCTCGCGCGTGAACTCGTCCAGCGCGCCGAAGGGCTCGTCCATCAGCAGCACAGCCGGGTCAAAGGCCAGGGCGCGCGCGATCGACACGCGCTGCTGCATGCCGCCGCTTAGCTGCCACGGGTAATGCTGCGCGAAGGCGCCAAGCTCGACCATATCCAGCATGGCTTGGGCGCGCCGCCGCCGCTCGTCGCTGGCATAGCCCATCACCTCCAGCGGCAGCTGCACATTTCTGATCACGCTGCGCCATTCGTAGAGCGTCGCCGCCTGAAACACCATGCCGTAATCGCGGTCCAGGCGCGCTTGCCGCGGCGCCTTGCCTCTGACCTGCAGCTCGCCCGAGCTCGGCTGCAACAGATCGCCGACCAGCCGCATCAGCGTCGATTTGCCGCAGCCGGACGGGCCGATCAGCGAGATGAACTCGCCCGCCTCGACTTCCAGGTTGATGTCTTGCAGGGCGATGACTTCTTCATCCGTGCCCGGATTAAAGACCTTGTTGAGGCCCTGCGCCGAGATGGCGATGTCTCTGCTTTGCTCAGCCATGAAACCCCTCACCCCCCGCCCCCCTCTCCCACAAGGGGAGAGGGGGAGATTTGGCGGGCGACCTGGCAGGACGCCCTCAAGGTTTTGCTTGGGGCACAGCGCCCTTCATACATAGTCGCCTGGCTCAAGTTCATAAGCGCCCATTCAGTCCATTTCGCGCACATAGCCACGCAGGGCGAAGCGTTCCGCCAGCGTCACCGCAACAAAGAACAGTATGCCGACGGTCGCCGCCATGACGATGGACGCCCAAAGCTTCGGCGTCGACACCAGGCTGTAGTCGGAACTGAAGTCCAGGATAGCACGTCCCAGCCCATCGCCGATGCCCGAGGGCAATTCGCCGATGATCGCGCCCACCACGCTCGCCGTCGCCGAGACTTTCAGCGCCGTGAAAATATAAGGCAGCGCCGCCGGCAGACGCAGCTTCCACAAGATCGTCCAGCGGCCCGCCGCGTATGAACGCATCAACTCCACTTGCTCCGCAGCCGGCGATTGCAAACCGCGCAAGGTATTGATCGTAACCGGGAAGAAGGTCAGATAAGCGGCGATAACCGCCACTGACAGCTGTCCAGCGCCCAGCCAGATCACCACCATCGGCGCTATCGCCAGGATCGGCACAGTCTGCGACGCCACAACATAGGGCAGCAAGCCCCGCTCCAGCAGCGGCGAGTGCGCGAATATCGCGCCCAGGACCAAGCCCAGCGCCGCGCCAAATACGAAGCCAAATATCGCCTCGCTAAAGGTGTACAGCCCGGCGTCCGTCAAGATGCGCAACAGCAGCAATTCGCCGTTGCGCCGCGCCGGCTGCAAGAAGGCTTCCGCGATCATCTGCAAATGCGGCAAGTTCAAGTCATTGAGGATCTTCAAGTCCAGCAGCACCAGGCTGCGCGGCGAGCTGAGGAAACGCTTGTGAGCGAAGTCGCCCTCCACCGTCCCGAGTGCGCCGCCGAAGACATCGCGCACAGCGCTGACACGGCCGGCGTCTTCCGCGCGCTGTGCAACGCTCAAGCGGCCGGGGAAGGCCGGCGTAATCGGCAAGAACGCGACGCCCTCGCCGCGGTCCAGCCGCGCCAGATAGCGCAAGTCCTGAAAGGGCAGAGCCGTGGTGTCATCGTCATCGGGCGGATGCGGCGGCATGAGGTCGTCGAGATCTTTGCGGTCGGCGATGACAAAGTCGACCGCGCCGCCTTCCAGCGACGCCAGCGCATCCTCCATTGTGGGAAATGCCTCAACCTGCCAACTCTCCTGCGGCAGCAGGATCTTGTAGTTCACCGAATCGGCGAAAGCCTTGCTCGCTTCCCAGCCCACCAGCAGGAAAGACAGCGCGAGAAAGAAGCCTACGACGCGGCCGATCCGCCCCGGCGTGATGATCAGCGCGGCCAGCAGCGTCAAAATGGCAAACACCAGCAGCGAAAGCGCATTATGCCCGTCCAGCGACGGAACCAGGAAAAGCAGCAGGTCCAGCAGCAGGATCACCGCGAAGTAGAGCGCCGGCACGCGCCCGGGCCGCAGCACGATCGCCATCACCGTATAAACCAGCAGCACGACAATCAGGCCGTAGTAGGCGCTGCGCAAATTGCGCATGGCAGCGTACAAGATTTCCGCGTCCAGGACTTCCTGGCCCAGCTCGTCCGCCCAATTGTCGGCGTAACGCGCCCAAGGCGAGAGAATCTCCTCCGGCTCGTTCTCGGTCTGGTCCGCCATCCAGGTCGCCAGCCGGCCAAGGGTCGACTCGAGCATGACTTCGTCATCCAGCGCCAGGCCGCCGAAGCCGCTCCACAAGCTGAGCACTAGCGCCAGCGCCAGCATCGTCAAGCCGAGCTGCGCCGGTTTCCGCCAAGGCGTCTGGCTAGTGGCGTCGGCGCTGTCGGATTCTACAGTAAGGTCGTTCATAAGGAACTAGGTCGTGTTACAAGGCATGTTATCTGTTCAAATCGGGCGACCTGATAGGTCGCCCCTACAATTCTAATCCGCGGATCAGGACACCTGCGCCAGCGCGCGGCCGACGATCTCCATGGCGGTATCCATGTCCTCCCCTGAAACATTCAAGTGCGGCGCGATGCGCACGACATTGCCGTACAGCCCGCCCTTGCCCAGCAGCAGTCCCATGTCCTTGCACGCATCGACGAAGTCGGCCGTGCGCGGGGCGTCCGGTTCGTTATTGCCGGGCTGCACAATTTCAAGCGCCTGCATCAGCCCCATGCCGCGCGCCTCGCCAACGATGGGGAATTCGGCCGCAAATTCGGCCAGCCGCTCCGCCATGCGCGCGCCCTGAACCGCGCAATTGCGCGGCGTGTCATGCGCTTCCATGTACTCGATGGCAGCCAGAGTGGTCGCCATCGTCACCGGGTTGCCGCCGAAGGTCGAGAAGGTCAAGCCGGCGACGGCGTCAGCGACCGCGGGCGTGGCGATTGTGCAGCCGATGGGGCTGCCGTTACCCATGCCCTTGGCGAAGGTCATGATATCCGGCTCGACGCCCCAGTGCTCGATGCCGCACCATTTGTCGCCCGTCCGCCCCCAGCCGGTCTGCACCTCGTCGGCGATGAAGAGGCCGCCGGCCTCCTTAACGATGGGCATGACGCGGCGGAAGTAATCCTCGGGCGGCACAATGAAACCGCCGGCGCCCTGGATCGGCTCGGCCATGAAAGCGGCGATGCGCCCCTCGGTGCCGGTGGCGATGATTTCTTCCAGGTCTTGCACGCAGAGATCCACCACCTGCTCCGGCGTCATGCCGGCGGGCGCGCGGAAGGCATAGGGATTGCGCGCGTGCCGGACGTAAGGGTCGTTCACCCCGCCCAAGCGCCAGGGCCGCTGCGCCGACAAGCTCATCGCCAGCATTGAGCGCCCGGAATAGGCGTGGCGCAAGGTGATGACGACCGGATTGCCGGTGTACATGCGCGCGGCCAGGACAGCCGTTTCGTTGGCCTCCGTGCCGCTGTTGCTGAAGAAACACTTCTGCAGCCGGCCCGGCGTCAATTCCGCCACCTTCTCCGCCAACCGCACCATGACCTCATTGACGTATATGGTCGACGTGTGCTGCAGTTTCTGCAGCTGCGCCAGCGTGCGCTCGGTGATCTCGTCGTTGCAGTGCCCGACCGATACCGTCAGGATGCCGCCGAAGAAATCAAGGTAGCGCCGGCCCTCAATGTCCCAGATGTATTGATCCTTGGCGTGGTCGACAACCAGCGGGTTATCGCCGTGATAAGGCGTTACCGCCGGGAACATGACCTTGCTGTAGCGTTCCAGGATTGCCGCGGAAGTTGTCATTGGCTTTCTCCAATGTATCGTTGAATAATCATGCTTTGGCTTTGCCCTTCGCTAGCGGTCTGCTTGCAGCGCCCACGCCAGCGCTCGAGTTTTTGTTACGCGGTTGGTCTATGCCATACCTTAACTCGATGTAAACCAAGGCAGCCGTCACCGCCACAATAGCCAGGACAGCGCCCCAGTCTACTTGCCCGCCGAGCGCGGCCGCGATCGCGACTACCGGTGTGAGCAAGGCCGCGCAAATCAGCGCCTTGTATGCGAACTCGTCTAAAAACGTATCGACAATCGCGATGGTCAAGAGGCCAAGCAGCGCGCCAACCAGCACTTGCGGACCACCCAACAAGGCAATGAGAATGTGCAGCATCGAAGTTATGCCTTCGTGTTCGACATTAGCGATGCTGGCCAACAGCCAGTTGTCCGCGCCGAGCGCCGCGCCAATTAACGCGCCCCATACAGCGCCCAGAAGCGCGGCAAAAAAGACAGCAAGTATCGTAGTAGAGTTACGGGCTTCCGAACGATCGGCCAGCAGTCCGCCAAAGAATCCGCCCAGCCCGCCGATAATCCAGCCCGGAGGCAGACCCGCCAACGCGGCATGTATAACGCTCTCCGCGCGGAAAACACCCACGACAAAACCCGCGACGGCGCCGAACAAACTGCCGAACAATACCCCCACCAAACTCCACAAGATTACCGAGTCTGTTCTGCTCATGACCTGCTCCTGCTATTTAGACCCGTCTGCGGATACCTATTGCGTCAACTCTACCCGCTTGCATACAACAGGTTATCACATACCAACACAGTGTCCAATAGTCCAAAGATATATGCTACACTCTGTACGAAGATCGGTTCGACGCCGCTGGTCCTTCCGGCAAAGTCGTCGGCGCGTCTGAACAGGCGCAGTTGCCGACATGGCCGCGCGCCGAGCGCAAGGCGGACGACACCAACAAATCGGCGCGGCAATGTTGTACAATGAGGTCTCCTTTAACATTGTACAATAGTGGCATAGGCTATCCAAGAAATGTCAATGCTTCGGGTATGATACCAACAGCGAGATTCAAGCATGAATGAAGGAGCGATCAATGAGTAGAATGATCAGGAATTACTTTGACGGCGAATGGGTTGAATCGGAAGCAGCCGACTTTTTCCCGGTGCACGACCCAGCCACCTGCGAACTGCTGGCGAATTGTCCCGATTCGACGCCGGCCGATGTCGACGCCGCCGTAAGCGCCGCTAAAGGCGCCTTTGACGAATGGCGCAGTACGCCGGTCCTGGTGCGCGCGCAATATATGCACCATTTCAAAGTCATGGTCGAGGACAATTTCGAGAAAGTTTCGCAAATCGTCGTGCGCGAGCATGGCAAGACCATGGACGAAGCGCGGGGCGAAGTGCGGCGAGCCATCGAAAGCATCGACTTCGCGATGAGCGTCCCCGTGCTGATGCGCAGCGACGGCCTGGAAGACATCAGCTCCGGCATTGACGAGACGACCGTGCGACAGCCGGCCGGCGTCTTCGCCGCCATCACGCCCTTCAACTTTCCCCTTATGGTGCCGCTCTGGTTTCTGCCCACGGCCATCACCTGCGGCAATACCTTTGTCCTGAAGCCATCGCCGCAGACGCCGCTGAGCACCGAATACCTCTTCGAGATGCTGGACGAGCTGGACTTGCCCGAGGGCGTCGTCAACCTGGTCAACGGCGGCGTGCCCTCCGCGACCGCGCTGATGGAACACCCCGATGTGACCGGCGTGTCCTTCGTCGGCTCCAGCGCCGTGGCCAGGATCATCTACGAGACATGCACGCGCAACGGCAAACGCGTCCAGGCCCAGGGCGGCGCCAAGAATTACATCGCCGTCATGCCCGACGCCAATATCGAAGCCAGCGTCAGCAATATCCTGGGCGCGGCTTATGGCTGCGCCGGGCAACGTTGCCTGGCGGCGGCCGTCGCGGTCGGCGTCGGCGACGCCTACGACAAACTCAAAGACGAACTGGCGAAGCGAGTCGCCGGGCTCAAAGTCGGCTACGGCCTGGACGAAACCACGCAGATGGGCACGGTCATCAGCGACGCCGCGGTGGAGCGCATCGAGTCGATGATCGGGCAGAGCGAAGGCGAGGGCGCTGATGTGGTGGTCGACGGCCGCGACTTCAAGGTCGCGGGCTACGAGCAGGGTTCCTGGGTCGGCCCTACGCTGATCGCCGATGTGCAGCCCAATACGACGATGGCGGACGAAGAAGTCTTCGGGCCCGTGCTCGCGCTGATGAAAGCCGATAGCTTTGACGAAGCGGTAGACATCGTGAATCAAAGCCGCTACGGCAACGCCGCCAGCATCTTCACCAACAACGGCAAGTACGCCCGCGAATTCAAGTACAGCGTGAACGCCGGCAATATCGGCGTCAATATCGGCGTCGCCGCGCCATCGGCGTCTTTCCCCTTCGGCGGGCAGAAAGACTCCTTCTTCGGCGATTTGCACGGCCAGGGCATGGATTCCATCGAGTTTTACACCGAGCGCAAAATCGTCATCGAGCGTTGGGTGTAGTTCTACCCCCCTCGGTCCCCCCGAAGCATCAGGGGGAAGGCTAATGCGGCGCGGGGCGCAGCGGATGGCGCCAGGGTTGCCAGTCATGAACAGAGCTTTGAGGAGTGGGAATGGCTTCGTCTGACACACTAAACACATTTGGCGCGATACTGAGCCACGCGGTCGAGCTGGAGGCGCAGCTCAGCGCTTGGTACGCCCGTATCGGCGAAGCGGACAAAGCCAAAGCCGCCGACAAACGGCGCGCCAAGCTGGAGCGCGTCCGCCGAGAAAATGTGGTCGAGATCACCTTGGAGCCAATCGAGGGCTTGAGCGCGGACGACTACGCGCTCGACCTCAGCGGAGGCTCGCCCGCCGCGCAGACAGCGGCGGCGCAAGTCGCAGCGCGCTTCTACGCTGATGTCGCGCCCAAGATCAATGTGCGCGCCGCCCAGCGCGCGCTCGAGCGCTGCGGCCGGGAGCACGCTAGGTAACGCGACCCGCGAGCGCTGCTCGTTGGTAGGGGCGACCTGCGAGCGCTGCTCGTTGGTAGGGGCGACTCTGTGAGTCGCCCGCAAAGGAGGCAGCCATGAAGACAATAGAAAGCATCAACTTGATCTGGCGCCGGCCCGGCTGCCGCGGCGGCCGCGCTACATTAATAGGCAGAGGACTCCATGTCAAGTTCATCGTGCGAGATTACCTCGACACAGACCATTACCCAAGCCCCGAAACAATCGCCCAGCGCTATGTCGCTACGCTGCCACAAGTTTACGCCGCGCTAGCCTACTACTATGAGAATAAGTCCGAAATCGACGCCGAACTCGCTGCCGATGACACCTTCAACAAGCTTTTGGAAACGCAGGGACCGGATGCAGCGATAGAGTCTTTGCCACCGCCGATAGACCTGGACGAACCGGTCATCGAAAGCCTGCGGCTAATCAGCCGCGACACCGACCGCCATCTTGGCAGCCCGTGCATCGACGGCACATCGGTGCGCGTCGCCGATGTGGTCCTGTCCTGGCGCTACAGAGATGTCGTTCCAAAACTCATTGCCGAGAAATATGACCTTACGCTCGGCCAGGTCTTCGGCGCCTTGGCTTACTACCATGAACGACCCACTGAGATCGACGCCGAGATCGAATACGAGCGATATCTAGAAGGAAGGCGGGAGGCGGGGCTTGTTACAGCCTAAGCTCCGCTTTTATCTGGACGAAAATATGGACCCGGAAATCGCGGAACAATTAAGGCAGCGCGGAATAGACGTTTTGGCGGCCCGTGACGTCGACTTGCTCAGCGTCTCTGATGGCGTGCAACTTCGCTATGCTGTAGCCGACGGACGTGTGCTTTGTACCAAAGACGCCGGCTTTACCGATCCAACAACTTGGGATCTTGAGCACTACGGCATCGTCTTCTTCACCGATAGCAGCGTTTCGATTGGATACGCGGTCAATGCCCTGCAAGATCTCTACCGCAACGAAACCCCGGAAAACATGAAGAACAGCCTCCGATACATGTAACCGGCAAGCGAAAGGACCACCCCCATGACCGACAAACGAATCGTGCGCGCCGCCCTGCTGCAAGCCGCCTGGACCGGCGACAAAGACTCCATGATCCAAAAGCATATCGACTACACGCATCAAGCCGCCGATCAAGGCGCGCAGATTATGTGTTTCCAAGAGCTGTTTTACGGTCCATATTTCTGCCAGGTGCAAGACCCGCAATTCTTCGCCTTCACCGAGCCCGTCCCAGACGGCCCGACCACGCAGCGCTTCCAGCAACTGGCGGCAGAGCTGAACATGGTCTTGATCGTCCCGGTCTACGAGCAGGACGGCGTTGGCGTCTATTACAACACCGCCGCTATCATCGACGCCGATGGCAGCTACCTGGGCAAGTACCGCAAAACGCATATCCCGCACCTGCCAGGCTTCTGGGAGAAATTCTATTTCCGCCCCGGAAATCTGGGTTACCCGGTCTTTGACACGGCCGTGGGCAAGGTCGGCGTTTACATCTGCCACGACCGGCACTTCCCGGAAGGCGCCCGCGCCCTCGGTCTGAACGGCGCTGAGATGGTCTTCATCCCCTCTGCCACTTCGCGCGGCTTGAGCCAGCATCTTTGGCGAATCGAGCAGACCTCCCACGCCATCTTTAACACCTACTATGTCGGCACCAGCAACCGCGTCGGCATTGAAGAATACGGCGACGACGACTTCTATGGCGAGAGCTATTTCTGCGATCCCAAAGGGCAATTCATCGGCGAGCTCGCCAGCGCCTACGATGAAGAACTGATCGTGCGCGACCTGGACCTGGATGTGATTCAAGAGGTGCGCGACACCTGGCATTTCTATTTCAATCGCCGGCCCGACCAATACAGTTCGCTGGTACAGGACACCGTGTCGGCCCGCTAGCCAACCCCACGCCCCTGAGAGGGATAGAGGTTGACGAACCCACGCGTCAAGAAGGA
>VXLV01000102.1 GCA_009841405.1 Chloroflexota bacterium | reverse complement strand
TGTAGTAGGGACGGCTCTGCTGGAAGGTGCCGTAGGTCGAGCCGCGCGTGGCGTTATTGACCGTGGAATCGCCCAGCTGCGTGCTGGCGGTCAAGAAGTTCGGGTTAGCCGCGTACCAGTCCGCGTCTTCAATATCCACGCGCCCGCCGCTGGGGATGTCCCAAAGCAAATCATTGCCCGGTTCCAGGTTCTTCAGCAGTTCAATCGAGCTGTTGCGCACCGGCACATAACCGGAAGCGGTATGCCAGCTGGCGCTGTTCTCCGTGTTGCTGAAGAATAGCAGGAAGGCCATCGCCGCGTCGCGGACTTCAGGCTCAAGGCCGTTGCTGATATACATCGTCGCCCCGCCGAGGATATTGCCAACCCACCCGTCCGGCGCGTCCTGATTGTACGCCATTCCGGTGGTTCCCAGAGTGAAACCGGTGGCGGCGGCGCCTTCACTGACAGCGCGCGCGCCGGCTGAACTGCTCATGTGGATGGCGACCTTGCCGGAGATGAAATTCTGCGTAGTCGGCCCCCATTGCTCCTGACCTTCATAGATGAAGTAGTCGTTGGTGTACAGTTCGCGGTAGAACTCGGCGATGGCGCGGTAAGCGTCGTTATCGAGGTTGAACTCGGTAGCCCGGGCGGCGCGGCCGTTTTCATTGTTGACCATGTACTCGTTTTGCTGCGCCGTCCATTGCTCAATGAACCAGGCGGAGAATGGCCAGGAGGCGCAAGCCGAAATCGTGCCGTCATCAACCAGAGGCTGCAAAGCGGCGCAAGCATCCAAGACCTCCGCCCAGGTCCGCGGTAGCTCCGTAACGCCGGCCTGCGCGAGCACGTCCACGTTGTAGTACATGATCGGCGTCGAGGTATTCCAGGCCACCGAAGCCCAAACCCCATCCACCGTATAGTAATTGGAGATGACCGGGATGATGTCATCGAAGTTCACCGGATGTCCCAGCACCTCATCCCGACCGGCGATAATATCTTCGGCGAAATCGAACCAATTGGAATCCACCGCGAATTGCAGCGCAGCGTCAAAGAGCTGGACGATTTCCGGATAGGTGCCGTCCTCGCGGCCCAGCGTATAGTTGTTGACGATCGTGTCGTAATCCGCCACTGACAGCATCGTGACGTTGATGTCGTCATGCAGCGCGTTGAAGCGCTCCGCCGTATCAACAGCCCAATCATAGCGATGGTCGCTGAATGCCACCCAGCCCTCCAGCTCGATCACATCCTGTGCGAGCGCCGGCGAAAACGCGCCGGTAGCAAGGACCATCACAAAGAGAAAAAGAACAAGTCTGTGTGTCATGATTTCTTCCCTTTACAGTTAAGTTTGCGTGTAAAGTAGTGTATCCATTCTGGACTCATTAGTCAAATAATGGCCAGTGACGAATGATCAATTGGCGCCAAATGCCCGGCGTCTAGCGCTCGACGAACACCACCTCAAACAGTTTGGGCCAGTTCTTGCCCGTGATATAGAAGGTCTCGGTCTCCGGGTTGTAGGCGATGCCATTGAGCACGCTGCCGCCGGAAAGCGACTCACGCTCGGCGGCGGTCAAGAGCGCGGAAGCGTCAATGACCGCTGTTATGACGCCGGTGTACTTGTCGATGCGGAAGATGTAGTCGGTATTCCAGGCGTTGGCGTAGACATGTTCGCCGACGCACTCAAGCTCGTTGAGCAGCTGCGCCGGGATAATCTGCCCTTCCAGGGTGACCGCGCCGCGGAAGATCAGCCGGAAGGACTCAGGCTCGCGGATCGAAAGCCGCGATGTGCTGTCGCTCATGAAGATGTAGCGCCCATCATGGCACAAACCCCAGCCTTCGCCGTCGTATTCAAGTGTGTCAATTCGTTCGAGCGTGTCAATGTCGTAGACGAAGGCCAGCCCGGCTTGCCAGGTCAGCTGGATGAGCCGATCGCCAACCCGCTCCAGTCCTTCAGCGAAGTAGGTTTCGTCGAGCGCTATTATGGTCTCCGGCACGCCCGTCTCATTGTCGACGCGCCGCAAAGACGATTGCCCCCACAGCCCGGTCGATTCATATAGGAAGCCCTCGTGCCAGAGCAGGCCCTGCGTGAAGGCGCTGCTGTCGTGCGGGAATTCGTTCAGTACCTCGGGCACAAGCAGCGGCACATTCTGCGCCAAGGCCGGCGGCGCCTGCAGCAGGACGATGACGATCAGAAACTTGAGTACGGTCTTCAATTGCAGCCTTCCTCAACTCCACTCTTCCGGCTTCGCGTCATGCTAACAGCCTGCAACGAGAGACGGCTAGACCGCATCGCATCGCCGGCAAAATCATCGAAACGCTGTGGGGGCGAGTCACTGGCTCGCCCGCTAGTGGGTCACGATGATGCGCGTTTGCTACCCCATCCCCCGGCCCCTTCTCGCCATCTCTATGGCGAGCATCCAGCAAGCTAGCGAAGGGGAGCTGAAATGGCGCGAAATCTACACGATGTTTGAGAATCGGTATACGACGATGATTGGCTCGCCCTCGCAACAGCGTCGATTTCGCCAGAGCAGTAGTCATCGCCCCATTTTAATGGGGGAACCGAGGGGGGTAAACTTAGGGTGGAACGCGGCTCAGAGAGTACCGGACAAGCCTTGTAGGGGCGAGCCATCGGCTAGCCCCCGCCGCGCGGCCCCGCCGCCCCCCCCCCCCCCCCCCCCCGCGCCGCGCCGCCGAGTTAAAGAAGCGGGTTTAGCTACAATTAACAGAAAATGCGGCGCAAATTCCATAAAATTCGCAGTGGATGATGTTAGAAACGCCCAATACAATGGCGCGGTTACCAATACGCACGCTTCTAGCAAAAGGATGAATGGAAATGGCAAGCCTTGTCCCCCCCGCGTCCGCAACAGAGTCGCCCGCCAGCTTGTTGGCTTGGGCGAGTGAGAATGACATCGCCGAGATCGATCTGCGATTTGTCGATATTCGCGGCGTGCCGCAGCACTTCAGCATGCCGATTCAGTCGGTCGATGAAGGCGCCTTTGAAGACGGCTTCGGCTTTGACGGTTCCAGTATTCAGGGCTTCCAGGCCATCAATGAATCGGACATGATTCTGTTGGCCGATCTGAGCACTGCTTACGTCGACCCCTTCTTCAATCTGCCGACCCTGGCGATGTACTGCGACGCGCACGACCCGATCAGCCGCGAGCCCTACGCCCTTGACGCGCGCGGCGTGGCCAAGCGCGCCGAGGCCTATTTGAAGGAACAGTCGGATTTGGCCGATATCGCCTACTTTGGCCCGGAAGCCGAGTTCTTCATGTTTGACAATGTGCAGTACAGCACATCGGAAAACAGCAGCTTCTACCGGGTCGATTCCTTCGAGGGCGATTGGAACAGCGGCAACGAAGACCCGGCCCAGGGTCACATGAACCGCATCAAGATGGGCTACTTCCCGTTGCCGCCGCTGGACAAGACGCATGACGTGCGCGCCGAAATGGTGCAGCGCCTGATGGATGTCGGCATGGAAGTCGAGGTGCATCACCACGAGGTCGGCGGCGCCGGCCAGGCCGAAATCGACCTGAAGTACGCGCCCCTGCTCGAAATGGCCGACATGATGGTGACCTACAAGTACATCGTCAAGAATGTCGCGGCCGAGAATGGCCTTCACGCCACATTCATGCCCAAGCCGCTCTTTGAAGAGAACGGCTCCGGCATGCACGTGCACATGTCGCTTTGGAAAGACGGGCAGCCGCTCTTCGGCGGCGATCAATACGCCGGCTTGAGCCAGATGGCGCTCTGGTACATCGGCGGGCTGATCAAGCATGCGCCGGCTTGCGCCGCCTTCACCAACCCCATCACCAACAGCTATCGGCGTCTGGTGCCCGGCTACGAAGCGCCGGTGAACCTGGTTTACTCCGCGCGCAACCGCTCGGCGGGCATCCGCATCCCGATGTACAGCAACAATCCCAAAGCCAAACGCGTCGAGGCGCGCTGGCCCGACCCGGCCGCCAATCCCTACCTGGCCATGCCGGCCCTGCTGATGGCGGGCATCGACGGCATCAAGAACCAGATTGATCCCGGCGCGGCATCCGAAGCCGACTTGTACGAAGGCGACCATGAGACGCCGGTGATGCCGGGCAATCTGGGCGAAGCTCTGCGCGCGCTGGAAGCGAATCACGACTTCTTGCTCGAGGGCGGCGTCTTCAACGAGCAGTACATTGAGAACTACATCGCCTACAAGCAGGTCGAGGACCAGGACGCCGTCGCCATGCGCCCGCATCCCTACGAGTTCGAGCTGTACTTCAGCATTTAGCTCTCAGCGCAAAACCCTCCTCGCCCGCTGGTTACTACGGGGCGCGATATGCACGAGGGTATTCAACACAGTAAATTTGTAGGGGCGACCGATTGGGTCGCCCTTACGTTTTCAAAATACACGATGGGATGGTTAATATACGAGACAGGCAACAATGTTGCGTGGAAACACGGCTGTGACGTTGTGCGGATGAAATCTGCGTCAGCTCCAGTTATCTAATGCCTCTAGAGTGTCCTCGACTAAAAGTCCAGAATTGAAAAATAGCCGCCGTACTCGGCAACGACCTGAAAAGTATGATCCTCCCAAATTACGATGCGTCCGTCACTGCTCAATGCGGCGAGCTTGCTCCCATCGGGACTCCATTCAATGACCTTGTCTGTGTGATAGAAGAGATCGATAAGGAATACTCCCGGGATCAGAATTGTGCGGTGTGTAGATATATCCCAGATTAGCGCGCCGTCACGCGAGAAGTCCCGTTTTGGCGGGTATCCCGATTCGGCATGCGTGAAAACAAAGGCAATTTTCGAAGCGTTGGGATGCCAGCTCAGTCCCTGCAGGCGCCCTGGCTCATAGTCGAGTCGATTGATTAACTCGCCCCCGATTTCGCCCCATTCGTTGTAAGGATGGCCAGGCTTCACTCTCCATACAGATACAGGATCTCCCCCCGCAGCAATCATGTTACCGTCAGGGCTCCATCGAAATGGGCTGTTGCCGGGATTCATATTCCAAATGAAGTCGATCAGCATGCCCGTATAGCGATGCGTTATTGCCAAGCCATTGACAAAGGGACCTGACAAGATTTCTGTACCACCGGGGCGCCAATCTATCTGCGGCAAACCGAGGCGTCGGAAGGCTTCAAAGGATTGCCTGCTATGTACTGTTGATCGCTCAAGATCATGAATTTGGACTTCCTGTTCAAACGCCACGGCCACGGATTCGGACTCTGGCGACCACTGTATACTCGAGATCTGAACCGGCTCATGTACACCAGGTAAGGTCAAGTGAGTTTCTTCCTCCGATGCCAAATCCCAAACAGTGACACCTGCTCCAACTTTAGAGGCAAACGCCAACCTTAAGCCATCATTGCTCCACTTGATTGCAGTTGTGAGCGTATCAGTCAATACCTTGTACAGAGACAAGTCTTCGCCGTCGTGAATATGGACGCCCTTATCGGTGGTTACCGCGATAAATCGACCATCCGAGCTCCAGTCCAGGCTGCCCCAAAGCATTGGCAGTCGGTCATCTTCTGCGCCAACCAGACCAACGCACAAGCATAAGATTACTATCCAGAGTAGTCTCATCGCGCCTCTCCCTGCGTCCATAGTCGCATTTTACTGGAAGTACCATGGATGCGGTCATACGACAAACCTATGCTCGCAGAAATAGCGTTTCAGGCGGGCGACCCATCGGGTCGCCCCTACATTTAGTACGGGTCGCGGGGTTGGGATGCTGCGTAATGAGGCAGGCGGTTAACCTTCCCAGACTTTGCTGAATTCCAGACCTGTTAAGTTGTTGTCTTCGACTAGCTGCTTAAATCTGTCGTTGACATAGGGTCGGCCAATCGGACTGCCCGCGATCGGCAACCGAAAGATCGGTGTGGTACCTATACAGTCGGGTTTGAACACGTATTTGGGGACACCCACTATGTACCCTGAGGGCATCCGCCTAAACTCAGACAACTCGTGATCCAGACAGTCCAGTATCGTCTTCGGATATAGGATGTAGTATTGGTCATCTCTAATCGTATGCGAAGCCAGAGGCAGAAAATCCACATGCTCATGGAGCAACCCATCGAGTATCGACTTTGTTTCTTCATTACATGTTATATCCATTGATAATCCGGGAAAACTAGGCATGCGCTCGTGATTTGATCCCCATTCATCCACGACCTGTACATACACCGGACTCCATTCAGACAATTCCCCGCGTTCGTAACTCATTATCTGCCTCACATGGCGCTCATTGTCGTAACCAAGGGATTTGTAATCGCTGTCAACTTCCGTCCGCCAGATCGTCATTTTCGATTGCCTCCTTCCGAATACTGTACGAGCCGCCTCAATCTTTTGGCAGGCGGGCGACCCAAGGGTCGCCCCTACATATTTTATAGTCGGCGGGGCTAAAACTTCTGCGCCGCGAAGGGCGAGTTGGTCCAGTCGCTGTGCTCGTAGCCGGGCTCGGCATGCCCGCCGACCGTATTCCAGGGTAGCGCCCGCTCTTTCATCCAATCGATCTTGGACGCGTAGGCGTAGCCGATCCGTTCCATCAACTCGATTTCCGCCGCCGAGCAGCTATCCAGCGCCAGCGTGCCGGGGTCAATATCGCCGATGTCCAAATCGAGGTTGTGCCTGACATTATGCGCCGTCAGCTCGGGGTTGTAACGCCGGAAGTCCATTGACCTGTATATCGCTCGCGTTATGAAGACCTGCTGCAAAGCGGCGTCGTCCAGGCCTTCGGCGATCACGTATTCGATCCAGGACTTCAGCCAGAAGCCCTTGCCCGCCCCTTCGCCATAAGAATTGGGGAAGTAGCCGTTGCCGAGCGAGATATGCAGGACTTTATCCGCCGGCAAATCGAGGTACTCGACCGCTTCCACCGCGGTCGCCAGGCAGGGATTGCCGAATGAGCCGACGCCGCCGTCGACCAGGTTGCCATGCACCGGCGGGAAAAACAGTGGCGCGGCTACGCTGGCGGCGACGGCGCCGGCCAGCGGCCAATCGGCGAAGAGGGGCGCGCCCGGCCCGCGGTTGATGATGTAGTAGGTCGAGCTGGTGCGCAGGTCTTTGGTCGTCAGCAGCACCGTCGGGCCGTCGAGATCCGCCATGCGCTTGCCCTCGCCCAGCGGGCCGAGGGACTTCAGAAACGGTCGGTAGGGATAGAGATGACGCAAGCCATTCAAGAGGAAACGCAGCCAGCGCAGGCGTTTGGCGCGCCTGAAAGCTCTGGGCAAGCGCGCCTTGTAGACCTCGTCCATGATCTCGCGCGCGCTCATGCCCAAGCCCAACCCGGCGCAGATAATGGCGCCGGTGCTGGTGCCGCCGACCATCTTGAACAGTTCGTTAGCCGGCTTGCCGGTCTGTTCTTCCAGCCAGCAGAGCATCGCCAGAGCTATAACGCCGCGCATCCCGCCACCGTCGATGGACAAGACGAGGTCGCGGTCGTAGGGGTTGAAGAGGAATTTGTAGCGCTGGCTGGAATCGAACATCTTCATATAGGCTGCGCCGTCGACAATACGTCAATTATAAAGGAAGGCCGCCAGCGATAGCGCGGAATGCCCGGCGGATTCCCAGGCGCCGCCGCGGCCCGCCAAAGATTGGGCTTGCCAATACCGGCGCGCATTCGTTATACTGTTTGCAGATTGCGAGCATAGTTCAGCGGTAGAACATTTCCTTGCCAAGGAAAAGGTCACGGGTTCGAATCCCGTTGCTCGCTCTGGCAGACTTCGATAAGCCTCATTGAACCAATTCAGTCAATTGGTTTTTTGTTGCCAGGAGCGCAAGTAAGAACGGGCGGCGTCAGCCTGTCCCTATCAGCGTGGGTCGCGCGCGGCCTGCGACTCAAGAGTCATAATCGCCGGATTCACTAGCGGCAACAAGGAGCAAGTGTCTTGAATACAGCGGCTAAATCTACGGATCTACGGGAAGACGCCCAGTTGGTGATCGACGTGCTCAGCGAGAAAGAAAACATCCAGCTGGATTACTCGGCGGATTCCGTATCATGGCTGGACGCCTACATTGAGGAGCATCGCGCCCAGTTAGACGAGCGCGAGAAATCTCTTCTGCAGGAGAAATTTGGCGCCTTCTTCGGCGAGTCCATTCGTCACAATTACGGCGGGCGCTGGGTCAAAGTCAACAGCGACCGCTGGATGATCGTCTTCGATGAGGAGCGCCAGATGTCGCCTTTCGAGATAATCGGCGAACACCTCGATCATCATATCGAACTGACCGAGGTATTCGAGCATCTGCCCGACTACATCCACGCGCGGCGGAATTAGCGTTGATCGAGTCTGCTGAAGCAATCTGAAGGTGGCGCGGACGTAGCGCGCTAGTTGTAGTTGTAGGCGTTGGCGGCGTACTCGCGGGCGGTGCCGGCGACCACGGCCAGAGCGACGCCACGGGCCGCGGCGCGTTCTTTGGCGCCGGCCACTTCATTCTTGAGGCGGAGCAGTTCGCGGTCGTCCGGGTTGTAGGTCAAGCCGTCATTGATGAGCAGTTCGGCAATGGATGACAGGAACAGATTGCGCATCATCAAGTTGACGAGTTCAGCGATGACGGCAACGATATCAGCCACGTCCTGTTCTTCATAAGCAACGTGCAACGCCTGGCGCAAGCGGGTCAAGGCTTCGGGCAGGCGGTCGGCTCTGGTTAGAATCTGGCCAAGATGGCGCAACTGCTCGGCTTCGGTGACGCGGTCGCCGAGCTCGCGGGCGATATAAAGCGCCGAGGTGTGGAAGTTGACGGCTTCGCTCCAGCGCTCAAGCTGCACATTGACCGTGCCCAGCCCTCGCAAGACCTGGCCTTCCATATCGCGTTTTTCTTGTTGCTTGAAGCGGTCGTTGGCGTCTTCCAGCATTTCGATGGCGCGGCGTTCTTGATGGGCCTCCAAATAGGCCATGCCCAGCTTATAAAGAATGAGCGCCTCGTTCTGCAAGTCATCGCGGTGACGCGCTTTGGTCACGGCGCGCTCATAAGCTTCAACCGCCATCGACGCTTCGCCCAATGCCAAGTGGGCGTCGCCGCCCGAGATTTGCAGGTGCATAGCCGCTTCATCGTCGGCCAATTCGTCCGCAAGGTGCAGGCCCCGCTGGACGTGTTGCAGCGCGGATACAGCCGACTCGCTGCGCACCAGCAGACCGGCAAGCATATCCAGCGTTTCCAGCACGCCCGCCTTATCGCCCTGCCCCTCGTGAATCGCCAGCACCTCGTTGTAAGTCGCTATCGCGTCTTTCTGCCGCTCTTGGCCGATCTGCACTTTGCCGACCGCGTCCAGAATCTGCAAGACGCGCGCTGTGTCTTCATGCTGCCGCGCGAAGGACAGGGCCGTGCGCAGCTTCACTTGCTCAATGGCGGCCGGCGTGCTCTGGCTGCTGACCAGCAGTCCCGCGATCATGTCGAGCGTTTCCAGCACGCCGTCCTTGTCTTCGCTGTTTTCGTAGATTTCCAGCACATCGCCGTAGGTGGCGACCGCTTCTTTCTCCCGCCCCTGGCTGATTTGCATGCGGGCGATCGCCTTGAGAATCTGCAACTGGCGTGAGGTCTCGTTGTTTTGGCTGGCGACATTCAGCGCCGTGCGCAGCTGATCGATATTCACCGATTGCAGATCGCGGTCGTCCAGGCTGACGAATGTCGAGTCGTCCGCTTCCGCCGGGTCATCCGCGTCAACCTCGGCCGTGTCTTCGCCGTCGAGCAGCGACGGTTCGTCCGCCTCGGCATCAAGCAGAGACAGATCGTCGGGCTCGTCCGCGGCTTCATGCGCTTCGGTCTCGTTGGCGGCCGTCGCTGCCTCCGGTTCTTCCGCTGGCGGCGGATCGTCGAATTCGAGACGCTCGCCGTCGCGGATGGCGCGCAGGCGCAACAATTCGTAGTTGTAGCCTTCAGCCGCCAGCAGCCCTTCAAGCGGGGCAATTGCAGCGGCCAGATCGCCCGCCAGGTCGGGGTCGCCGTTGCCCGCCGCCCACTCCGCCGAAGCGAGCAGATTCTCCATCTCAGCCGCCAGGCGGATGACGGCGTCGTCGGAACGGCCGTGCACATCCAGGTAATCCCGCGATGTATCAAGGATGTCGGCGCGCAAGGCGTCAAAGCGATCGCGCTCAATTGCCCAGTCGGTGAGGAAGCTATGCACGCTTGAGTGCAAACGATAGTAGGCTTCGCCGGCGCGCTGATAGCGTTCCGCCAGGAACAGGCGCGAGAGGATGGTCATCGACATGTCGATGGACTCGGTCGCGATGCCGCTGAGCAAGTTCAGATAGGCGACGGAGGCCTCCCCGCGAATTGTCGCGCCAAGGAACAGCAGCAGCTCGCGCAGTCTTTCGTTGAGCCCGTCAAAGCTGATATTCAGCGCGGCGAGCGTGGCGTCATCGTCATAGCTTGATAGCGCTTCCGCCACAGTTTCGCTGAACGCGTCCGGCGTCTGCCGCGCGATGACCATGCTGCGGGCGGCCAAAGTCAGCGGGAAGGCGGCATAGTTGAGCTGCGCGGCGAGCGCCTGAATATCGGCGTCGGATTCGCCGTTCTTGATCCCCGCCTTCTGCTTGAACAAGCGCAGGGCATCGCTTTCCGCCAGGTTGCCAATTGGCTGATTGCGCCAGTCTCCCTGCGCCAGCGGCGCGGTGCTCGTCGCCACCAGGGTCGCATTCTCAGCGCAGTTCTTGACAAATGCCGCCAGCGTCCCCGATTCGATTTCGCCATCGAGGACCAGCAGGGGCTGATTTTTCGCCAGCAGCGCTCTAACGACCCCGGTTTGGCTCAAGGGGTTGTCGGCGTTGGCCGCGTCTATGTCGCCGTAAGCGCGGGCGACGCGCGCGACAAGCTCGGCCAGGGGCGGGTTATGCGCGTTTAGCCAGAGGACGGGGCGAGCATGCTGCTGCAAGTAGACATTGGCGATCGTAGCGGCTATGGTGGTTTTTCCGGCGCCGGCCGCGCCATGCAAGACCAATTGCTGTCGCTGGCGCAGGCGCAGAAGCAGCGACCGCAGCAGGTCGTCGCGGCCGACGGGACGCCCCGGCCGCCGCAGGGGCAAGGCCGCTACCGACGTGACAGCCGCTTCCAGGGGTTGTAGCTGCGCCATAGATCCCTCGGAGTGAGATTTTCAGTACAATCCTTCAAATCAACACTCAGTATATAGGGACATCAAGATTCGGACAATTTAACTCAGCGCTGGTATTGGCGCGGATTCGGGCGACACGCGAGAGCGGTTAGCTTTCTCTCGGCGAGCGTGTCACGGGTTTTCTCACCACAGAGGAAAATGAGGATACACAGAGGACACAGAGAGATGGCGTTCATTTGGCGCAGTATTCACGTCGATTTAGATCACCGCTCGCGCGGCAAGCTGGGCTTGAGTTTTGGCGGGCGCGCGACTATACTGCAGGGCTGTTCGGGCGCGTGGCGCAATGGCAGCGCAGTTGACTTTTAATCAATTGGTTGCAGGTTCGAGTCCTGCCGCGCTCATGCGGGCGACCTTTTGGATCGCCTTTGCATTTCTTGGCGCTGGTTCGGGCGAGCCAAGGCTCGCCCTTACATAGTCCAGTGTTTGAGATTTCAGCCCGGCGTCCAGGCCAGCGGCGCGATGCCCTCGACATCAGTCTTCACGTCAATCACAACCGGGCGGTCGGCGGCGAAGGCGCGCTCCAGGGCGCCGGCGATTTCGGCCGGCTCGGTCACCGTCAGGCCCAGGCAGCCGAAGGACTCGGCGATGGCCGCGAAGTCGGCGTCGTCGAACAGCCAGAGTTCGTCCGAGCCGCGCGTCGTGCCGCCGTAGATCGTCTCCACTCCATCGCGCTCCTGATTCAGCGAGTGGTTGTTGTTGACCACCGTCACGGTGTTGATGCCGCAGCGGACTGCCGTCTCCAGCTCGGCGATGTGATACCAGATGCCGCCGTCGCCGGTGAAGCAGAGTACGGGCCGGTCGGGCGCGGCGCATTTTGCGCCCATGGCCGCGGGCAATCCCCAACCCAGCGAACCCGAACAGCGGATATAGGACTGGCCGGGATGACGCAAGTCAAGCATGGTCCCGGTCCAGATGCCGGAATGCCCGGTGTCCGAGACGAGAATGGCGTCCGGTGGCAGTTGCTCGCTCAATTCTTTGCACAGGCGCTCCGGGCGCATCGGCACGGCATCGGCGTGATAGTGCTCGCCAACGCTCTCCCACCAGGCGCGTACGCGCTCTTGCACGCGCTCGATCCAGGCTTCCCGCGCCGGCGCGGAGGCCGCGCTCGCCAGCATCTTGCGTAGCGTATCGCGGGCGTCGCCCTGCATTCCCAGGGTCAGCGCGTAATTGCGGCCGATCTCAGCCGGGTTGATGTCGAGCTGGATCACGCGGGCGCCGGGCGGCGGAACGCTGTAGTTGTTGGTGAGCTGCCCGCCGGTGTGGCTGCCGATGTAGAAGAGCAGGTCGGCTTCACAAAGGATCTGATTGGCGGAGGCGCGCGAATACGAACCGGGCACGCCGACCGCCAGCGGATGATCGGCCGGGAACATGGCTTTGGCGTTGAGCGCGGTCGCCACCGGAATCGACAGCTTCTCGGCCAGGGCGATGAGCTCGGCGCGGGCATCGGACGCGGTCACGCCGCCGCCGGCGACGATGACCGGCCGCTCGGCAGCGCCCAGCAATTCAAGCGCCGCGCTGATGGTCTCGTCTTCGGCCGCCGGTCGGAAGGGCGGAATCGTGGCGAACTGCGCGTCCACCTCGACCGTCAAATCAGCCTCGACATTGACGACTGCGCCGCCGTCGATGCCTTGCAGGTCGAGATGCGTCGGGCCCGGCGTGCCGGATGTGGCCGCACGGAAAGCCTGCCGCAGATGATGCGAGAGCTCGGCCGGATTGGACACGTAGGCGCTGTATTTTGTAACAGCCGAGAAGGGCGCGTGATGATCGACTTCCTGGTAGGCGTGGCGCAACTGGTGGCGCTGATGCTCGCGGCCGGTGATGGCGACCACCGGCGAGCAAGATAGCCAGGCGTCTTGCAAACCCGCCGCCAGATTGACCGCGCCGACCGACTGCGCCATGCATAAGCCGGGCGCGCGTTTGACGCGGGCGTAGGCGTCCGCCATGTAGGCGGCCGACTTTTCGCCATGCGTCTGCACCCGCTTGATGCCCAGCTTCTCCATTTCCATCAGCGCGCGCGGCGCGATATAAGGCATGAAAAAGACGTGGGTCACGCCGTAGCCGTGGACCGTATTTGCCAGCAATTTGCCGCCTGTCATCCCGGGCATCATTCTCTCCGAACTGTAGCCAAATGATGGTGGAGAATAACGCCATTCATGCGTACGCGCCAGCTTCGCGTCAGCGGAGGTCGCGCGTCGAGAATTCGCAGCCTGCGCAATATCTTGCTATCATCAGGGCAGCAACGGACATACTCGGACTGCAAATGTGGGCGCCAAGCCCGCGGGCCCGTCAGGATTCACATGCCGAGTCTAAGATTGCTTGACAGAATCACGAGTCCGCGTTACACTGCGTGCTAGGTTAATCGGTTAACCCAGTGACCGTAGGTTACATTTCTGATGTTAAGTCCAAGGCGTCGGCTGATGCAAAAGGAGGCGCGGTGAAAAAAGCGGCAATTTCGGTATACGGATAGAAGAGCTTTTTCGAGGAGCATGAAATGACAGAAAGACACGAAAAACAGATCAGCCGGCGTGATATGCTGAAGTTGCTGGGCAGCAGCGCTGCCGGCATGAGCATGGCGAAGGTGGCTGGGCTCAGCGGCGCCGCTACTGCCTTGCTGCAGGGCATGCCCGCCGGCGCCCAGACTAAAGTCGAAATCTGGACAGGTTTCGGTCAGGGCCGCATGGCTGACGCCATGACGGGCGCCATTGAACAATTCGCTGCCGAGAATCCGGAATTTGCGGCCGAGCACATTATTGTGCCTTGGGGCGAGATCACCGACCGCGTGATCGCCGCCACCGCGGCCGGCTCCCCGCCCGATGTGCATCGCGGCTGGTCCGGCACGGTTGGCAATGCCGCAATCGGCGCGCTGACCAACCTGCAGCCTTATGTAGACGCCCAAAATGTTGACCTGTCCGACTTTTGGCCCGCCACGCTCGACCAGATGAAGTACCAGGGCGATGTGCACGCCATGAGCATCTCGACCATCGTGCAATTCTTGTATTACAACAAGGATCGCATGCGCGAAGTTGGCTTGGACCCCGACAGCCCGCCGACGACGATCGCGGAGCTGGACGAGCAGGGCGCGGCGCTCAATGATGTGTCTGATGACGGAACGATCAACCGGCTTGGCTTCTCGCCTACAGTGCCGGGCCTGCAAATCTGGGACTGGGGCGCGGCCTTCGGCAGCCAATTCTGGGATGAATCCGAGGGCAATATCGCAATCGACGAAGAAGCCATGATCGGGCTGTTAGAGTGGTACAAGTCGTATGCCGATCAGTTTGGCGCCGAGAACCTGCGAGCTTATGCCAGCACCTTCGGCGGCAACAATTTCGGTCGCAACACGCCGCAAGGCATCTACTACACCGGCTTGATCACCTTCTGGGTCTTGGGCAGCTGGTCCTATAACGATATGGGCGAATACGGTCCCGATGTCGATTTCGATGTGGTTCCCATCCCGCAGCTGGAAAGCGCCGATGATTCCACCCCGGGCACATCCAACGGCAATATGTATCTGGTTCCCGCCAACTGCGCCAATCCTGACGGCGGTTTCGCCTTCGCAAACTTCATGAGTTCCTCGCCCTTCGTGGCGATCAACAAGGCGCTGCCGGACAGCGTCATGCCGTCAAGACGCTCCTTGGCGAACTTGCCGGAAGTGGACGAAAAAGAAGGCGGCTGGACGATCCTGGCGCGCGACGAAATCCTGCCGAATACGCTGCAGCGTCCCAGCTTCGGCGGCAACGGCTTCTTTGGCGGCGCGCTGAACGATGCTGCGGAAAACGTGATGTTCCACGATGCCGACCCGGCGGAAGTGCTGGCGGACGCGGTAGCGCGCTCCCGCCGTGAGGTTGAGCGCTTGCGGGGTTAGTCCGATCTGGGTACATCCGTAGGGGCGACACTTGTGTCGCCCTCATTTTGAAACCACTGTCAATGGCGGGCGAGCCAAGGCTTGCACCTACAAACCAAGGACAATTTGGGCCGATCTATGTTCAAGTTGAAGCGAGACCCGGCCAGCCAACCCAACAGTTGGCGCACAGACAACTTGCCGGCATGGGGTTTGTTCTTTGTGACGCCCTGGATCATCGGCTTCGTCGCCTTTACCGTGTATCCCTTCTTCGCCTCGCTGTATTTTAGCTTTACCAACTTCAATATCATCAATTTCACGCCGCGCTGGGTCGGCCTGGATAACTATATTGAACTGTTCACCGCCGACCCGCTCTTCTGGATTTCCATTGGCAACTCGATCAAATATGCCGCGCTCTTGCTATTATTCGCCACCGTATTTGACATCTTCATTGCTTATCTGCTCAGCTTAAACGTCAAGTTTCTGTCGATTTATCGCACGATATTTTTCTTCCCGGTGCTGGTGCCGGTGGTCGCGGCCAGCTTGACCTGGATTTGGATTCTCAATCCGCGCTTCGGTTTGATCAACGGCTTGCTTGATCTGGTCGGCATCAAGGGGCCCAATTGGCTGGCTTCGCCGGACACGGCGATGTTGTCGATCATACTGATCGCGGTCTGGGGCAGCGGCCGGCAGGTGATCGTATATCTGTCCGGCTTCAACGATATACCGCGCTCTCTATACGAAGCGGCCGATATCGACGGCGCGTCCGGCACACAGAAGTTTAGGCGCATTACCTTGCCCTTGCTGTCGCCGCAGATTTTCTTCAATGTCGTTACCTTAATCATATTCTCGCTGCAATCGTTCTCCGAAGTCTTCATAATGACGCAGGGTGGCCCGGCGAATTCAACCCTGCTTTACGCCGTCAATCTGTACAACCGCGCCTTTCGCGATTTTGCGATGGGTTACGCCTCGGCCCTGGCCTGGATTATGTTTCTCCTCATCTTGGCCTTGACATTGATTATCTTCAAGTTTTTGGCTGGGAGAGTCATTTATGAGCGTTAGGAACGGCAATTAGCATGGCGGTCTTACAGCCAACGGCGCCTGGCGGGCGCGCGACGTCTAGTGAAGAGCGCAATTACCTGCTGCGGCAACGGCTCAAATCGGTCAGCACGCATGCCTTCTTGATTGTCTTCGGCATCACCTTCATGCTGCCATTCGTCTGGATGGTCAGCAGTTCGGTAAAGCCAAATGTTGATATCTTCGAGTTGCCGGTGCGTCTGATTCCCAAGTCGATCCGCCTAGAAAATTATACGGAAGCCACCGAGGCTATCCCCTTCTGGCAATACCTGTGGAATTCCACCTATTACACCATCTTCGCCACCATAGGCGCGGTGCTGTCCAACACCTTCATCGCATACGGTTTCGCGCGGGTGCGCTGGCGCGGCCGCAACGTACTCTTCATCATCGTCATCGCCACCATGATGCTGCCCTTCCAGGTGCGCATGATCCCGCTTTATATCTTGTTCGCCAAGATCGGCTGGCTGAACAGCTTCCTGCCGCTGATTGTGCCCAACTTCTTCGGCAACGCTTTCTACATCTTCCTGATGCGGCAGTTCATGATGACACTGCCGAAAGAGCTGGATGACGCCGCGCGCATTGACGGCGCCAGCGAATGGGGCATCTTCTGGCGAATCGCCGTGCCGCTTTCCAAGCCGGCCATTCTCACGGTCGCCATATTCGAGATCATTCACACCTGGCACGATTTCATCGGGCCGCTGGTTTATTTGCGCCACCCGACCAAGTACACGCTGTCGATCGGCTTGCGGCTGTATTTCACACAGTACGGCGCCGAATGGGGCTTGCTGATGGCGGCGGCGGCGATGTTCACGATCCCAATGGTGATCTTCTTCTTCTTCGCGCAGCGCTCGTTCATCGAAGGCATTACTTTGACCGGGCTGAAAGGTTAGGCGCATGGCGCGCGTCCTGTCGCAGCCAGATACGCGCGAGGCGCTGCGAGCCGGCGTCGACGCGCTGGCGGGGGCGGTCATCCCCACGTTGGGACCTCTGACTGGTCCGGTCGCCCTGGAGGACAAAAACCGCGGCGGATCGCCCGAGCTGCTCGATGACGGCGGGACAATCGCGCGGCGCATCCTGCAATTGGCCGATGCCAACGCCGATGTAGGCGCGATGCTGCTGCGCGAAATCCTCTGGCGGCAACGGCGAGTCTATGGCGACGGGGCGGCCACGGCGGCCGTATTGTTTCAGACCGTATTCACCGAGGGGCAGCGATTCATCAGCGCCGGCGGCAACGCCATGCTGCTGCGGCAAGCGCTGGAAGCGGGAACGCGACTCTTGCTCGACCACTTGCGACAACAGGTCCGGCCCCTGGAGACCAAAGCGGACAAAGAGCGCCTCGCGCAAGCCGTCTGCGGCGATGGCGACATCGCGGCTACGCTGGCCGACATCTTTGACCTGCTCGGACCGCACAGCGCAATTGAAGTCCGCAAGGGCGGGCGCGACCTGGGCCACGAGTTCTTCCTTGGTTCGTACTGGGAGAGCACAGTCCCATCCAACATCGTGTTCGATGGCGTCATCGGCAATCGCATTGAACTGAAAGACACGGCCTGGCTGATCAGCGACTTTGAACTGGACGACTTAAACGGGCTGGTGAATCTTGTCACCAATACCTACGAAGCCGGCCGCGGCGCGCTGGCAATTGTCGCCAAATCCTTCTCCGAGCAGATCATCGCCGCGCAAGGCGCAAACAGTCGCATGGAGGACTTTCGACTGGTGTATCTTGAGCCGCCTGGACTGCTCGATGAGCAGGAGGCGGCGCTGGAAGACCTGGCGCTGATCACCGGCGGCACCGTCCTGCGCACGATCACCGGGCATAAGTTGTCTAGCGTGAGGCGCGCGCATTTGGGAGAGAGCGAGCTGGCCTGGGTCGACCGCAATCGCTTCGGGATCATCGCCGGCGGCGGCGACAAAACCATAGTCGAGCGCGAAGTCGAGGTGCTGGAAGCGCGCTTCTCGCGCTGCGATGACGAACGACAACGGATGGTGCTGCGCGCGCGTATCGGACGTCTGCGCGGCGGCTCGGCGGTAGTCTACGCGGCCGGCAGCAGCGAAAGCGAAATGCAGTATCAGACTGACATGATCAACCGTACGATTGCGGCCATGCGCGCTGCCTTGCTGGAAGGGACGCTGCCCGGCGGCGGGACGGCTCTGCTGCGCTGCCGGGCGTCCCTGCGCGAGCGCCGCGCGGACAGCACTGACCTGCATGAAAGAGCGGCTTGGGACATTCTGCGGGTGGCGGCCGAAGCGCCCTGTCGCGCGCTGCTCGATAACGCCAGCCATGCAGCGCCCGGGCTGGTCATCGAAGAAATCACCGCGGCTGGAAACGGCGTAGGATTTGACCTGAATGCCGGCCGCCTCGTTGACACGCATCAGCAAGGCGCAGTCGATTCGGCCGCCGCCGTGCTGGGCGCGGTGCGCAATGGGATCGGCGGGGCGGCGCTGGCTTTGACTGTGGACACCATTGTTCACCGCGTGAATCCGCCGCTGGCGATTGAGCCGGGCGGTCTGCCGTCGGACACCGATATCGGAAATATCGAATTGAGATAGCGCCTGCTGGCGCAAGCAATGGACTGGAGGAGAGACGGAAACATGGGCTGGCAACCAACAGCGGAACAAAAGCGAAATTATGAAGAGCGCGGCTATTTCACGGCGTCGAATGTCGTCTCGCCACAGACGGCGGCGGAGATGCTGGGCGTGATCAAAAACGCGATCCTGATGCCGGAAGCGGACGACATTATGACCGATGCCGACCCGATGGATCCGATGAATGACGATACGCCACAGGCGCGCGCCGCCCGTTACCGCAAGCTCAATAAATTTAATCAGCGCAATCCGCTGATCTGGCACAACGCGCATTGCGGCCAGCCGGTGCTGGATATCGCGCGCTATTTTCTGGGCGACGACATCCTGCTCAAGTATGACAGCTGCTTTCTCAAGCCGGCGCGCAGTGGCAGCGCCACGCCCTGGCATCAGGACAACGGATTATGGCGCGACGGCGATATTGAGCCCTTCAACTTCTGGATGGCGCTCGACCCGGCCACCATCAAAAACGGCTGCCTGCAGATGATCCCCGGCAGCTACAAGACCGAGATCGTTCCGCACGTCTTGTACGAAGACAGCATCCACGGCGAGCTGCCCCAAGAGCGGATCGACGAGATGATTGATACCTACGGCGTCGAGCATATCGAGCTGGAGCCGGGTGACGTGGTCGTCTGGCATAGCAGCGCTTGGCACTACAGCCCGCCCAACACCAGCGCGAAAGGCCGCATCGCCATCGCCGGCGTCATGAGCAGTCCCGATATCGTGGAGAACGGGCGCAGCGGCGATGTCGGTTATAAGTGGCTGATGAAAGGCGGTGTAGTCATGCCCGACTTCCCGGCGAAAGAATACGCCATGCAGCGCAAGGAACGCTGGACAGCCGTACCCTGGAAAAAACTCAGCCGCCGGGCAGGCTGACCGGCTTCGCACTTGAATCGCGCACGATCAGCCGCGATGGCTGAATGATTCTGCTTACCGGCCGGTTCGGCGCCGCAATTCGCCGCATAATGAGTTGCGCGGCATTTTCGCCCAGCCCGCGCGGGTCGGCCGAGACGGTCGTCAAGCTGGGATGCCATAACGACGCCTCCGGCACATTGTCGAAGCCGATGACGGCAAAATCCACGCCGGCTTCCCTGCCGGCCGCGCGCAAGCCCAACATGACTCCAAATGCGATCACGTCGCTGTAGCAGTAGGCCGCCGTGGGCGGCGCCGCTAAACTCAACAGCTGATGCACACCGTCATAGCCGCCACGTCGGGTGACCGGGCTGTCTATACAAAGCGCCGGGTCGAAAGTGATGCCCTTCCCTAGCAAGGAATCGCGATAGCTATGCAGTCGCCGCTGCCGCGTGGAACTGGTCGGGTAACCGCCAACAAAGGCGATGCGTCGGTGGCCCTGCTGAACCAGGTGCTGCACCGCCCGCGCCGTGCCGTTCTCGTCGTCCATGCCGACGCAATCCGCCTCGACTTCGTCATAATACGGGTTCGTCAGGACGAGCGAACAACGTTTCATAATGTCCCGCAGCGATGCCGTCGCGGTCCCGGCGACTGGCCCTAGTATCAGCCCGTCCACATCGCGCTCCATCATCGTACGGATGATGCGCGACTGCTTTTCCAAGTCATCGTCGGTTGTGGCGAGCACCAGGCTGTAATCATGCGCGGCCAGCGCCGATTCAGCGCCGGAGGTCAATTCAGCGGTGAAAGGATTCAAGACATCTGTGATGATCAAGCCGATGGTGTATGATCGCTGGGTGCGCAGGCTGGCGGCGTGCTGATTGTAAACGTAGCCCAGCGCCTCAACCGCGCTCAAAACGCGTTGGCGCGTGGACTCAGAGATGCGCGGATTGTTGCTCAAAACCAGCGACGCCGTCGCCTTGGAGACTTCAGCCGCCTCAGCAACATCCTTCAACGTCACCTGTTTGCGCCTTGGCGCCGGCGCGCTGGGCATAGTTCGAACAGCCTCGCTGGCCTGCCTGCCGTTAATCGCAGTTTAGCACAAAGCGGCGGCGAGCGCGGTTCCCAAGCCAGGCTGCAGCCTGTCAAAGCAGGTCTGCGCTGCTACAATGGGCGCCGGCGAGACCAAGAGGAGGGCACATCGGCATGGAGAAGCTTGCGGATATCGGACTGATTGGCCTGGCGGTCATGGGCCAGAACCTGGCGCTGAATATCAGCGACCACGGCTACCGCGTCGCCGTCTTCAACCGCACGACCGCAAAAGTAACGCGCTTCATCGCCAATGAAGCCGCGGGCACGGATATTGTCGGGACCTACACGCCAGAGGAATTCGTCGCCAAAATCCAGCGGCCGCGCAAGATCATTCTGATGATTCAAGCGGGCGACGCCGTCGACAAGTCGATCGCGCAATTGGCGCCGCTGCTGGACGCGGACGATATCATCATCGATGGGGGCAACTCGAATTTCAAGGATTCGATCCGCCGCACGCGGGAAGTCGAAGCCCATGGTCTCTACTTCATCGGCGCGGGCATCAGCGGCGGCGAGGAAGGCGCGCGCTACGGCCCGTCGATCATGCCCGGCGGCTCGCCCGCGGCCTGGGACTCGGTCAAGCCAATCTTGCAGGCGGTGGCGGCCAAGGTCCCCGATGGCAGTCCCTGCTGCGATTGGGTTGGCGAAGACGGCGCCGGGCACTTCGTCAAGATGGTGCACAACGGCATCGAGTACGGCGATATGCAGCTCATTTGCGAAGCTTATCATCTGATGTCGGCTGTGCTCGGCATGGACGAAGGCGAAATCAGCGCGGTCTTCAAGGCGTGGAACCGGGACATCCTGGAGTCCTTCCTCATAGAAATCACGGGCGAGATCCTGGCCTACGCTGACGAAGACGGGCAGCCGCTCCTTCGCAAGATCCTCGATGTCGCCAGCCAGAAAGGCACCGGCAAGTGGACGGCGATCACGGCGCTGGAAGAAGGCACGCCGCTGACGCTGATCGGCGAGGCGGTATTCGCGCGCTGCTTGTCCGCCATCAAAGACCAGCGCGTGGCTGCCTCAAACGTGCTACCGGGCCCGCAAGTCGAATTCGAGGGCGACCGCGTTGCCTTCATCCGCGATTTGGAGCAAGCGGTCTACGCGGCTAAAATCATCAGCTACACACAGGGTTACATGCTGATGCAGGATGCGGCGCGCACGTATAACTGGAATCTGAATTATGGCGGCGTCGCCCTGATGTGGCGCGAGGGCTGCATCATTCGCTCGGCGTTCCTGGGCAAGATCCAGGAAGCCTACGCCGAGGACCCGGCGCTGGCGAACCTGCTGCTGAACGACTATTTCAGCGCGGCGGTGATTGGGGCGCAGGCGGCTTGGCGGGCGACGGTGGCGGCGGGCGTCAAGCATGGCATTCCACTGCCGATTATGAGCGGGGCGCTGGCGTTTTACGACGGGTATCGCTCGGCGCGGCTGCCTGCGAATCTGCTGCAAGCGCAGCGGGATTACTTCGGCGCGCATACCTACGAGCGGGTGGATCGCCCGCGCGGGGAGTATTTCCACACCAACTGGACGGGCACGGGCGGGGATGTCACGGCTGGGAGTTATGATGCTTGATTGCGCAACTTATGCAGTCAGTCGATTCACGCTGCCTAGCGCGTCTTCATCTATCACAAGAACATGGTCACCGTGATCGGCGAGTCGCTTCGCAGCCTCTTCGGATAGTTCGTCCATGTCCTGAGACAGCTGCTCCGAAAACTCCAATTCCAATGCGTAGCTCTCAAATCGCTGGAAGTTCTCGATAAGTAGCTCCGCTTGTGGGATACGCCTCTTGTAGAAGGGTCTCTTGCGGATTTCTTTCCATTTGTGCAAGAATATTTGTTTCTTGCGAAACAGACGCTTAATCTCTTTCTCATTCCAAAAGCTTTTTCGAGCTTCCTTTACTACCTGTTCCCAGACGTTCTCGTCACAGTCTAACCAAGCACGAATGTTGATGTACCGATCCAGGTAATGTCTTTTGACCGATTTGTGAAAATACAACGCAGGTTGATTACCAATCAGCTTCTGAACTAGCAACGCTACGATCGGTTTGATCTCAGAAACACTCTTGTTCAGACTCGACGTTGCTGCTTTAGAATCTCCCACCTCGAGATAACAGCGCGCTGCCATAGTGTTTACGGTGAAAAGAGCCGCCATTAGATTCTGAGCCCTACAAAGCCTTTTCTTTCTCACCGCCTTACGGAGTTCCGCCAAGAGCCACTCTTCCGCTACCAGCAGTTGAAATGAGATTGTAGGTAGCATTTTTTTCCTTGCTTCAATGTCGTCCTGGTCTACAAACGCCTCCGCAAATTTGAGTGCTGCACCAAGATTTACACTTGCGTTTTGCTGCAAGTGCTCGTCAAGTCGATCATAGATCCTCGCGATCTCTCCTTGTAAAGCTCTAATGCGGCTGGTCAAGCGGTGAATAGTATAGCCCACGATTGCCACATCAATCAGCGGTCCAGCAACGGTAACCGCCCCGGCAACAACAGCCATGGTTCGAGCGTTCATGCCTGTGGCTCGCAGTATAGACGGCAAGAGATTCAGACTTGAGGATACATTTCGCGACATGCTGCCGCCTTCATGCAACATGGCGGCAATTTGTCCGGAATCGGTCCGGCGAATGACGCCTCCGAACCGACTGAATGTCCCATCCATTAGTCCTTTCTCAATGTGGTCAGGAACTTCAAATTCGACGCGAATCTTCGCCATCGTACTTTACCTCCAAGACCAAAGCAAACAGTGAGTATTCTATCACGGCAACTCCGGCACGAACTGGTAGCCCGGCTCGCGCCGCTGACGCCGCAGGATGGGCAGGATCTGCGCCCAGGTCCCGCTCACGCCGCGCGGACAGTACGGCAGGTCATTGCGAATCAACGCGTGCAACTCAGCCAAATTGTAAAAGGGCACGGCCGCGTACATGTGATGCTCGATGTGATAATTCATCTGCCAGTAGAGAAATCCCAACAGCGGATTCAACAGGATCGTGCGCGTATTGATGCGGTAGTCGCTCACCTCATCCGACAAGCCAATGTGCTGCGCCTCGTTGAGCAGGTACTGGAAGCCGCCGCCGTAAAAGGGCGCCAATGTCAGCAGCAGCGGCAGCATCCACCAGCCTTGAATCAGCGAGACGGCGGCGATCAGCAGGTGCCCGGCCAGCAGCAGCCGCGCCCAGCGGAAGAGCGCCCGCCGCCCGGCGACATTCTCGGGCGGGAAGAGCGCCCGCTCCCACTCGCTGTCGATGACGCCGAAACAGAGCTGGATCACGTTCTTCATGCGCAGGTAGAAGCCGCGCGGATTGATGAAAGCGAAAGCGAGATATGAGCGCAGGGTCAGCTTGACCGGCAGGACGACTTCAAGGTCATCGGGCGGATGAAGCGTGTAGCGATGATGCGCCTGATGGCTGGCCCAGAAGGACACATGGCTGTACCAGCCCAGGAAGGCGTAAACATTGCGAAAGGCGACATTAAGCGCGTTGGTCTTGAAGACGGTCTTGTGGCATAGCTCGTGAAAGCCGTTGACCAGAAAGGCGTAGAGCGCCCCGTGCAGGTAAATCAGAGCGAGTACGACGAGCCAGTGCGCGCGGCCGACGGCGACCCAGGCGAGGCCGCCGCTGCAAATCAGCAGCGCCAGGAATCCCAGCGTCTGCGCCAGCCCGCGGGCGTCGCTGCGCTGATTGAGCCGCGCCAAATCTTCCGCCGCGATTGGCGAGCGATACCACTTGATGCGCCGCTTGGCGGGCTCAGCGCTCATAGATCCTCAGCAATTGTAAGTGGGTTATAAGAATTCTTACCACAGAGATCACCGAGGATACACAGAGGACACCGAGTAAAGCAATGACGTGATTGAATGCGGGCGAGAGATTTCATCTGTTGGATGGGAAAACTGTAGCAGTGTCGACAAAATTCATTAACCTCTGTGACCTCTGCGTATCCTCATTTTCCTCTGTGGTAAAAGAAGTTTTTCTTGAGACGACATTTGCAAGTTTTACTGTGCTTTGCATATGCGCCGCTTCAATCGAAGCTCAGCATGGCTTTGATCACGCCGGTCGCAGGATCAAGCCAGCTGGGAAAGTCGGTGACGATGCTCTCCGGCGTGGCCTGATGCGTGATCCAGGGCGACAGGTCGATTGCGCCCGCGCGCAAGCTTTCGATGACCCAGGCGAAGTCCGCCGGCGTGGCGTTGCGGCTGGCAAGCAGGGTCATTTCGCGCGAATGGAAGAGCGGATCGCTGAACGCGATGTCGCCGGTGATATGCCCGACCAGCACAAGCGAGCCGCCATGCGACACATAGTCGAAGGCGCCCTGCATAGAGCGGGCGCTGCCGGTGCAGTCGAAGACAAGCGTCGGCAGCTCCCCACCCAGCAGCGCCTTGACCTGCCCCATGGCGTCGGCGCGCGCATCAACCAGCTTGTCGATGCCGAGGACGTCGGCGCAGAATTCGAGCCGCGCCGGGTTGACTTCCATGACCAACACGTCGCCGCCAGCGATCTTGGCGAATTGCGCGGTTGCCAAGCCGATCGGCCCGGCGCCGATGACCAGCGCATTTTCGCCGGGCGCGATGCGCGCGCGCTGGGCGGCGTGCGCGCCTATGCAGAGCATCTCAACCAGCGCCAGTTGCTCAAGCGGGACGCCGTCGGCTTTAAGCAGCTTGTCCGCTGGCAGCGTGAATTGTTCGCGCATGCCGCCGTCGATGTGCACGCCCAGGACTTGCATCCGCGTGCAGCAGTTCGATTTGCCGCGGCGGCAGGCAATGCAGCTGCCGCAATTCAAGTAGGGAATGACGCAGCAGGTATCGCCGACCGTGTAATCCAGCGCGCCGTCGACAGCGCCAATCGCGAGGATTTCGACCGCCAGTTCGTGGCCCATGACGCGCGGGTAACTGAAGAAGTTCTGGTTGCCGCCGTAGGCATGCAAGTCGGTTCCGCAGATGCCCACACGCCGCACGCGCGCCAGCGCTTCGTTTGGGCCCACTCGCGTCGGCACTTCAATATCAGCCAACCGCAAGCAGCCGGGCTCATCCAGTACAATGGCTTTCACGTCGTCATTCCCTGCTTTCCATCAAGTCGCCCTGGCCTCAATTCGCCTGGAGCCAAGCCAGGCTGTAGGCCAGCGCCTCATCGATCACCGCTGTGACATCGCCGACAAGGACGTCAAAGATGTGGTCGCCATCCAGCACGACCAGCGCTTCGGCGCCCTCGTGATAGTCCAGGAAGACCTGGCCCGCATGCGGCATTGGCGTCACGGTCGTATCGCGCGACCCCACGATTGCCAGCAGCGGCCCGCCGTAGCTGGCAACTTCGGCGACCGGGTCAACCAGGAATATGTCCTCGAAGAAGGGCCCTTTCAGCCCGATTTCCGCGCCCCAGGGCAAGGTGATCGACAAGGCCTCGTCACCGGCAGCCACGCCGGTCAGCAGTGTGTCGTAACCCAGCAGAATGCCGTAGCTCATGACCGGGTTTGACACCGCCGACCAAAGCACGAGATTGCTGACGCGCATATCACGCCCGGCCGCCGCCGCGCCGACCAGGCCGCCTTGGCTCAAGCCGATGATACTCATGTTGGCGCTGTCAACGCTGTCCACAGTTTCCAGGTAGTCCAGCGCCGCGATCGCGTCGGCGATTTGGCCGCTGAAGGTGGTGTCTTCCCAGGCGCCCTCGCTCTCGCCCGAGCCGCGGAAGTCGATGCGCAGGCTGGCGACGCCGCGTTCGCCCAGCCAGCGGGCGGCGCGGCTGAACATCGTGTCGTCCGTGCCCACGACCGGGAGTTCGTGGCGCGCGCCGGTGAACCCGTGCAGCAACAGGGCAACCGGGAAGGGTCCGTCGCCGTCCGGCAGCGCCAGCGTAGCCATGATCGCCTGGCCCTCGTTGCTGAAGCTGACGTCGCTCTCGCTGACCGTGTATTCGGCCATGGAGCCGGCCAGCGCGGCCGCCGCGTCGGCGAGGCTATCTTGCGCGGACAACGGCAAACCAGGCAAGAGCAAAACGGTAACCAGAAGCAACATTGACAGCAAGCGTCGCGCAATTGAATTATTGAACATTTTTGGCTCCGATCCATAATATTTGTCCGCCTGCATTCTGGCACATTGGTCGCGCCGTCGCAAACCCGGCCCATGACCGCGCCGGCGGACTGCGCCCGGCGAAAGCGCCAAGTCATTCCAGCTTCAGGGCAAATTAAATCCACTGCAGACACGAAAGCCTGCCGCTGCGGATACCAGGTAGCGCCAACTCATTCGCGAGGAATTAAGCCATCAAGCAAACAGAGGAAAAAGAGGATACACAGAGAACACAAGGTGTTCTGCATTGTACTGATAGTGCCGTATGCGAGACACCACAGCAAAGCAACGGTTGCCCTGGCATTCACGCAACTGATTGCTCTACTCGGTGTCCTCTGTCTATTCTCCTTGCCCTCTGTGGTAAAAGAGCGCTCAGGCCAGCGCCAAGACGCGGCAGGGACCGCCCGACCCGCCCTCCCACCGCGGCCCCCCCACCAAGACAGTCGCCGCCCCAGTTTTTAAGGGCGCCAAGGTACGACCAAT
>VXLV01000081.1 GCA_009841405.1 Chloroflexota bacterium | reverse complement strand
GGGGGATGGGGGTCCGATGGGCGAGCTGTCGCAGGAGCGTCGAATCAGTTACCATAGACGCTTAGCCGATATTCAACTGTACAACGAGTTCCATGACCTATCGCAAAATCTTGCTGTTTTGGTTTCCGCTGGCGCTTGCCTGGCTGATGATGGCGCTGGAGGCGCCCTGGGTTCAAGGCGTTATCAGCCGCAAGCCGGATTCAGAGACGCAGCTGGCCGCCTTCGGTCTGGTCTTCTCGCTGTCAATCCTCATCGAAACGCCGATTATCATGCTGCTGGCGACCAGCAACGCGCTGGCGCGGGACCGCCAGAGCTATCAGCGGCTATGGCGCTTTATGCTGGCCATCAATCTCTGTGTCGGCGGCATCGCCGTGCTGATGGCGTTCACGCCTCTGCTGGACCTGTATCTCGGGTCCGTGCTCAACATTCCCGCGCACATCATCGAAGCGGCGCGTCCCGGCATGAAGATCATGATTTGCTGGGGCGCCTTCATCGGCTACCGGCGTTTTCATCAGGGCATCGTCATCCGCTTTGGCAACACGCATTACGTCGGCATTGGCACGGCGATACGCGTGCTCGTCTCCGGCAGCGTCGCTGTGGCTTTGGGCGCAATCACCAATATCGCCGGCGCTCAGATCGGCGCGCTGGCGCTGGCGATTTCCGTGCTGGCGGAGACGGCCTACACGCATATCATCTCAAGGCCGGATGTGCGCCGCCTGCTGGACACGCCTCGCCAGGCGAGCCTGCCCGACCTGACCTATCGCCAGGTGTTGCGCTTTCACATTCCTTTGGCGATCACCAGCCTGGTCAGCTTCTTAATCTACCCGGCGATTGAGCGCGGCCTGGCCAATACGCCCGATGCCGTGCAAAGCCTGGCCGCCTGGCCCGTGCTGATGTCCATCATGTTCGCCACGCGCGCGGGCGGCATGGCCTATCAAGAAGTGGTGATCTCCCTCGACAACAGCGAGCGCAATCACCGCCTGCTCCGCAATTTCACGCTGCGGCTCGGGTTCGCGCTCAGCTCGTTCATGCTGGTATTCGCCTTCACCCCGCTGATCTCAATCTACGTAGGCGGCGTATTGGGCGTGCCGGAAGCGTTGCGCGAGCTGGTTGAGTTGGGCGCGCAAGCGGCGATTCTCGTGCCGCTCTTGACCACGCTGCAGAGTTATTTCCGGGCGCTGCTCATGCTCAGCCAGCGCACAGCCACCATCTACCAAGCGATCAGCCTGGGCTTCGTGACGACGGCGCTGACAGTCTGGGGCGGCATCGCGCTGGACATGCCGGGCATTATGGCGGCGGCGCTCGGCTTGACGCTCGGGCAGTTGCTCGAACTGGGCATTCTGTATTTCGCCTATCGCCGGCGCAAGGCCGACCTGAGGCTGCATTGGCAGTCGGCGGTCGCCGCCGCCTAGACATCGCGAACACTGAGAAAGGTAAACGCATGTCAACCCTGAACGAGATTCTGCCCTTGCGCCGCCAAGCCGAAGCGCGCGACGGCTGGCTGAAGGCGCGGCTCGACGCGCTGCTGCCGGAACTGATGGGACGCGAAAAGCTGGACATGTGGATCGTAGCCTGCCGCGAATACAACGAAGATCCTGTGATCATGTCGCTGCTGCCGGCTACATCGATGTCGGCGCGCCGGCGCACGATTCTGCTCTTCGCCCGCCAAGCCGACGGCAGCGTCGAGCGGCTGACGGTTTCGCGCTACGGCTATGAGGGCTTCTACGACGCGGTGTGGAATCCCGACAACGAGGAGCAGCATGACTGCCTGGCGCGGCTCGTGCGCGAACGCGACCCCGAGCGCATCGGCATCAACATTTCGCGGACATTCGCGTTCGGCGACGGCATCTCGCACACCGAGCACCAGCTTCTGAGCGAAGCGCTGGGCGAGCCCTACGCAGCGCGCCTGGTCAGCGCCGAGGGCCTCTGCGTGGGCTGGCTGGAAAGGCGCCTGCCCGAAGAGATCGCTGCGTATCCGCGCCTGGTCGAGCTGGGCCACCAGATCATCGCGCGCGCATTTTCCAGCGAAGTCATTCACCCCGGCATCACCACAACCGACGATGTCGTCTGGTGGATGCGGCAGACGATGCAAGCGCATGGAGTTAGCGCCTGGTTTCAGCCGACCGTCGATGTGCAGTCGCCGGACAGCGCCTTTGAATTCATCGAAAGCCCCTGCGTGACGATTCAGCGCGGCGATCTGCTGCACTGCGATATGGGCTTCCATTATCTGGGCCTGGCGACCGATCAGCAGCAGCACGCCTACGTCCTCAAGGCCGGCGAGACCGACGCCCCAGCCGGCATCCGCGCCGCGCTGCAAGAGGGCAACCGCCTGCAAGACATACTCATGGACGATATGCGAGTCGGCCGAAGCGGCAACGAAGTCCTGCGCCGCGCCCTGAAACGGGCGGAAGCCGAAGGCATACGCGCCCAAATCTACACGCATCCGCTGGGCTATCACGGCCACGCCGCCGGCCCCCTGATTGGCCTGTGGGACCGGCAAGACAGCGTGCCCGGCGCCGGCGAATATCACCTCTTCGATGACACTGTCTATTCTATCGAGTTGAATATCGTCAAGAGCGTGCCCGAATGGGCGGGACGAGACGCACGCATCATGCTCGAGGAAGACGCGGCGCTCAGCGGCGGCGAGATGCGCTGGCTGGCTGGCCGGCAGACCGCGCTTCACATAATCCCCTAAGCCAAGGCTAAGCTTGATTTACAAGCTTTTATCAGATTGAACAAGCGAAATTAACAGCTCTTTTCTAGCATTGCGGCAATGACCATTCTGTTGCTTCCGCAATGAAAGGAAAGAGCGATGAAAACTCTCACCCGTTCGGTACTATTCCCTGTGGCGGTCGCGCTGCTGTTTGCCATGCTGGCGCTGGGCGCGCTGCCCCTGCCTGGCATCCAGGCTATCGGCATCGTCACCCACCCCAATGACATCTTCGCCGAGATTTACCAAAACGCGCGCCATGCCGTTGTCGCCATCAGCGTCGCCACAGAAGACGGCGGAGGCGGCGGCTCCGGCTTCGTCATCGACCATGACGGCCATATCGTGACCAATGCGCATGTGGTCGACGGCGCGGAAGAAATCGTTGTCGAATTCTACGAAGGCGCCATCGTCCGCGCGGAACTGGCGGGCAGCGATCCGGCCTCCGACCTCGCCGTGATTAAGGTCAATGTGCCGGCGGCGCAATTGACGCCGATCCAACTGGCCGACTCGGACAATCTGACCGTTGGGCAGACTGTCCTGGCCATCGGCAGCCCCTTCCGCCAGGGCTGGACGCTGACATCGGGCATCATCAGCGCGGTCGACCGCACGATTCAGGGCTTGACCGAATTCTCCGTCGGCGGCGTCATCCAAACGGACGCGTCCATCAACCCCGGCAATAGCGGCGGCCCGCTAATCAATCTCGATGGCGAGGTCATCGGCGTGAATTCGCAGATCATCAGCGGCGCGCGCAGCAGCTCCGGCGTCGGTTTCGCGATCCCGGCCAACTTGACGCGGCGGGTGTCCGAGGCGCTGATCGAAGATGGCGAGATGACCTACAGTTACCTGGGCATTTCCGGCTTTGATGTCAATCTGAGCGCCATCGAGTCGCTGGGCCTGCCCAGCGATTTCCGCGGCGTGGTCGTGCGCGAAGTCGTGGATGACGGACCAGCAGCCGACTCGGGCCTGTACGAAATCACGCGCATGCTCGACCTGGACGATGAGCTGGTTGGCCTGCGCGCGGATATCATCACCGCCGTGGACCAGACGCCAATCGGCGGGATGAACGACTTGATCACATACCTGGCGCGGCATACCCGCCCCGATCAAACGGTGACGCTCCACGTGCTGCGCAACGGCGAGCAGGAATTAAGAATTCCGATCACGCTGGGCAGCCGCTAGCTCCATGTCGCGGATTGCCGTCCCCGGCGCGCCGCAAGGGGCTGCTTTTTTATAGCGTGCGCGTAGACATACGCGCGGCTATGCCACTATCGTCACAAATTAGCTTGCCTGGCTCAATGTTTTGCTCCCCTCCCTGACTCGTCGGGGAGGGGCCGGGGGTGGGGTAAGCCGCCCTCAGCGCTCATTGGGCTTTCAGATCAAGTCACCCGAATACGAATCCAGCCGCTGCGACGGGCGACCAGGTTGGTCGCCCCTACGGCTTGTCATTTATTTTGGAGACGTGAGTATATCGCGAGTTCGGTCACAGTACTCACGTGCAAGCGCAGAAATCTCCAAGCGTGCGACGGGTTTGCCTCAGACCGCTTTGAGCTTATACTGAAATCCAGACGCCTCAACAAGGACGCCAACATGAGCTTACCCTTCTATCGCAGCGAGCGGCGCCATCTCGACGACGGGGACTGGGCGCGGGTTCACTGGGTTCGGATCGCTAGCGATCAACTCAAATTCGAAGACCTGCACCCGATGAACAGCTATGTGCGCCAGCAAGACATCGCCCGCATGCAGTACGCGCGGGCGCAGGCGCGCGGCGAAGAGCGACCGCATATCTTGACCTGGACCGCCATGCAGACCGATCGGCGCGCCAGCCAGCTCTTCCCGAACCTCAGCTACGCCACTGACGAAGGCGAAGAATTTATCAGCGCCAACTCTTTTATCACCTACGTCTTGCGCAAGCTGCTGACGGAAGGCTGGCTGCAATTGCACGAGTACATCAGCGATACCTATGAGTGGAAGGTCGAATTGCCGCCGCCGCAAAGCGAGTGGCGCTCGCGCGCGGACGCCATAATTCGCTGGTTGGAAGAAGCAATTCAGCTCGACCTATATCCCAACATCGAACGAGGCAGCTATCAGCCGCGCTTGTTCAGCCCATTCGACGCGCATCGCAATTTCGCGCGCATCGGCCGCTGCGATTTTGTGCGGCACTTCATCCAGAATCACGACCGAAAAGCCGTCTTCAATACCTCCCACTTTCTGCACGAGCACGATGACTTGATCAGCTGCCATTCCGGCTACGGCGATGCAGTCGGCTTGATGGCGACCGCCAATACCATACTGCGTCCGCCAGTCTATCGGCGCGGGGCGCTGCTCTATGATGGCGACTGCTGGCGCATTGAGACTCTCGGCCTGGGCGACATCCGTTTGCTCTTGCCCGGCGATATCACGCTGAGCAACCAGGACGCGGACGCGTATGCCTTCGAGGTGAATCCGGCCGATTCACGCCCGATTGCGCTCTACACGCGCGCCGGCGGCTTGCGGCAGAGCGGGCGCCCGCTCAATCGCACGCCGCTTGAAGCGAAGCGCCTGGAATTTGTCCTGGTCAACCGGCAAATCGTGAGCTGGAAGCGCGGCGGCGGATTGCAGATTCCGCAAAACGGCTTCGCGCTGTCCTTGCAAAGCGGCGCGCTGCCGCCCGGCAGCTCCGAGCGCATCCTCGCGGATGCCTGGGTCGAGTACGAGTTCGCCGATGACGCGCGAGCAGTGGTCTCCGGCATTCAGGCCGGACCGATTCTGTTGCGCGGCGGCGAGGACGTCTGGACGAACGGCGACAGCGATGAGGAATACTGCGCCAGCCAGGGCGAGACGGTCGGCATTACGCCCGTGCATACGGACCCGGCTTCGGAAGACGCGCGCAAAGCCCGCACCGCCCTGGCGATCATGCCGAAAGGGGACCTGCTGCTGGCGCTGGTAGACGGCTGCGATCCCGCTTGCCACACGGCAGCGGACAGCGCCGGCGCGACCTTGCGTGAATTGACCGCCTGGCTGCTTGAAGCGGGCGCAGTCGACGCGCTAAACCTCGGCGGAGAAGGCTCGAGTCACCTCTTTGTGAAGGGCGGCCTGGCCAATACGCCATCGGACCGGCGCGGGCAGGCGGGCGTAGTCTACGAACGGATGCTGCCTTCAATCGGCATTGTCGGCTGAATCCGCGACTTCGTTGAGCTCGCGCCAGACGCGGTCGTCCAATTCGAGCGTGCCGGCGGCCAGGACCTGCTCATGTACGCGGTCGCCGCGTTCGCCGGGAATCAGGATCTCGTCCACGCCCGGCAGCTTCTTGAGTCGCTTGACGCGGCCCAGCAAGTCGCTGACGCCGTCTCTAAAAGCGTCGAGGTCATCAGCGAGCAAAGCGGGATCTATCGCGAATACCAGATTGCCCCAATCCAGCTTTGTGCCATCTTCGTTGCGGGTTGCGCCGACCAGCGGACGCGTCAAAGTTTCGACGATCAGCGCCAGCGCCGCGCCTTTGTAGCCGCCAAATGCCTTGATAGCGCCGGCCAGCGCCGCTTGCGGGTCGGTGGTCAGGCGGCCCTCCGCGTCGTATGCGACGCTCTCGGGTATGCTCTCGCCCTCGGCCTGTGCCAGAATGACGCCGTACCAGGCGATGGCCGCGGTCGCCATATCGAAGACCAGCGGCTGGCCCGCCGACGGGATGCCAATGGCGAGCGGATTTGTGCCCAGGAAGGGTTCGTAAGATCCATGCATCGCCATCAGCTCGGGCGCGCCCGAACAGACGAAGCCGATAAAACCCTGGTCCGCCAGCCAGCGCGCGTAGTAGCCAATCGCGCCGGTGGGCGAGTTCGTGCGCTGTGTGCCGACGATGCCGAAGCCGCTCGCGCGCGCCTTGTCCAACGCCAGCTGGGTCGCGCGCGACAGCACGACCATGCCTTGGTTCCAGGCGCCGTCCAGCAGCGCCGACAACTTAGTTTCCTTGACGACTTTAATCTCGCCCGCCGCCGGGTTTGCCGGCATGCCCGCGCCCAGCAGCTTGATGACATTCTGGTTGTTGCCGCGCAGTTGCGCGTACATGATGATTTCCAGCACGACCTCGGCGTCTGCCGGGCCAAAACCCTGCGCCGCAATCGCCCGCCGCGTTACCGCGCGCAGCTCGTCAATCGATACTTTCATGCGCTTGCTCCTGTTTACGTCGCGTATGTTTCGTAAAGAAAATCAACCACAGAGACCACAGAGAGCACAGAGAATGAATATGCATCGCGCCAATCGCAGCGGGCGTTTCAGCCAAGCCCCCAAGTTTTCGTAGCGAATGGCGGGCGTCTCGGCGAGACGCCCCTACAAAACACGACGGAGTTGGGAGCAAGACTCTACTGACGGAAAGGCATTTTGCGTGGGCGGTGGCTTTGCCGCGCGTTTGTCTCCGCTAATGCTCCCGCGCGACAGTTACTTGTTTCCGCGCGCCAGACCGTTGGCGGTCAAGTAGTCATAACTCTCGCGCACCGCCTCCAGCATGTCGGTGGCGCAGCGGTCCAGCTCAACGATATGCCACTCGGCTGTATCGGCGGCCGCCGCCACGATGCCGGGCACATCCATTCTGCCGCCGCCAAGCGCCGTCATATCACCGTCGGGGCTAAGCGGGCCGTCCTTGAGATGAATCAGCGGCGCGCGCGCGCCCGCCTGCCGCACAACTTCGACGGCGTCCAGGCCGCCGACCTGTACCCAGTAGGTGTCCAGCTCCAGGAAGACGCTCTCGTCCAGCTCGTCGAGCATCAAGTCCAGCGTGGCCGCGCCATTCAGCTGCTTGAACTCCCACCAGTGATTGTGATAGCCCAGCCGCAAGCCGTTTGCGCTGGCGCGCTGCGCGGCTTCGTTGAGCCTTTCGCAAGTCCGCTTGATCATGTCAAGCGTCTCAAATTCAGTCGGCGGCAGGTAGGCGACGCAGACGCGATCCAGGCCATAGGCTTCGGCGATGCTGTACACCGCGTCGGCGTTGTCGTCGTCTGGAAAAGGCACATGGCTGTTCAGCACCTGTAGGCCAAGCGCTTTGAAAAGCGCAGCCGAACCTTCCAATCCGCCGGGCATGCCGCCGTAAGGCTCGACGCCAACATACCCCATGTCGGCGACCTGCCGAACAATGCCTTCAAAGTCCTCAGCCAGCGCTTCCCGCAGCGAATACAGTTGCAGCGCCACCGGTTTCATGCCAGACATAATTGCTCTCCCGTCTACTGCCGATCTTCACACGCGCTTGTATTGTTGCGATTCTCTGCGCTAATGCCAGTGTGAATCGCGGCGCTGCGGGAATAGCCAATCTGCCATCACTGCGCGTAGTATTTTGCGATTGCCTGCTGTACACTGGCTGATTGTGCGTGTCAAAGTCCAGTTGCCCGCGCGGAGGCAAAGACCGCGCAGCCAGGAGCGCGCCCATGGCCGTTGCCGCAAAAGAATCGCCGCTTGAAGCGCCCGCCAATCGTGAGCGCTATTCGGCGCTGCGCATCTGGAAACGCCTGATGCGCTACCTGCTGAAATACCGGCTCTGGGTGTTCACTGCTTTCGCCGGCATCCTTGGCACGAACATTCTGGCGGTGACCGTGCCTTATATCTTGCGCGATGTCGTCGATATCGGCATCGCCAATCAAGACAGCGCCTACATGCTGAGCGCCGGGCTGCTCGTGATCGGCCTTGGCGTCTTGCGCGGCATCACGGCATTTCTGGGCCGATACTTTGGGGAGCGGCTGTCGCACTGCATCTCCTACGATATCCGCAATGAGATTTACGACAAAGTCCAGCGCCAGTCCTTCACCTACCATGACAACGCCCAGGTCGGCACGATAATCACGCGCGCCATCAGCGATGTCAACGAGATTCAGCGCTACTTTTCCTACGGACTGATGGACGGATTGAACGTCATCCTGCTGCTGGCGGGCGTCATTACCATCATGATGGCGACCAGCCCGCTGCTGGCGATCATCGCGTTCATTCCGCTTGTTCCGCTCGCCATCTTCTCGCAGCGCTTCGTCAAGAGCGTGCATCCGCGCTGGAAAAAAGTGATGGACCGCATGCAGGCGCTCAGCAATCACATCCAGGAGAACGCCCTGGGCGCTGAAGTCGTGCGCGTATTCGCCCGCGAGCAGCACGAGATCGAACGGTTTCACGGCGAGAACCAGAACCTCTACAACGAGCAGCTCGATTTCATCAAACAGTGGATTACCTATTTGCCGGCCAGCGCCCTGCTGGCGGCCATGTCGACCGCGCTGGTGCTGCTATTCGGCGGGCTGCTGGAAGCGCAAGGCGCGGCCAGCATCACCATCGGCCTGATCGTCACCTTCAACGCCTACGTCTTGCTGCTGGCGCAGCCGCTGCGCTTCGTGGGCTTTGTGATCCTGCTGACCACGCAGGCGGTCGCCAGCGGCGAGCGAATCTTTGAAGTCCTGGATGAGAGCGAGCGGATCGTTGACAGTCCAAACGCCATCAAAGCGGCCTACAAGGGACATGTCCGCTTTGAGAATGTCAGCACGCGTTACAGCGAAATGAGCCCGTCCGTGGTCAAGGACATCAATCTGGAAGCGCCGCCGGGCGATGTGGTCGCTATCATCGGCTTGACGGGATCGGGCAAAACCACTCTCGCCAACTTGATCCCGCGTTTCTACGACGTCACCGACGGACGGGTCACAATTGACGGCGTTGATGTGCGCGATTACGACCTGCACAGCCTGCGCAGCCAAATCGGCGTCGTCATGCAGCAGTCGCTGCTGTTTTCCGCCACCATCGAAGAGAATATCGCTTACGGCAAGCCGGACGCATCGCATGCCGACATCGTCGCCGCAGCCAAATCCGCCAACGCCCACGATTTCATCACCGAGTTTCCCGACGGTTATGACACCGTGGTCGGCGAGCGCGGCGTCACGCTCTCCGGCGGGCAGAAACAGCGCGTCGCCATCGCCCGCGCGCTCCTGGTCGATCCGCGGATTCTCATCCTCGACGACGCTACCAGCAGCGTCGACACGCACACGGAACATCTCATCCAGCAAGCGCTGGAGCGGATCATGCACGGGCGCACCACCTTCGTGATCGCCCAGCGCATGAGCACCATCCTGAACGCCGACCAGATCATCGTCTTGCGCGATGGCGAAATCATCCAGCGCGGCACGCATGAGACCCTGCTGGAAGACGGCGGGCTTTATGAAGACATCTACAAATTGCAGCTGCAAGAACAAGAGCGCGTGCGCCGCGAAGCGATCATCTCGGGCATCATCAAGATCCCGCTCGAAGAACGCCGCTCAACGCAGCAATTCCGCGCGCTGATTGATCGTCTGGCAGGAAAATACGCGCCCTGACCGGACGCCGGAGACCGGAATATATGGCTGTTCTGAACTTCAGAAAGAAGCGACCGCTGGCCGCCAAAGACAAGGCCAAGGCGACCGAGCCCAATATCCTGGAGATCGAAGACGATCACGAGCCGGGCTTCGACCGCGATGTGACGCTGCGGCTGCTGTCGTATCTGCGGCCACACCGGCGCGAGTTCTCGGTCGCGCTATTCGCCATGTTGTTCACCGTATTCGCCAATGTCGCCGGCCCGCCCCTGATCGGCTGGGCGATCGACGAAGGCATACGCAAGAGCGATATGTCGGTTTTGCTGTCGGGCGTGGTCGCCTTCGTCGTCATCCAGCTGCTGGGTTTCATCGGCTTCCGCATCCAGGTCGGCAACATGGCCGTCATCGGGCAGACGATCATCAAGACCCTGCGCGATCAGCTCTTCGATCACATTCAGTACCTGTCGATTGGCTTTTTCGCCGAATACGAAGTCGGGCGCTTGATCGCCCGCGTCATCAGCGATGTCAATGTCGTGCGCGAAGCGGTCACATTTGCCGCCGTTGGCACCATCCGCGAATTCTTGATGCTTTTCGGCATCATCATTTCGATGCTGATCATCAACGTGCCGCTGACAACGGTCGCCTTCACTGTCTTACTTGCCTTGCTGCTGATCGCCAATTTCTGGCGCGTCCACGCGCGCGCGGCCTACCTGCGCGTCTCCGACAGCAACGCCAAGGTCTACGCCGAGCTGTCGGAAGCCTTCAACGGCGTGCGCGTCACCCAGGCTTTCGCCCGGCAAGACCACAATTATCAGCGCTTTTCGGGCGAGATTAACTGGGCCAGCCGGAAAGCAGCCGTGCGCGCCGCCCTCATCGCCGGCCTGTTTTTCCCGACCGTCGAGATGATCGGCGGCGTCGCCACCGGCGCGCTGATTTTCGTCGGCGGCTCACTGGTCCTCGACGAGCGGATTACCGTTGGCGTCTTGCTGACCTTTATTCTGTACATCCAGCAATTCTTCTTCCCCATTCGTCTGCTGGCGCAGCGTTACAACTTGCTGCAAAGTGTAATCGCCTCCGGCTATCGCATCTTCAAGCTGATGGATTTCCCGGCCGATATCCGCGACGACATCAACGCCGACGAGCTGCCCAGCATCGAGGGCCATATCCGCTTCAAGAATGTCTCGTTTCAGTATTCGGATGGAGGCCCCCTGGTCCTGGATCGCATCAACCTGGATGTGCCGCCGGGCGCGCGTGTGGCCTTCGTCGGGCATACCGGCGCCGGCAAAACTACGATGGTCAAGCTCATCATGCGCTTCTACGATGTGACGCGCGGCAAGCTGACAGTTGACGGGCGCGATATCCGGCACATTACGCAGAACAGCCTGCGGCGGCAAATCAGCGTCGTTCCGCAAGACACGCATCTATTCTCCGGCACAGTTATGGAGAACATTCGTTACGGCCGGTTGAACGCCAGCGACGAAGAAGTGGTCGCGGCGGCAAAGGCGGTGGGCGCGCACGATTTCATCATCGATATGCCAGACGGCTACCTGAGCGAAATCATGGAAGGCGGCGCCCTGCTCTCCACCGGCCAGCGCCAACTGCTGGCTTTTGCGCGCGCCCTGCTCGCCGACCCGCGCGTGCTCATCCTCGATGAAGCGACCAGCAATATCGACACGCAAACCGAGCGGCAGATTCAGCAGGCCCTGGAGCGCCTGCTGGAGGGCCGCACCAGCTTCGTCATCGCGCACCGGCTGAGCACCATTACGTCAGCCGACATCATCGTCGTGATGGATCACGGCCGAATCATCGAGATGGGCAGCCATCAAGAACTGCTTGATCTCGAAGGGGTTTACCACCAGCTATTCACGCTGGTATAGCGCGATTTGGGCGGCGCTCAGCGCTTGTTGTCCTCGCGCGGATGGTGATGCAAGTCGCTGGCGCGGCGAATCATCTTCTCGCCGTATTTGTCGCGCAAGCGATCGAGCGCGCCCAGCAAGTCTTCTTCCTGCTTTTCGTCGCTGCGGTCCAGCCACAAACCCAGTTGCCGCTTTGACTGCCCAAAGCCGCTGAGTCCTACGCCCAGCAGCCTGACCGGGCGGCCCTCCTTCCAGGACTGGTCGAAGAGATCGCGCGCGTTTTCAAAGATCTCGCCGTCCAGATCCGTCGGCTGGTCGAGCGTCGTCTGTCGGCTGAGCGTGGAGAAGTCGCTCCAGCGCAGCTTGATCTTGACGGTTGCGCCGGCCAAACCGGCTTTGCGCGCCTGCCGCCCCACCCCATCGGACAACCGGCGCAGCGTTAGTTTGAGTTCGGCTTCGTCCGTAAGGTCTTTGGCGAAGGTCACTTCCTTGCTGATCGACTTCGTCTGATGCTCGGTCTGCACCGGGCGGTGGTCGATGCCTTGCGCGCGCCGCCAGATATCCGCGCCGAGCTTGCCCAGGCGCCGCGTCAGCGCCTCTTCCGACCAACTGGCGACATCGCCGATCGTCGTCAGCCCGAGATTGCTCAGGGTCTCAGCGCTCTTCGGCCCTACGCCCCACAGTTGCCGCAAGGGCAAGGGCGCCATAAACGCAGCTTCTTCGCCGGCCGGAACAATCGTAATGGCGTTCGGCGGTTTGTCTTTCGGTTGGCGCGCTTTGCCGACGGTGTTGGCCGTCTTGGCGACCAGCTTGTTCGTCGCGCCGCCCAGCGAACAGGGCAAGTCAAGCTCGCGGTGAATGCGCCCCTGCAAATCGCGCGCGATGGTCTCGATTGGACCGGGCAGAATCGTCACATCAAGAAAGGCTTCGTCGATCGAGAGCGGCTCGACGAAAGGCGCGGTATCGCGCAGAATCGCCATGACCGCGCGCGACCGCTCGCCATATGCGCCGCGCGTTTGCCCGACCACGATGAGATGCGGACAAAGGCGGATGGCTTGCGCCATCGGCATCGCCGATCGGACGCCATACTTACGCGCCGGATACGACGCCGACGAAACGACGCCCCGCTCGTTCGGCTTGCCGCCGACGGCGATGGCTTTGCCGCGCAGCTCGGGATTCAGTTGCTCCTCAACCGCGCAGAAGAAAGCGTCCAGATCAAGATGAAGTATTTTTCGCGTCTTGGCATTCATGCTGCGCCCTGCCTGCGAAAGACCTGAAGAAACACTCTTAGAATATATTTTCTATGGTAACATACTTCACCCGCTCGCTCAAATGGGGAATGCATGTAGGGGCGACCAACCTGGTCGCCCGCCTGTGTTATGGGATATGTTTGCGGGCGACTTGATAAGTCGCCCCTACAATATTCGACGTGATTGCCCGGCGCGCCGGCGGACTTCGATTTCAAGCGAAAACCGCTATAATACGGCGATTGCGCGGCGACAGCCGGCGAGGGGGCGCATGACTTCACGCATACATTCCGATGCGATAAACGCGCTGGTCGAGGGCGAAATCGGCGCGCCATCCACGATACTCGGCCGGCATCAGATGGGCGATGCCGTATCCATTCGCGCCTTCCGGCCTTGGGCGAAAACCGTGGCAGTCATTATGACCGAGACCGGCGAACGCGCGCCGATGGCCCGACTGCATAAGGACGGGCTGTTTGTCGCCGAACTTGACGCGACCTGGGCGGACGCAGCCTATCACTTTGAAGCCCTCGCGGTCGACGACGAGCCGGAACTTTTCGGCGATCCCTACCGCTTCCCGCCGCTGCTGACCGACTACGATGTCTACCTGTTCAGCCAGGGCGAGCATCACGAGATTTACGAGAAGCTGGGCGCGCACACCCGCATGATCGACGGCGTGGCGGGCGTGAATTTTGCCGTCTGGGCCCCGAATTGCTACCGTGTCGCGCTAATCGGCGATTTCAACCGCTGGGACGCGCGGATTCACCCGATGGAAAATCGCAACGACTCGGGAATATGGGAGATTTTTGTCCCGGGGCTTGAAGCAGGCGCCCGCTACAAATTCGAGGTGCGCTCCCATAATCGGGGCTACTCCGCCGCCAAGTCCGACCCCTACGGTTTCTTTCACGAGCTGCGCCCGCATACCGCCTCGATCGTCTACAACCTTGACCGCTACCAGTGGAACGACCGCGAGTGGATGGCGGCGCGCGCCCAGAGCGACCCCTTGCGACAGCCGATGAACATCTACGAACTGCATTTGGGCTCCTGGAAGCGCAACGCGGACGGCAACTACTTGACCTACCGCGAGCTGGCGGACGAGCTGCCGGCTTACCTGTCAGCGATGGGCTATACCCACCTCGAGCTGCTGCCAGTCGCCGAGCACCCGCTGGACGCTTCCTGGGGTTATCAGGTCACCGGCTATTACGCGCCCACCAGTCGCTTCGGCGCGCCGGAAGACTTCATGGCGCTGGTCGACCGCTGCCATCAGCACAATATCGCCGTCATCCTGGATTGGGTCCCGGCCCACTTTCCCAAAGACGGCCATGGCTTGAATTACTTCGATGGCACACACTTGTACAGCCACGAAGACCCGCGCCAGGGCGAGCATCCCGACTGGGGCACGATGATCTTCAACTACGCCCGCAACGAAGTGCGCAACTTCTTGCTGGCAAACGCCTTGTTCTGGCTGAAGATCTACCATATCGACGGCATGCGCGTGGACGCGGTTTCATCGATGATCTACCTCAACTTCTCGCGCGAGGACGAGGACTGGATCCCCAATGAATACGGCAGCCATGAGAACCTGGGCGCGCTGGCATTCCTGCGCGAGTTCAACACGCTGGTTCACGCGGAAGCGCCCGGCGCCGTCACCATCGCGGAAGAATCGACCTCCTGGCCGATGGTCTCGCGCCCGACCTATATCGGCGGCCTTGGCTTCACGCTCAAGTGGAATATGGGCTGGATGCACGATACCCTGAAGTACATGGGGCTGGACCCGGTTCACCGCCGCTTTCATCACCACCAAATCACTTTCGCCAGCCTCTACGCCTTCAGCGAGAACTTCGTGCTGCCGCTCTCGCATGACGAAGTCGTGCACCTGAAAGGCTCGCTGATCGCCAAAATGCCGGGCGATTACTGGCAGAAATTCGCCGGCCTGCGCTTGCTTTTCGCCTACCAGTACACGCAAGTCGGCAAGATTCTCAATTTCATGGGTAATGAGATCGCGCAATTCAGCGAATGGAGCGAAGCGCGCAGCCTCGACTGGCATTTGCTCGGCTACGAAAAACACGAACAGCTGCAAGCCTGGGCGCGCGATCTCAACCACTTCTACCGCGAGCAGCCGGCGCTCTGGCAAGTCGACTTTGAATCCGAAGGCTTTCGCTGGATCGAGGCGAATGATGCCGACTACGGCGTTTACAGCTATATCCGCTACGCCGAGGACAAAGACGACTTCCTCATTATCGCGCTAAACTGCACGCCAGTCGCGCGCGACAACTACCGCATCGGCGCGCCGGCCGCCGGCTTCTATCGCGAGGCGCTGAATAGCGATGCCACGGCATATGGCGGCAGCAATGTCGGCAACCTGGGCGGCGTCGACAGCCAGGACATCGCCAGCCACGGCTTGCCCTACAGCATCAGTTTGCGCCTGCCGCCGCTGGGCGCGCTGATTCTCAAGCGGGAAGACTCTTCAGACAGCGCCAGATTCACGGGCGGCGCTTAGGGCTGGGCGCGGCCAGGGCCAGCAGCAGCAAGACCAGGCACAAGCCCGCCCCGGCCCACAGCGCCAGCTCGTAACCGCCGGCGTAGTCATAGCTCAAGCCAAATAGCGCCGGGCCGATGGCGCTGCCAATGACGCTCGTCGTGAAAACGAAGCCGCGGATCTGCCCCTGAAACTGCCGCCCGAAGAGATTGGGCCAAACCGCGCCATCAAAGACATAGCCGATGCCCATGCCCAGCCCAAACGCCAGCGCGTAAAGCAGCAAGAGCCAGGCCTCGCGCATAGTCATCGCCAACAGGCAGGCCGCGAGCAGCGCCAGCATTTGCAGCGCCGCCACATAAGCTGGCTTGAAGCGGTCGATGAGATAACCCGCCAGCAGCGCCGCGCCGGCTGTAACCATCGAAATCAGGGCGAAGGTCTCCGTCACTGTTTGTAGGCTATGATTGAGGCTCGCGAACAGCGACACCTGGTGCAAGATCAAGCCCGTGCCCCAAGCCGACGGCAGCATGCGCGAAGCGACGAAGATCCAGAGAATCGGCGTCCGCAGCGCCTCGGCCAGCGTCCAGTTGTCCTCCGCCTCAATCTGCTTCGTCGCTTGGCTGGTCGCGGCCGGGACAGACTGGTCTGGCGACAGCCCGTAATGCTCGGGCCGTTCGCGCATTAGCAGAGCGAATGCGGGCACAGCGAGCGCCACGACGCCCAGGCCGAGCACGACGAACACTTGCCGCCAATCCATCGCCTCCAGCAGCAGGCGCGCGACATTCACATAGAGCCCCTGAAACAGCGCAAACGCCAGCGCCAGCAATGACATCAAGCGGCCGCGGCGATGGCGAAACCAGTTGGCAACAGCGGTCGAGCTCACCAATGGGAACGAACCTTGACCCAGGCCGCGCATGCCGGCGAAGGCGAAAAACAGCATGATGGGCCCGCCTATCAACGAGCAGAGCAGCAGCACGATGCCGAACAAGGCGCCAATCGCGACGCCAACCCGCCGGTTGCCCCAGCGGTCAATCTGCCGCCCGACCCAGGTCAGACCGAGCGACGCGGCGAAGGTGCCCGCGCCGTAAAGGCTGCTGACCGCCGTGCGATCCAGCCCGAAATCTTCAATGAAATAGTCCATGAAGAGCGAAACGGAAAAGCTCTGCCCCGGGGAGCTGCACAACATGCCGACCAGCGCGACCAGCCAGATCACCCAGCCGTAATAGATCGGGCTGGCGGATATTACTCGGCTCTGCGCCGGCGCTTGCGCGGTCATGCGTCGTACGATTCCCGGCTCTCTGCTGCGTTCTGCGTATGCAACATTTTGTACAGTATTCGCGTAATTCGTCGGCCAAAGGCGCGCGCCGTGCTATGATAAAAGAGAATGCAGGCGTTGCGGCCTGCCTTCCGCCAGCGAGAATCGGGGCCGAAACTCATGGACATGCCATCAGACCTTGCAATCGCGCAAGACGCCAAGCTCGTTCACATCAATCAGATCGCCGAGCAAATGGGGCTGGACCCGGACCGCGACCTGGAACACTATGGCAAATACGTGGCCAAAGTCAAGCTTGAAGTCCTTGACCGGCTGAAGTCGCGGCCCGACGCCAAGTATGTCGATGTGACCGCGATCACGCCGACGCCGCTGGGCGAAGGCAAATCCACCACGACCGTCGGCATCGGCCAGGCGATGAAGCACATCGGCAAGCGCGCCATCATCACCGTGCGGCAGCCATCCCAGGGCCCCACCTTCGGCATCAAGGGCGGCGCGGCCGGCGGCGGATACAGCCAGATCGTGCCGATGGAGAATTTCAATCTGCACCTCACCGGCGATATCCACGCCATCAGCGCGGCGCACAATCTTATCGCGGCCATGCTGGACGCTCATGTCTATCACGGCAACGCCCTGGATATCGACATCCACAATATCCCCTGGCGCCGCGTGGTCGATCTGAACGATCGCGCGCTGCGCAATGTCATCGTCGGCTTAGGCAAGCGCTTTGACGGCGTGCCGCGACAGACCGGCTACGATATCACAGTCGCCTCGGAAATCATGGCCATCCTGGCGCTGACGACCTCGCTCCAAGATATGCGCGAGCGCATCGGCAAGATGGTCATCGCCTACGACAAAAACAAGGGCCCCGTCACGGCCGACGACATTCAAGCCGCCGGCGCCGCCACGGTCTTGATGAAAGACGCGATCAAACCGAACCTGATGCAGTCGCTGGAGAACACGCCCGCCCTGGTGCACGCCGGCCCCTTCGCCAATATCGCCCATGGCAACTCCTCCATCATCGCCGACATGATCGCCATGAAGTGCGGCGACTATGTCGTGACCGAATCCGGCTTTGGCGCGGATATCGGCGCTGAGAAGTTCTTCAACATCAAGTCGCGCATCAGCGGGCTGAAACCAAACGCGGTCGTGCTCGTCACGACCATCCGCGCGCTAAAGGCGCATACCGGCAAGTATCGCATCATCCCGGGCAGGCTGATTGACCCGGGCCTCAAAGAAGAAAATGTGCCCGATGTCGAAGCCGGCGCCGTCAACATGGTGCGGCATCTCGAGAATCTCAAGAAATTCGGCGTGAACCCGGTTGTAGCGGTCAACGTCTTCGCCGATGACACCGCCGCGGAAATCGAGGCCGTACGGGAGATTGCGCTGGCGGCTGGCGCAACCGGCGTGGCGGTCGCGCGGCATTGGGCGCAGGGCGGCGCCGGCGCGGTTGAACTGGCCGAAATGATCGTATCTGCCTGCGACATGCCCAACGACTTCCGCCTGCTCTACCCCGACGATATGTCGATTAAGGACAAGATCGAGACGATCGCCCGCGAAATCTATCGCGCCGACGGCGTCGACTACGCCCCGATCGCCAGCCGCAAGATCCGTCAATACGAGGAACAGGGGCTGCGCGAGCTGCCGATATGCATGGCGAAAACCCACCTCAGCATCAGCGACGACCCCAAGCTCAAGGGCGCGCCCGACGGCTTTCGCATCACCATCACTGACATCCGCGCCTCGGCGGGCGCCGGCTTCATCTATCCGCTCTGCGGCGATGTGCGCACGATGCCGGGCTTGGGCCGCTCGCCAGCGGCGATGAATGTCGATATCGACGAAGACGGCAAAGTTATTGGACTGTTTTAGCGGCGGGAAAAGCGCAGGTCGGTTATCATTGTCACGATGCGGCGCGGGCGGGCGATTCCCAAGCGCCAGTTAAGCGGCGTTACCAGTTAGTCTGCGCAAACTCCTGCTCCTGCAGAATATAAGGAGAAGTCCAATTGGCGGACGCGAAGCTCAGCACATCCGCGGTCAGCAGCCACGCCTTCAGTTATCAGCCGCCCGCCATCAATGGCGACTTCGTGGGCAAGCACATCATCTCTGTCGATCAATTCAAGCGGCAGGACCTCGACATCCTGTTTGACGCGGCGACCAGTATCCGCAAACGCATTCGAACGCACGATCGCGGCCTGACCGAACTCTGCGCCGGCAAGGTGATGGCGTCGCTTTTCTTCGAAGCCAGCACACGCACAGATATGTCTTTTCAAGCGGCGATGCGCCGGCTCGGCGGCGATGTGATCGCTGTCAGCAACGGCGTGCGCTTCTCATCCATGTACAAAGGCGAAAACCTCTCCGATACCGTGCGCGCCACCGGCTGCTATTCGGACGTGGTGGTGCTGCGGCATCCGGAGATCGGCTCATCTTACGAAGCGGCCTATTACCTCGACCTGCTCAACGCGCGGATTGACAATCCGACAGTCGCTATCAGCGGCGGCGACGGCATCGGCGAGCACCCGACGCAAGCCCTGCTCGACATTTTCACGGTCTTCGACCAGAAGCAGTCGCTCGACAATATGACGATCACGCTGGTTGGCGACTTGCTGCACGGGCGGACGGTCCACTCGCTGGCGAAGCTCATCGCCTACTACGATGCCGCTGACGTGCGGCTCTGCCTGGTATCGCCTGAGAACCTCAGGATGCCGGCCGATATCACCGCGCTGGTCCGGTCGCACGGCATCAGCGTCTGCGAGACGGACGACCTGCAAGAAGTCATCGCCGATACCGATGTCATCTATTGGACGCGCGTGCAAGAAGAGCGCTTCGCTGACGCGGCCGACTACGAGCGCATCAAGGACCGCTATGTGATGACGCCGCAGGTGCTTGCGCAAACCAAGCCGGACGCGATCCTGCTGCATCCCCTGCCGCGCAAGCACGAAATGGGCACGCGCGATGACCACGACATCATGGACCTCGACAAGCGCGCCATCTATTTCGAGCAGATGGAAAACGGCATGTTCGTGCGTATGGCGCTGCTGGTCAAAGTGCTGCGCGGGGTTTATGTCTGATGCCGCTAATCAAGATTCACGGCATGATCGATCCCCATACCCATCTGCGTGATCTTGACTGGCGCCATAAAGCGACCTTCGCGTCCGAGACCAAAGCCGCGATCGCCGGCGGTTACTGGGCGGTCTTTGATATGCCCAATACCGCGCCGTCCACTGTCGACGAAGCGCTGCTGCTAGACAAAGCCCAGCGCATTGACGAGACCGCGCATTGCGATTGGGGGCTGTATTTCGGCGCCTCGCAAGCGGACAACACCGCCGAGTACGAACGAATCGCGCGGCGCGTCTGCGGCTTGAAGATCTACAATAACTCGACTACGGGCGACTTGCTGATCGATTCAAGCGCCGAGCGCGAGCGGCACTACCGCGCCTGGACGCCCAGTAAACTCATCGCCGTGCATGCCGAAGAAGAGACTGTCGCCAATATCCTCGAGCTCGTGCGCAAGTACCGACAGCCGACGCACTTCCTGCACATCAGCAGCGAATACGAGATCAAGCTGCTGACGCAAGCCAAAGAAGACGGGCTTCCCGTCACCGTCGGCGTCTGCCCGCATCACCTTTTCTTGACCGACGACGACCGGCCGGCGCTTGGCGCGTTCGGCTTGATGAAGCCGGAGCTCAAGCGCAGATCCGACCAGCGCGCGCTCTGGCGGGCGATTCGCCTCGGCGTGGTCGATATCATCGAAAGCGATCACGCGCCCCATACAATCGCCGAGAAAGAATCGGACTCGCCGCCCTACGGCGTGCCGGGCCTGGAAACGACCCTGCCATTGATGCTGCAAGCGGTGCGGAACGGCCGCCTGCCGCTGCAGCGCGCCTGCGATATGCTTTCGCTAAATGTGCAGCGCATCTGGCGCCTGACGCCGCTGCCCAAGACCTACACCCTTGTCGACACCGACGCCAGCTACGTCATCGAACGCGAGAATCTCGTAACCCAGTGCGGCTGGTCGCCTTTTGACGGCATGCGCGTCAGCGGCAAAGTGCGCGAGGTGTGGATACGCGGGCACAAAGTCTACGATGGCCAGTCGGTGCTGAGCCAGCCGGGTTTTGGCCGCGATCTTTTTGGCTTGGTCGCATGAACCGGAAACGTGCTGGACGCCGGCTGCAACTAGTCGCCGCCGCCTACAGCGCCTGGAATCGCTACCTGTTTTTCCGCCTGTCGCCGCAGCGCGCCCACGACGCCGTCATCGGATCCCTGCGCTTGCTCGAGCGCAATCGCGCCGCGGCGGCTGTCGCCCGCAAACTCCGCGGACTATCGCCGGGCTCGGTCACAATCGAAGTCGGCGGCGCGCGACTTTCCAGCCCCCTGATTCTGGCGGCCGGCCTGCTCAAAGGCGATGGCTTCGCTGATGAGGCCGAAGCGCTGCGAGCGGTCGCGGCCGGACGCAACATCATCCCGGGCTGGCGCATCATGCCGGCGCTCGCGGGACCGGTCGAGTTCGGCTCTTTCACGCGTCAGCCGCGCCTTGGCAACGAGGGCACGGTGCTTTGGCGTGAGGCGGAATCACGATCGACGCAGAATCGCGTCGGCCTGCGCAATCCGGGCGCCCGCGCGGCCGCGCGCTTCCTGGGTGATCGCCGCAGCCAGCTTCCTCCCGAGTTCGGCATAAACATCGCCGTCTCGCCGGGCGTCACAGAAATCGACCAGCAGGAACGCGAGGTGGTCGATAGCCTTGACTTCTTTCTCGACGCCGGCGTCCACCCAACCTGGTTCACGCTGAATCTGAGCTGCCCCAACACCGAAGACGACCCGCAGGGCTTCCAGCTGGAAAGCGAGACCAAGCGTCTCTGCGGCGCATTGATCGCCCGCCTGCGGGATCGCGGGCTGGACATCCCGCTCTGGGCGAAGATCAGCCCCGGTCTGGACGCGGAGCAATACGGCGCCTTGATGCGCGTCTTCCACGAAGTCGGCGTCAAGGCGGTAGTGGCCACCAACACGATGCCACGCCCCACGCCCGGCGCCGATAGCGAGTCGGCCGGCGTCGGCGGCGGCGCGCTCTTTGCCGACGCGCTGGATGCCGTTCGCAAATTGTACGAAGCGCGGCGGCGCGGCGGCTACGACGTTGATGTCATCGCTTGCGGCGGCATCCTGGACGGCGCCAGCTTTGACGCTTATCGCGCGCTAGGCGTCAAAGCCGGGCAATACTGGTCGGCCCTGGTCTATCGCGGCCCCATGGCCGCCGCCATCATAGAAAGCGAGCTCGCCCAGGATGAACATGAATACGAAGCGGTCCGTCGCGAAAGCCTTGCTTGATATCGGCGCGGTCGGTTTTTCGCCAGCCGCGCCCATCACCTTCAAGTCGGGCATTCGCTCGCCGGTGTATGTCGACAATCGCGCGCTGATTTATCATCCGCGCGCCTGGCATGTCGTCGTGGATGGTTTCAGGGCGCTGCTCGAAGCGGGCGGCGTCGACTTTGACATTATCGCCGGCGTCGCGGTCGGCGGCGTGCCGCATAGTTCGGCGCTGGCATACATCCTGCAAAAACCCTCAGTCTTCGTGCGCAAGGAAGAGAAGGCGCACGGCAAGGGGCAGCGCATCGAGGGTGGCGATGTGCGCGGCAAGCGCGTCCTGCTGGTTGAGGACCTGGTCACCACCGGCGGCAGCAGCCTGTCTGCTGTTGACGCGCTGCGAACTGCCGGCGCGCGCGTCACCGATGTGGCCGCCATCATCAGTTACGGCTTCAGCGCCGCCTCAAACGCTTTCGCCAGCGCCGGGCTGGCGCTGCATACCTTGACCGAATTCACGGCGGTGCTGGACGAGGCGCAAGCGCGCGGCGCGCTCGACGAGGCGCAGCTCGCCGCCGTACGCCGCTGGTTCGCCGATCCATACAATTGGGAATCCGAGGACAAATGAACGCAATCGAAAAATACGACGCCCGCGCCAGCGCCATCAACTCCCTGGTCTGCGTCGGGCTGGACAGCGACATCGACAAATTACCGAGCGCCTTCCGCCGGCAGTCGTCGCCGCAGCTGGCTTTCAACCGCGGGATCATCGACGCTACCGCCGAATTCGCCGCCGCCTTCAAGTTCAATATCGCCTTTTACGAGGCCTGCGGCGCCGACGGCTGGCGCGAGTTGGCTCAATCGGTGTCATACCTCCGGCAGCGGCATCCAGACATCATGGCGATTTGCGACGCCAAGCGCGCCGATATCGGCAATACCAGCGCCGCTTACGCGCGCGCGATTTTCGACGAACTGGGCTTTGACGCCGTCACACTGAATCCCTTTCTGGGGCGTGATGCCTTGCAGCCATTCCTGGACCACGAAGACAAGGCCTGCATCATCCTCTGCCGCACCTCGAATCCCGGCTCGGCCGACATTCAAAATCTGGAAGTCGGCGGCCGTCCGCTTTGGCTGGCAGTGGCGGAGAAAGTGCTGACGGCGTGGAATGCCAAGGGCAACTGCATGCTGGTGGCCTCCGGCGCCAATCCGGCCGAAATGGCGCAGATTCGCGCCATCGCCGGCGATATGACCCTGCTCGTGCCCGGCATCGGCGCGCAAGGCGGCGCGGTCGAGCCCGTGCTGCGCGCCGGCCTCAATAGCGTCGGTCGCGGGCTCATCATCAATTCGTCGCGCGCCATCATCTTCGCCGCCGACCCGGCCGCCGCCGCCGCCGAGCTCCGCTACGCCATCAACGCCTGCCGTGAGTAACGCGCCTTTGAATCCGCGCCGCTTCGAAAAGACAAGTATTTTGCCCGCCACAATCGAGGCGGTGATGCGCTTTCACGAAGATCCGCGCGCGCTGGCCCGCTTGACGCCGCCGCCTATCATCATGCAACTGCATCGCGATGAGCGCCGCTCGCTGACCGAGGGCGAGCTCGAGTTTACGCTCTGGTTCGGGCCGATTCCGATTCGCTGGCTGGCCCGGCACGAGCCGGGTCCGACGCCCCACTCTTTCGCCGATTCGCAAGTCATGGGACCGCTGGCGCTCTGGCGGCATGAGCACATCTTTACCGCAGTCGCGGGCGGCGTCGAGCTGACCGACCGGATTGAGCTGGCGCATCGTCGCGGCGTGACGGGCGTCTTTACGCGGCTGGCCTTTGACGGGCTGCCGCTGCGCCTCTTGTTCGCCTACCGCCACTGGCGGACGCGCCGCGCGCTACAACGCGCCTGACGCGCCGACACTACGGCTTGGACATCATCAGCAGCGATAGTCGGCCCTTTTGCACGACCGCGCCGTCTTGCTTGAGGATGCGAATGTCCAGCGCCACCACGCCCCCGCCCAGGCGGCGCGCGGCTCTGGTCTCGGCTACTTTCAACTCGGCGTGGATCGTGTCGCCGATGTAGACCGGACTGCTGAATTTCATCTCCAGGCCGCGGAAGCCGAGCACAGTCCGCTCCAATATGCCAAGCTGGTACGCTTGCCCAACAGCGTAGCTGATGGTCAGCATGCCGTGCGCCACCCGCTGGCCCATAAACGCGCCGCGGCTGTACTCGGCGTCGGTGTGCATGGGGTTGTAGTCACCGGTCAGCGCGGCGAATTGCACCAGGTCGGTTTCAGTGATGGTGCGGCCGCGCGTGCGCATGGTCACGCCGACCTCAAATTCTTCAAAGTAGAGACCGCGCGGTCCGTCAGTTTCGAGTTTCATCAGCAGGCCTTGCAGACACGGTTGAACGGTTTGGTCATCGCGCTCAAGTGGGCGACTCACAGAGTCGCCCCTACAGCAACATTCGCTACAGCAACATTCCCAACGGCAATGTAGTTTACACGGCTACTCAGAGTAGCGGGGCTGTGGTTCGCTAAATCGGCGGGAAGGCGCTGCCGATCAGCGGCGCGATCACCAGCGATACAATCGCCAGCAATTTCAGCAAGATATTCAGCGACGGGCCCGAGGTGTCCTTGAAGGGATCGCCGACGGTATCGCCGACCACAGCCGCCTTGTGCGCGTCCGAACCCTTGCCGCCGTAGTTGCCGGCTTCGATATTCTTCTTGGCGTTATCCCAGGCGCCGCCCGCGTTCGCCATCATCACCGCCAGCATGAAGGCCGATACCAGCGAGCCCAGCAGCACGCCCACCAGCGAGATCGGCGCGACAAACTCGCCAATCACATTGCCCCGACCAATGACCGCCAGCAGCGCCATACCCACCGGCACGCCCACAGCGACAATGCCAGGCAGCAGCATCTGCTTGATGGCGCTGTCCGTACTGATGGCCACGCAGCGCTCGTAATCGGGCTCTTGCTCGCCTTCCATGATGCCTTTGATCTCGCGGAATTGGCGGCGAACTTCTTCCACGATCTGCTGCGCTGCGTCGCCGACTGCGACCATTGTCAGCGCGCTGAACACGTAGGGCAGCAGGCCGCCGATGAACAAGCCGGTAACGAATTGCGGATTCAGCAGCAAGCTGGCCGGATCGCTCGCTGCGCCCAGCGCCGAGCTGCCGCCGGCCGTCAGCGCGGTGATGAAGGCGGCCGTCAGCGCCAGCGCCGTCATCGCCGCCGAGCCGATGGCGAAGCCCTTGCCGGTGGCCGCGGTCGTATTGCCCAGGCTGTCCAGCGCGTCCGTGCGGTCGCGAACTTCCTCCGGCAAGTCCGACATTTCGGCGATGCCGCCGGCATTGTCGGCCACCGGGCCATAGGCGTCGGTCGCCAGCGTAATGCCCAGGGTCGACAGCATGCCGACCGCCGCTACCGCAACGCCGTAGAGGCCGGCTTGCGATGTCGCCAGCAGCGTGACGACCACCACAACAATGACCGGCGCCAGCGTGCTCATCATGCCCAGCGCCAGACCGCGGATCACCACAATGCCCGCGCCGCCCTCCGCCGATGCTGACAGCGCTTTGGTCGGCCCGTAGGTATCAGCCGTGAAGTATTCGGTGAAGTAGCCGATCAAGACGCCGCCGATCAAGCCGCTCAAGGTGGCGATGATGATGCCGCCATTCATATCGCCGAAGGGCAAGCCCAGGCCAAGCAGAACAACGACAACGCCGATCATTGCCGAAGCGCTGTAGATGCCCGTGCGGATGCTGCCGAGCAGGCGCTCCTGATCGGCGCCTTCATCAGTCTTGACCAGGAAGCTGGCGATAATGCTGATGATCAATCCGGCCGCCGCCACCAGCAGCGGAAAGATCTGCGCCGCCAGCAGCCCGTCGCCGGCGAACGCGCCCACAGTAGTCGCCAGCGAAATCGCCGCGATGATCGAGCTGGCGTAACTTTCAAAGAGGTCCGAGCCCATGCCGGCCACATCGCCGACATTGTCGCCCACGTTGTCGGCGATGGTCGCCGGATTGCGCGGGTCATCTTCCGGGATGCCGGCTTCGGTCTTGCCCACCAGGTCCGCGCCGACATCGGCCGCTTTGGTGTAGATGCCGCCGCCGACGCGCGCGAAGATGGCGATTGAGGTGCCGCCGAATCCAAAGCCGGCCAGCGCCGAAGCCGCCTGCGCGGCATCGCCCAGCTGATTGACAAATACGACAAATAACAAACTGATGCCCAGCAGCGCCAGCGATACCACCATCGTGCTCATGACCGTGCCGCTGGCGAAGGCCACGCGCAGGCCCTGGTTCAAGCTCTGCGACGCCGCCTGCGCCGTGCGCACATTCGCCCGTACCGCGATGTACATACCGATATAACCCGACAAGCCCGACGCCAACGCGCCAAACACGAAAGCCACCGCCGTCAGTATCGACATGCCGGAGCCTGGAACCTGGCTCAACACCACCAGCGCAATCGTGACAATGATGACCAGGATAGTCACAGCGCGGTATTCGCGGCTGAGGAAAGCCTGCGCGCCTCGCTGAATCGCCGCGGCGATCTGCCGCATACGCTCCGTGCCCTCGTCCTGCGCCAGCACAAAGTTGCGCTGGTACAGGGCAAAGAGCAAGCCGACCGCGGCCGCCGCGATAGCCAGGGTTGCTGTCGTATTCAAATCAATCATGGATTCCGTCTCCCTCTACAAATGCAGCGCCCGGTTTCGTCCGCGCGCTAATCGCGGGTGATTCGCGCCCCGATTGATTCAAGCAGTCTGAGGCCGCGTCGCCCAAGAAACAACAAGAAAAAGATGGTAGCGCAAAAGGCGAATACTTCAAGCGCCGGCTTGGCGCCCCGCCAGCTCGCCCGGCCGCTATCCGCCGACAGACAGCCAGAAATCGCCGCCTCGTAATCCTGCTATACGCGGTCTGCGCGCATGTCGACTGTCGTAGGGGCGACTTATCAAGTCGCCCGCAATCTGATATTTCCGTTACAGCGTGCGACCGGGTTGGTCGCCCCTACAAGGCTTGTCCGATAATGAAGCGTTTCATGCGACAGTTCTACCCCATACCCCGGCCCCGTGCCCGCATAATCAGGGGAGGGGGG
>VXLV01000070.1 GCA_009841405.1 Chloroflexota bacterium | reverse complement strand
CCCCCCCACCCCCCCCCCCTCTTTAGCCCCCGCCTGCACCCCCCCCACGCCCCCCGGCGCGGCCCGCCGCCCCCCCAGGGGGGGGGGGTAAGATTTCGGCCTTGAGCCTCAGCCGCTTCAAGCAGCGCGATGACGTCGCCGCGATCCGTTTCGTCCTCGAATGCCGCTCGCGCCAATTCCAAGGGCGTATAGCTGTCTTTGTCATCGCGCGCACTCAAGTCCGCCCCTTGTTCAAGTAAGTAACGCGGCACATCAGTGAGCAAGCGATACACGCCCACATCCGCCGCCGCTGCTGCCAGATCGGGCAGCGGATCCAGCAATTCCCTGGGGCCAAAGCAGATGGCGAAGTGCAGAGGCGTATAGCCACGGTCGTCACGCGCGTCAATCTCGGCGCCGGCAGCCAGCAGCGCCGTCATCAGCGCGATATGCCCGCCCTGGGCCGCCAGATGCAGCGCGCTCAAGCCGCCGCCCAAGACGTGATCCGCAGCCGTCCGCGCCATCGCCAGCGCCGCGTCGGCCGCCAGCAAGTCTCCCGCCCGCGCCCCATCACCCATGATGCCGGCCCAGAAGATATCAACCTCCCAGCCCAGATGCGTCAGCAGCAGCCGGACACAGTCATAATTGCGGCGGTAAGCGATATCGCGCAGGGGCGTCGTGCTCCCATATTTGCCGCTGCGCTCATAGGCGATAAGCGGGTCAGCGCCGCGATCCAGATAATACTGAATCGCCTTCACATCGCTGCAGAAAGACAGCAATGTGCTTGGCCCCGGCCCGACCGCATTCACCAACGCCGGGTCCCGCCGCAGCCAGGCATCGACCCCGGCGCCGTCGCCGAGCCAGGCGCAAGCCCAGACATCTTTCTCCGCCCCGCGCTCCAGCAGGAAGTCGACCATGCCCAGCGCGGCGTATTCGGGCATGAAATCGGCCAGGTCGATGGCGTGGATCAAGGCGTTGAATCCATACTTGTCGTCGCGGGCGTTGATGTCCGCGCCGTGCGCCAGCAAGAGATCGACGATGTCTTTGCGGCCGTGCATCACCGCGACGTGCAGGGCCAGGGCATCCGAACCCCAGAGCGAGGTGCGGATATAGCCGCTGGCATTGGCCAGGCGCCCGTCAGCCGCCAGCAGCGCGCGCGCCTGCTCAAGGTCGCCGCTCTTGGCCGCCTCAAACAGCCGCATGATTTTCTCCGTGAATAGTGTGCCCCGCGAGGGGCGCTGCGCCGATATCTCGTTCAAGGGGGTCATGCCTTTCTGTATTCGCTTTCGTGCATGGTGTAGCCGCGTCTTGACCGTTCCCAGCGGAATCTCTAAAAAAGCGGCGATCTCCTTCTGCGAAAAGTCCCTGATATAGAAGAGTAGCAGGACGCTGCGCTGGGCTTCGGGCAAGCTGTCGACCAGCGCCCAAAGTTCACCATCGTCGCCCGCTTCAATTGACCGCGCCGGGCCAGCGACCGGCAGCTGGCTCACCTGCTCCAGCGAGACCCAGACCGGCGTCTTGACGCGCAAGCGCCGCTGCGCCTGCGTGTAGACGATGCGCCGAAACCAGCCCGGAAACGCGGCCGCGTCGCGCAACTGGACGATGCTGCAATACGCGCTTACAAAGGCGTCCTGCGCGGCGTCTTCGGCCTCATGCCAATCGCCCAGCAGGCTGTAGGCATATCCGACCGCCATATCCTGGAAGCGCCGCACCAGCGCTTCAAAGGCGCGGCTTTCGCCCGCTCGCGCGCGCTCAACCACCTGGGCGAGTTCTTCCATAATCCCTCCTTGAGTTGCGCCCTCTCTAACTCAAAGAGCCGCTGCCGACAGCGAAGGTTCAATCGGCCCGCCCCGGAATCCCTGCGAAACCGGGCCCGCTCCACTCGACCGCGGCATGCTGTCCCCGCAACTGCTGAACCAGGCGCAAGGCGATGCTGTCGTTGCGCCAGTCGTAATCCGCCAGCGCGGCGAAGGGGCTGTTGCCCGTGCGCCGGCCGCCGCTGCCGTCGCCGATGGCGAAAGTGTCGATGACGATGCGCTGCGCGCCGGTAGCGAGCAGCCGCCGGGCAAAGTCGGGAGAATATGGCAGGCAGGGCGAGACGGCGATCTGGACCTTGACGCCGCGCTGCACTGCCGTCTTTACCGCCGCCAGCCGGCGTTCCACCTGCGGCCCGCTCGGGCCATAAGCCAAGTCGCCCCGGTCGGTTTCGATGCTCATGCCCAGCCAGGCGTAGGGAATGCGCGCGATCAGGTCCAGGTCGTCAAGCACCGCGAGTCCGCGCGTCTGGATCAGCAGCAGGTCTAGGTCGTCATAACCCGCGAACACTTCCAGGCAGCGCCGCGTCAGCCGCAGCTTCCGCTCGATGGGCTGGTAGGGGTCGGTCACCGGGCTCATGAAGATGCGCATGTCGCGGCGATTGCGGGCACGCGCGAGCTGCGCCTCCAGCAGTTCGGCGGCGTTCTGTTTGATAATCAGCGCCTCGCCCCAGCGTTCGCCCGGGCGGCGGGCAAAATGCCAGTTGGGCAGCATCTGGGCGTAGCAGAAAGCGCCGCAATAGAGCTTGCCGTAGCCGCAGCCGGCCGCCCACGACAGGCTATGCGTGTAGGGTCGCCGGCCGGCGGTCAAAAAGCCCCGCCGCTGCGGCGTGAGGATTGTCTTGGCTTGGGTGTAGCGGATGTTCATAGCGTCAATGATAACGCATCGTACCGCAGCGCTACGTGGTAGAATGTCTCTCAGTTCAAGCACAGGCGCATGACCATGACAAGCGACTTTGCCGAGAAGTTGACGAGCTACATCGACAACGTCAAGAACGCGCGCGCGAGCCAACAGTCAGAACGGCAGATCAGCCATCTCTTTCTGGGTTTCATCAGCGATGCCTTCGGCGTGAGCTATGAAGACATTGAGCTAGAGCACACGGTAACGATGACCAGAGTGCAGAAGCACGGCTACATTGACGCGCTGCTGGGCGACCTGATCATCGAATTCAAGCGCGACATCAACACTGACCTCGGCGCCAATATCGACCAACTCGCCGCCTATATGCGCGACATGCCCGAGCTCAACCGCTATGTCGGCATGCTGACCGACGGCATCGAATTTCGCACCTATGTGTTGGATGACGCCAAAGAAGCGAAAGAGGCGGATGAATTCAACATCAGCCGGGTCAATGCCGAGTTTGCTTATCTCTGGCTGGATTCCTATCTGTTCAGCCGCCAGAACATTGAGCCGACCGCGGACGACATCGTGCAGCGCTTCGGCGTCAAAAGCCCGACATTTCAGCTTGTGCAGCAGACGCTGACGCGCTTGCTGGGCGAAGTCGAAGAAGAACCGGAGCTGGATACCTGGCGCGGGCAATGGAAGGCATTGCTGAGCAAGGTTTATGGTTCAGACATCGCCGACGACAACTTGTTCATACGGCATACTTACCTGTCGCAATTCGCCAAGCTGCTGGTATTCGCCGCGCTTGAAGGACGCCCGGCCAATACCGACCTCCCCAGCATCGTCAATGGCGAAGCCTTTCATAAACACGGCGTCAGCAATATCGGCGAGAACGACTTCTTCTCCTGGCTGCTGATGACCGATATTCGCGCCGAATCAATCAACCTGCTCTACGCGCTTTCCGCCGAGTTGCAGGTCTACGACCTCAGCGCCATCCGCCAGGACCTGCTGAAGCAGCTTTACCAGGACCTGGTCGATCCCGATACGCGCCATGACCTGGGCGAATACTACACGCCCGATTGGCTGGCGCAGTTGACGCTCGAAGAGATTGACTATCGCGCGCCGCAAAGCTTGCTTGATCCGGCCTGCGGCTCCGGCACCTTCCTGTTCAACGCGATTCGCCGGCTGGAGGACAAGGGCTTGACAGGGCGCAAGCTCGTCGACTTCGCGCTGAACAACATCGTCGGCACGGACGTGCATCCGCTGGCGGTGACGATTGCGCGGACGAATTATCTTCTGGCCTTGAGCGAGCATCTGGAGACAATCAATGGCGGAGGCGAAGTGCCGCCGCTGCCAGTCTTCCTGGCCGACGCGCTGATTGGACCGCTAACGCATCGCGGCCCAAACGCTGTCCCCATCGCCGTCGACGTGGAGAAAGACGAAGCCTTCCATATTCCGCTTGAATCCGCCATCGACGCGGACAAACTCACCAAGACGATCGACTATATGGATGACATGGCGCAACTCGTCGCCTCGGCCGAACAAGCAGAACAAATGGCGAACATTTTCCGACGGTGGGTACAGGACATCTATGATGGTCTTGCCAACCCGACCTTCCGCAACTTTTGGGGAAGCAACTTCCAACTGCTGGTCGAGTTAATCCGCGACGGTCGCGACAGCATCTGGGCGTATATCTTGAAGAATCTCTCGCGCCCGCTAGTGCTCGCGGAGAAAGGCTTTGATGTCGTGGCTGGCAACCCGCCGTGGTTGTCCTACCGCTATATCAACAGCCCCGTTTGGCAGGACGAAGTGAAAGACCTGTATATCCATTACCGACTCATCGATTCTGGCGATGTCAAACTCTTCACGCAGATGGATTTGAGCACGCTGTTCTTCGCCCACGCCAAAGATCGTTATCTGAAAGATGACGGCACGCTCGCTTTTGTCATGCCCCGCAGCGTGCTCACCGGCGCCAAACAGCATCGCCCTTTTCAGCGACAAGGCATGACGCGCATACTCGATGTGGGGGGTGTCAGTACCTTGTTTAACGTGCCCGCCGCCGTCATCATCCATTCAGCCGCGAACAACAGAAAGGCGAATATCCCCACCAAAATCTACCGGGCGAGTTTCGACAAGCATGAATTGCCGCTATCTGAAGCCGAGCCGCTACTTACCGTCAGCGAATCGGCTACCAACTTCGTAGACCCAAAAGTCCGCAGCATCTACTATTACGAGCTTTTCGCCCAAGGCGCGTCGCTCGTCCCGCGCAACCTCTGCTTCGTGCGCCCAGCGGGCTTGCCCAATGTGCCGATTGTCGAGACCGATCCCGAACTGGATAAAGACGCCAAAGCGCCTTGGAAGGGCATAAGACTCGAAGGGCGTGCCAGCGCGCCCTATGTGTTCGCCACGCTGCTCAGCAAACATCTATTGCCATTCGGCCACCAGAAGTTCAACATGGTCGCGCTGCCGGCAAAGCTGGACGAATACGGCAAGCTGGTGATGCTGGAAAGCGTATTGGATTATGCCGTAACCGGACATATTCGCGACTTCAACACCTGGTTTGACAGAACCAGCCAAATCTGGGACGAGCGAAAAAGCGCAACGACTACCGAGACGCTGCTCGAATGGTTCAACTATCGCAATAAGCTGACCGCGCAGAACGTCACCGACCGATATCGCGTTATCTACGGCGGCAGCGGCACGAACATCGCCTGCTGCGTCCTGGATATCGACTATGAGGAGTTGAGAATATACCGGCGCCGCGTAAGCCAGTTTGTCGTCGACACCACCTGCTATTATCTGTCTACTGAGACTGAAGCTGAAGCGCATTACCTTTGCGCAATCCTCAACTCTCAACCTGTCGATGAACAAATAAAGGCGCATCAGCCAGAAGGCTTATGGGGCGCGCGTCATATACACCGCACCCCCTTCGAAGCCTGCGCCATCCCCATCTTCGACCCCGGCAATCCCGACCACCTCGAGCTCGCCCGCTTGAGCATCGCCGCGCATGAGAAAATCGACGAGATGAAGGGCATGGAAGAAAACCGCTTGCTCAACGGCGGGCCCGGGCGCGCCCGTGCAGCCGCGCGCGAGATTGTCGCGGACGAACTCGCCGCCATCGACGCCATCACGCGACAACTGTTGGCGCAATAACGGCGCCGCGCTATCTCCGCATCGTAACTCGACCCTCGACATCCGCCGACCAGCGTGTATAATCCTGCGCCTAAACTAGAAAACGGGAGCAAGACCATGCCCGGCAAACGCAAAATCACCGGCGTCAAGCCGCTCTTCGGCCAATCGCGCAGCAAAGCCTTCAACACTGTCAAGCGCCAGTTCAAGCCGAACCTGCAGAACAAGCGCATTTACGTGCCCGAGCTGGACCGCTGGGTGCGCGTCAAAATCACGGCCAAAGAAATCAAGACCATCGACAAGATCGGCTTCATGGAATTCCTCAAGCGCCGCAATATCCCGCTCAAGCAGTTGCTTTAACGTTGAGTGGTCCACCGCAATTGGCGTTTGTAGGGGCGACTCTGTGAGTCGCCCTTTGCGTGTTCTATGCCTGACATGAACCCCCACCACCAAGCCATCTTGCGCGAAATCCAGGCGGCCGAACCCGGCCGCGGGCAGACTACGCAGCGCCCGGAACACCTCGGCACGTCCCGCAAGTGGTACGGCCTCACCAACGCCCAGCGCCGGCGCATCTTGCTCGACTTCCGCGCCGTCCACAAAGACCTGGCCTTCGCCGACTGGCTGGCGCTGATCGACTCACTCTATCAGGGCGAGTCATACGAGGAGCGCTGCGCCCCACAGACCTTGCTGCTCAAGTACCCGCGCTATCGCCGCCAACTGCCGCTGGCGCAGCTGGAACGCTGGCTGTGCTGCCTCGACGGCTGGGCCGAGGTCGACGGAACTTGTCAAACTGTCTTCACGGACAAAGACTTGCTGGCGGATTGGCCGGGCTGGTCGGCGCTGCTGACGTCGCTGGCGGGGGACGCCAACATCAACAAGCGCCGCGCCGCTCTGGTGCTGCTGACCGCGCCCATCTCGCAATCCGACGACGCCCGCATTCTGGATCTCGCGCTGCAACTGATCAACCGCCTCAAAACCGACCGCGACAAACGCGTCACCAAGGCGATATCCTGGCTGCTGCGCAAGGGCATCAAGCAGCACCGCGACGCCATCGCCGCCTACCTCGAGGCAAACGCCGACGCCTTGCCCGCCATCGCCGTCCGCGAGACGCGCAAGAAGCTGCTCACCGGCAAGAAGTAGACAGCAGACAGAGCGACTGTCCACTCACATATCGGCGTAGAAGTCCTTTACGATGTAGTGCGACTCCTGCGACGGACGCGAGATATATTCTGCCTGCGGTGGCGCCTCCGGCAATTTCGTGGGACCCGGGATGACGTTCTCATAAGGAATCGCCTTCAAGATATCGCGGATGACATTCAGGCGCAGACGACGTTTGTCATTGGAGTTCACTTGCCGCCAGCGAGATTCCGGGATATCGGTCCATTCGATCATGGTGTCCTTGGCGCGCGAATACTCCACCCAGCGGTTGCGCCCTTCAATATCAATCGGGCTGAGCTTCCAGCGGCGCGAGGGGTTGGCGGCGCGCTCCTGGAAACGGCGCTCCTGCTCGTCATCGTCGACCGACAGCCAGTACTTAAGCAGGATGATGCCATCGTGGACCAGCAGGCGCTCGAAATTGGGCGCATCGCGCAGGAAGTCCCAGTATTGGCGATCCGTGCAGAAACCCATGACCCGCTCCACCGTTGCGCGGTTATACCAACTGCGGTCGAAGAGCACGATCTCGCCGGCGGCCGGCAGATGCGTCACGTAGCGCTGAAAATACCACTGGGTTTGCTCGCGGTCGGAGGGTTTGCCCAGGGCGACCAGGCGAATATCGCGCGGCTGCAGCGGCTCCATAATGCGCTTGATTGTGCCGCCCTTGCCGGCGGCGTCGCGCCCGTCAAATGTGATCATGACGCGCATATCGTTGTGTTTGATCCAGTATTGCCATTTCACCAACTCGAATTGCAGCCGCGCCAGCTCCTTCTCGTAGAATCTCCGCTTTAATCGCGGCGGGCGCTTCGCTTTGAAAGATCTTTTCTTAGACATCGGGAACTCCAAGAGATTCCTGTTCAACTCTTGTATCTACAAGCATACCCAATTTTGCCGGCTGTCGTCACTGCATCGCCGATTGAGAAGCCGTCAATTGCGCGCATTATTATGTCACCGCACTAGTACAAGATGGGCTTTTCTTCGGTGATTGGCTGCAGGCATCAACGAAATCCGCACGGGGTCCGCTCCCCTTCCCTGATTTATCGGATGCCCGCCATAGAGATGGCGGGAAGGGGCCGGGGGATGGGGTTTATTGGCGGCAGTCTCGCTTAGGTAGCGGACAAGCCCTACAGTTTCTCGCCGCGACGCGTTTACTCGCCCTTACTTCCTTACCACGCGCAGGCAACGTCATTGTTGGTTCTGTACTATAATCCAGCCGGGTAAGCAAAGCAGATTGTGACGTCGCACATGGCGCTTGAGGAGAGCTCGTTCCGCGCGCTGGCAGCCGCGGAAGGGCCGAAGCCGAACTTCTTCATTGTTGGCGCGCCGAAATGCGGCACGACCGCCCTGCATGAGTACTTGCAGCGCCACCCCGACGCTTACCTGCCCTACTACAAAGAACCGCACTTCTTCGGCGCCGACCTCGTCGGTTCGCGATTCATGCAATTCCGGAACAAGCCCGACAAGTATCTCAAGCTCTTCCGCGATGTGCGGGGCGAAGCGCGCATCGGCGAGTCATCGCCCTGGTATCTCGCCAGCAGCGCCGCCGCCGCCGAAATCCACCGCTACAATCCGCAAGCCAAGATCATCATCATGCTCCGCAATCCCATCGACATGATGTATTCCATGTGGTCGCAATTTCGTTATAGCGGCAACGAACAAATCGAAATCTTCGAGGAGGCGCTGGCCGCCGAAAGCGAGCGCGCCGCGGGCAAGCGCATTCGCCGCGCCGCGCATTGCATCACCGGGCTGCAGTACCGACAGATGACTCGCTTCAGCGAACAGGCGTCGCGCTATTTCCACTGCTTCGGCCGCGATGGCGTCATGGTCATCATCTTTGACGATTTCCGCGCCGATACCGCCGGCGTGTACCGCGCCGTGCTGGAATTCCTGGAACTGGACACAGACGTCAAGATCACCTTCGGCGTACGCAATCCCAACAAAGAAGTCCGCCTGGCTTGGCTGCAGAAGCTGATCATCGGTAGCGGATTCTCCCTGATGCTGCTTAAAGACCGTCTGACCTATCTAGCGACCACCAGCGCCCTGCTGCCCTATGCCTACCGCACGCGCGCCGTAGAGGGCGTCATCGCCGCCTATACGCGTTATGAGAAACGATCGCCGCTGACGCCGGAAACACGCCGCCGCCTGGCGCATGAATTGTCGGACGAGGTCGGGCGGCTCAGCGCGCTGCTCGGGCGCGATCTGAGCCACTGGCTGCGCGCCGAGGAGTAACAGTCGCATGCCGCCTTCCCCCACACCGACGCCGTCCCGCCCGCCAAAGAAACGCGAGCGCCGTCAGTTGCTCGTGCGGATTGCATCGGTGATCGTCACGGTCGGTCTGCTCGCAGCGCTTGTAGGTGAAGTAGAATGGGCGAAGTTCGACCAATTGCTGGGGCGCGTCGCGCTCGTGAGCTGGATGGGGGCGTTGTTGGCTTACCTTTCGCTCAATCTTTTCCGCGCTTTGCGCTTCCGCATCCTGCTCGATAAAGGCGATACGCCCTGGCGCTTGCTCATCCCCATTACGCTATATCACAACTTTCTGGTGCGGGCGCTGCCATTCAAACTGGGCGAGCTCTCGTATATCGCCCTGCTGCGCTCCCGACTCAATTATTCCATGGAAGAAGGCTTGAGCAGCCTTTTCGGCGCGCGCATCCTGGAATTGCTCATTATCATTCTGGTTTTCGCTTCCGGCGTCTTGACCAGCGCCGAAGCCCTGGCGCAGCAGCGCGAACAGCTGATGCTGATCATTGTGGTAACTTTCGCCGTATGCGTGGTCGGGCTCTACTTCGGTGGTGGCCTCTTGCGGGCTTCGGCTGGCCTGCTGCTGCCCCGCATCCGCCAGCTCTTGCGCAACCGCGACGCTTTGGCGCAGGCGCTCGCGGCTGGCTGGCTGCAATTGGCGGACCAACTGGATCGCATCCGTCAGCCGCGTCTTTTCCTTGCCGCGCTGGCGATCTCCTGCTTCACCTATTCGTCATCTTTCCTCACCAATTATGTCCTGCTACGCGCCTTGGGCATTGACGTTGACTTGCCGGCGATGATCGCGATCATCAGCATCGGCATGTTTGCCTCCGCCTTTCCGCTTAACGTCAGCGGATTCGGCGTGGTCGAAGGCGCCTGGCTGCTCGGCCTGACACAATTTGCCGAGTGGAGCGTGCCGGATGCCACTGCGACCGGTTTTCTACTGCATGGCTTCCAGCTCTTTGCCGCGGCGCTTTACGGCTTGGCCGGCTACCTGCTCATCCATCTCAGCCCGCCGCTGGCGCAGGCGCCGCATGGCGAGACGACTCGACAAAAGACAAGTTCCGGCTAAGAGGAGTTCCCGATGACTTATCAGTTCGACCCTGACCAAATGTACCGCATGCCAACCCATTTTGGCCCGCGCGCCGGACCCCGCCGCGGGCCGGATGGGCGCAAGTTCGAGTGTGAAGACAATCCCTTAAGCACGATCATCAGCCTTAGTTTCCTCACCAATCCGGCGCAGCTTGAGCGATTCCTGCCGCCCGCCTTTTCACTCGATGGCGAGCCAGTGGTGACCGTAAGCGCCTCTTATATGACCGAGATCGAGTGGCTCGCCGGGCGCGGCTACAATACCCTCGGCGTCTCCTTCCCGGCGCGATTTGAGGGTGAGGTCGATCGCGCAAGCGGCAGTTTTCTCACCGTGCTCTGGGAGAATCTGACCGACCCCATAATCACCGGGCGCGAAGAACTGGGCTTCGCGAAGATCTACTGCGAATTGCCCACGCCGCTCGCCTTCCGCGGCCAACATCATGTCACCGCCAGCTGGCTCGGTTTCAAGTTCCTCGATCTCTATATCGACGACCTTCGCGAGCAGTCCCGCGAAGAAATCGACCGGCTCGCGACCAGCCAAAGCGGCGCCGGCACGCTCCATTACAAGTATCTCCCGCGCACCGGCGACTGGGGATCCGCCGATGTCGCCTATGCCGCGCTCACCCCCGCGGACACGCCAAATCGCCGCATCCTGGAACGCCATGTCGGGCATGGTCGCCTGGAATTTCACCACGCGCGCTGGGAAGATATGCCCACCCAATACAATATCGTCAACGCCTTCGCTGATCTTGACGTTCGTGAATATCGCGGGGCCAGCCTGACTAAAACTGTCGGCGGCAAAGACCTCAGCGATCAGCGTATCTTGCGCTAACTGAACGACTGGAGCCGCAAATGTATCATTTGGACGGGAAAGTAGCCTTGGTGACTGGCGCCGCTGGCGCGCAAGGCTTGGGCCGCGCGATCGCGCTGCGCCTGGCGCAAGAAGGCGCGGACGTGGTCGTCAACGATCTCAGCGAAGATACCGAGCCGCAACCCGGACTGCCGGCAATTGTGCGCGAGATCGAAGCCCTGGGCCGCCGCGCGCTGCCAGTTTACGCCGACGTCGCGGACGCGCGCCAGGTCGACGCCATGCTTGTAGCCGCCCTGGAAGCCTTTGGCCGGGTAGATGTCCTCGTCAACAATGCCGGCGCCCCGGCCGGCGCAGACCGCGTTCCGGTGGTTGAGCTGGACGAAGCGGCCTTCGATCTTGTCCTCCGCGTCAACGTCAAAGGCACGTTTCTCTGCAGCCGCGCTGTAGCGCGCCACATGATCGAGCGCGGCGGCTGTGGCCGAACCATCAATGTTTCTTCGGTATCAGGCCGGGTTGGCATCGCTAAGTTCGCGGCCTACTGCGCGTCCAAGTTCGCTGTGCGCGGCTTCACGCAGTCACTCGCGCTCGAGCTGGCGCGGCATCAGATCACCGTCAACGCTATCTGCCCCGGCTTGCTCGCCACCGAACGCATCGATGATATGGCTACCGCCCTGGCGCCACCCGGCGTTGACGCCAGCGATTATCGTGAGACCATGATCGCCGACTCACTCGCAAGCACGCCCTTGGGACGGATGACCGAGACAAGCGATGTCGCCAATATGGCTGCCTTCCTGGCTTCCGATCAAGGCGCCTTCATCACCGGCGCTTCACTCACTGTTGATGGCGGGCTACGCCTGGACTAGAAAAGGTTTGAGCCAGGAGAAAAGGACAGGTTTGAAATGGGAAACAATCGACTCGGCGGCAAGGTCGCCATCGTAGCCGGCGCCGGTTCCAGCGGAGAACCCGCCGGCACCGGTTACGCCGCCGCCATGCTATTCGCGCGCGAAGGCGCGAAAGTCTTGCTCGTCGACAATAATCCCGAGCGCGCCCAACGCACTCAGAATGACATCACTGACGCAGGCGGCGTATCCTCGGTCTTCCTGGCCGACGTCACCCGCGAAGACGACTGCATCGGCATGATGACGGCTTGCCAGGAGCGATACGACGGCCTGCACATCCTCTTCAACAATGTCGCTGCTTATGGACTCGGCAAGATTACGGAACTTTCCGAGACCGATATCGACTCGACTCTCGCCATCAATCTCAAGAGCATGATGTTGACATGCAAACATGCCGTTCCACTGATGAAAGCGAGCGGCGGCGGCTCGATCATCAATATCGCTTCGATCGACGGCCTACGCGCCGGCTTCTCCGCCAATGTGCCCTACGCTGTCACCAAAGCGGGCGCCATCCAGCTCTCGCGCGTCATGGCGGTTCATCACGGTCGCGACAATATCCGCGTCAACGCGATAGCGCCCGGCCATATACATGGCGCATTCGTTCGTCACCTGGACGATGACACCCGCACACTGCGCCGAAAGGCAGGTCCCTTGGGCACTGAAGGCAACGCCTGGGATGTGGCCTGGGCCGCTGTATTTCTCGCCAGCGAAGAGTCACGCTGGATATCAGGCGTTGTCCTGCCCATCGACGCCGGCCTCCTCGCCGCCACACCTCTCGCTGTACTGAACGACATTCTTGAGTGACCAGACCCCGGAAAGCCGACCTGATTCTAGAACGTTTGTACTATCCTTGAGCCTCGCTGCCACTTCCGAACGATTTTCACGAATTCGGCGCCAAATCCTTGCGACATCGGGCAGAATCTTATAGACTGTATAAATATATCCGGTGCAATTTGACACGAGCCAACTGACCCGCCTGCGATATGCTGAAGGCAATCGCGGCCGAGGTATCGAAATTTGCGGAAATTGACCTTCCAGGATCGCGTGCTTTTGACCAAGGATTTCTGATCCTGGATGTGAAACGGCCTCAAATAGAAGCCTGCATCTAGCAGCAAAAAGTCAATCTGGCTCCAAAGGCAGAGGAGAGGTGGCAGCCTCTCCTCACAAGTGACCGACCAACGGTCATGCCCTTTGCACTCGCAGGTAGATCGGACCATGTTCGCGCAGGAGCCGATCCACCGAGCATCCGCGGCGCCCGCGTTTTCGTGGGCTGTCCGCTTGTCATTTATTGTAGCGTTTTTCACCGGATTTTGCAAGGCATTCCAGCAATTACGGGCGGTAATGAGATGATAAATCAGCCGGGAAAAGCAAGAAAGAAGCTCATTTCGCGAGCGAAAATGTTGGCCAGTGAGGGCTATTCAGTCATCCCTGTCCGCGGGGACTTATCGCCGTCGGAACCGAAGCGGCCCACGATGAAGTGGCGGACATTCCAGCGGCGGATCGCGCAGGGTCGGGAGCTGGAGACGATGTTTGACGGGCGCGCGGGCGGTCTGGCCATCGTGTGCGGTAGGGTGTCGGAGCTGCTGGTGATCGACTTTGATGATCATGTGAGGTACCAAAGCTTTTGCAGGCGTTTGCCCCAATATGCGGCAAGCTACACGGTGAAGACCCGGCGCGGGTACCACGTGTATTTCCGGACAAGAGCTAAGGTAGTGAGTCATCAATTTGATGGCGGTGACATCAAAGGGGAAAAGTCGTATGTTGTAGCGGCGCCGTCGGTTATCGCCGGATTCAAGTACAGAGTAGTTAACAGCACCGCGGTGAAATCGGTGGATGCGGATGAAGTGGATACGATGTTGAAGTTCTTCCATGTGGGATCGGGGTCCAATCTTGTGCCTGTCAGTTTTGGGGAAACTGTGGGAAACGTGGATATCGTTGAGATGTATGAACGGATGTATCGCGTTGTGGGTCGCAATAACGCGCTATATCGCTGTGCGTCAGTCGGTAGGGCGCAGGGCATGGCCAGAGCGGAAGTGGAGCGCGCGTTACTGGAGCGTCATGCCCTGGCGCGGCCGGTAGGTGAACAGAAATACGAAGGCGTCGCCGAGCGGTATCGGGAAGGGCGGCGAACGATTGCCAGCGCGTTGGCTGGAAGGAGCGTTTTTTGCCGGGACAGTGAAGGTGTTCCGAACTCGGTACGCGAAGGGTTGCTGAGAGCGCAGAAATCATCGGCGATGGCCAGGTTGCTGGATGTGATGCGGATGGCGGGTTGGCGCGGTGAGTCGTACTTCTGCATGAGAGAGGCGATTGAACTGGGTAGAAAATTCGGGCTCGGTCGGAAAAGCGTGATGGCAGCGCTGACAGGTGAGCATTCGAGTTTCAACGGTCGGCATATAATCGCTAGAAGATATGTAGAATACCTGGACATTGGGGGACTTAAAGTTGGGAAGCGTGGGAGGCCTGTGGCGTTGCTGTTTCAGGCGCCGAGCGTGAAGCGTCTGGTGAGCGTGCTGGAAGTGCCCTGGTCGCCATCGGATCCGCTGGGAAAGGATGATTTGGCGAGCGGGCATTCGTATCGACGCGCGTTGCATCGCGAGTATGTCAAGCGCTTGTCTCCGCGCGCGCCAATGGCTGCTTTAGCAGATCGTCTCGGTGTGAACCCGCGCACTGTGCGGCGATATAACGCGCATCTGGGCGTGCATGTCTGCGAGCGGGTTGGGCAGTTTCTGTTGAAGCCGGAGAGCTTGAAGTGTCTGCCGCGGCGTAATCGTGAGGAGAGGAAGAACCACACGCCCGGATACTGGCTGGCTGTTGGGGATAAGGCGCGCTTCCCGGCGTGGCGGCATATTGGCGCCGCGTTGCTGAAAAGGGGTACGGAAGCTGTGCGTGTATGTGTGCGGCGGGCGTCAGTACTGAGCTTGGGTAAGCCAGACGCCCGTGCGGTTGTGTATGAGCCGATCAGCGCGGAGGCGTTCATGCGTCTGCGTATACGGCGTGGGGAGGTTGTGGAACGCGCCGGTTTGGTGAGTAGGTTGCGGGACATGGTGAGCAGAACCGGGGCTAAGATAGCGCGCGCGCGATACGAGAAGCTGGGTCTACGTTTTGATACGGTAGCGGCGCACATCGCCGAAGACAAGATCGCGGAGACCATTGTTGGCTACCTGGTGGCGGATGATGGCTTGGGTGGGGAGATTCGGCGTCCGGCGCGGCGCGGCGTGGCCTATCGGATGTTGAAGCAATTCGGCGAAGGTAATGTTTATCTGGCCCTGCGCGAATCGTACAGCGAATTGATGGCGTCTTTGGCTCTGCGAGCCGTTCGCTATGGAGATGAAGAGGCTGGGGTTGGGCTGCTGGCGCGGGGCTTGGCCTAGGCCGGTCGTGCCGTGTGGCGGTATAGGCAGGCTAGTATACCGTTACAGGTGTAGCGCTTGATGCGGAATAGCGCGCTGGACGGCGGTTATTGCGGGCCCGCATCTTTGTTTGAGAGTGGCGGGAGGGATGGCCTGATTAAGCGTGGGATTCGTCAATATCGGCGATCAGACGCATAAGTTGTCTGATTTCGGCTTCAATGAGGCGGCGAATTTTGGGTTTGTTGGCAGGATCAACAGCGTTGATCCCTTTGCGGAGTTTGTTGCGCCATTGCGTGGCATCGGCTGCGAGGCGCGCGACCGTGTCTTTTTTGGGCTTGGCCTTCTTTACCGTTACTCGTGTAACGTTATCCAGCGCAGCCTTCATCTTGCGTAGTTCGCCTTCGGTAAGGTTCTCGTCGTCGCCGCGCCGCCACAGGTCCGCCGGCAAGCGCAAAAGCGCCCGATACTGGCGCAACTGGCCGGCGTCCGACAAGCCCATCGCATTCAGCAGACGTTCGCCTTGGCCGCGCGGAATGCGCCAGGCGGCGCCATCGGCGACTTGGGCGTAAAACGTTTGCTCGCTTTCGCAGGCGTCAATCTTGACGAAGTTGTCCCAGCCGTGCAGGTCCATTAAGAGGAGCGCCAATTGCCGGGCGCGGCTGATCGCGTTGAGATTGTCGCGCGCGTTGTTCTCGCTCGCCTGGCGCCAAACATCGACCTGCTTGACCACACGCGCCGGTATGCGCGACCAGTTCACAACGCTGCCATCTGGCCGGCGATCGCCATCGCCGAACTTCCAGTAGAGAATCTGGTACGCCAGCCAGCGGCGCTCGCCCGTCTCCAGCTCATAGTGGTCGGCGTGCCGCACCAGGCTGATCGGGTTCGAGAGGCCATCGCGGCGGATGCTGGCGGCCAGATCGACGATCTTCATAAGGGCGTCTTCCTTGCTGGAAGACGCATGCTCGACGCTGGTCTGGTCGGGCGAATCGCTTTCGGCTTGCGCGCCGCGGCTGGTCGATTGGCCGTGCAAGAAGGGCAAGATGTCGAAGTCTTTCTGCCCGGTCTCCAGCTGCACCTCAATGATCCAGCGCTCGAAGATCGCGACAATGTTGCGCGGATGCAGCTCGAAGATGTCGGTCAGATCATGCGGGATGCTGTAGCGCGGCTGAATGGAATTAGGATGAATCTCTTGAATGCTGACGGCTTCGATGGCTTGAAACTCGCTGTCGGCCGCGGCAATCTCCAGCGCCAACTCGCCCAAGCCAAAGCCGATGGCGTCGGCAGTTTTGGGGTCGAGAGAATTGGGATTGGCGGAGAGGAGGTTTTCTTCGGTCTGTATTTTCCGGCGGCGCTCACGGCTGCTCATAGATGCGCTCCTCCAATTGCTCGACCAGCCGCCAGGCATCTTCGGCGGTACCGCTGCCGGGCGCCAGCGAAAAGACCGTGCGGCGTGCGCTGGCAACCTCCGTCCAGATCGTGCGGACCGGCAGCGGCTTCCACACCAGACTGCCGAACGTGTCCTGCAGGCGCCGCAAGTTGTCCTGGTGTTCCAAGGTCCGACCCCGGTACATCGTGGGCACCACTCCCAGCACCTTGATGTCGTTCAAGTTATACTGCTGGCGAATGGGGCTGAACTGGTCCTTGTGCGTCAAGCTCTCGCGCAGGCCATCAAAGCTCCAGGCTTCGCACTTCGTCGGGTAGATGATGCCATCGGTGGCCATGTATATCGAGGAATGCAATAGGGACGGGGTGGGCGAGGTATCAAAGAACACGAAGTCGATGGCGTTGCGCAATTGGTTGAAGCGCTTCAAAACGGTGAAGGCATCCGAGATATTGCCGGCGATGCTGCGCGTCTCAATGTTGGAGGGCACCACCAGCAGTTGCCCGCTGGTATTATGCGCTTCGTCCGGCACATTGAAGCGTTCCGCCGGCACCGGCCGCAGCACCTTCTGGAAAGGCGCGCTGCGTACAATCAGGTCGTAGAAACCCGGCTCTTTCGACAAGCCAAAGGCGATTGTGGCGTGGCCCTGCGGGTCAGCATCCACCAAGATGACGCGCTTGCCGCGAATCGCTAGTCCCGCCGCCAGATGAGTCGCCAGGGTCGTCTTGCCGACGCCCCCTTTTTCGTTCAGAAGGGTGATGATCTTCATGAGGGCTGCCTATTCTCGCGCGAATTCATGGGCCACGCTATAAACATAGCCTGTTACTCCATTATTAAATGTCACGATGCTCCGCGTGAATACGCCAGCGTCAACCAGCGAATCCATCATGTTAATGAGATGGGGAGTTTTCTTCCGGTTGAGCCGGTTGACGATCTCGGTGCGCGTCAGCGGACGTTCGCTGCGGGCCACAATCTCGATCATCATCTGACGTGTCTCGGAACGGGGACGATGGTCTTGAGACATCGGGTGAGACGCTCCAACATTAAACAGTATAGATACTATGCAAGTCTAGCGGGTTTTCGCGCTTTGTGCAAGCTCAAATGACATATTTAGGGAAAATAAACAAGAGTTGCGTAATACGGAACTCTAGTTGCATTGAAAGGAGCGCCACGCGTCCGGATGAGTATAACAGATTCAGTGGCGCCTTTCGATCTCCGATGCACGGCACGCGCGCGGATGGGTATCGTGGGCGCCGAGCGTGTTGAAGATGCGAGCGCGAACCGGCAGCGCGGCTGTAGGGAAAGCTTGGATCGCGCCCTATAATGAGGGCGTGACGATAGATAGCAAACAATTGAACGCGCGGCAGTCGGCTCTGATTCAGTTGCCGCTGGACCGGAAAATCTGGCTGGAGGGCATCGCAGGGGCCGGTAAGACCACCGTTGGCGCCGGGCGGGCGCTGCGCCTCTTGTCGCAAGGCGTGCCGGCCGAGTCGATCCTCATCTTCGTGCCGCAGCGGTCCTTGGTGACCCCGTACATCCATGCCTTGCGCGACCATAAGCTTTATCGCGGCGGCCAGGTTTCCGTCCACACGATTGGCAGCTTGTCCCTGCAAATGGTGGAAATGTTCTGGTTTCTGGTGGCGGAGCGCGCCGGGTTCGCGCATCCGCATGACCTGCCCAACTTTCTCAGCCTCGAGCTGGTACAGTATTTCATGACCCGCGTCATTGAGCCGCTGGTTAATCAGCGCGACTTTTTCAACAGCGTGCGCATTGACCGCGCCCGGCTCTACAGCCAAATTGTCGACAATATGAATAAGGCGGCTCTGGTCGGCTTCCCCATCAGCGAGATCGGCGCGCGCTTGAAGGAGGCGCTGGCCGGCGGCGTAGAGCAGACGCATATCTTCGATGACGCGCAGACCTGCGCCTTTGCATTCCGCGACTACTGCCTGGGGCGCAATCTGCTGGATTTTTCGCTTTATGTCGAAGTGTTTCGCGACCACGTGCAAGCCCTGCCGCAAGCGCAGGCCTACCTGCGCCACCGCTTTCGACACCTCATCGTCGACAATGTGGAAGAAGACAATCCCTCGTCGCACAACTTCCTGGCGTCCCTGCTGCCGCACTGCGATTCGGCGCTGCTGATCTTTGATCGCGACGCCGGATTCCGCCGCTTTCTGGGCGCCGACCCGCACAACGCGCGTCGGTTGCGAAGGTTCTGTGATGTGCATGAAGCGATAGACGAGAGCCAGGTGATGCGGCCAGCGGTCGCTGCGCTGGGCGCCCAACTGGCGGCGCAGCTAGCCGTGATCGAGCCCGCTGCTAAAAACGTCGATCCGCGTCCCGCGCTTACGGCTGACGCCCACCGCTATCACCCGCAGATGGTCGATTGGGTGGCCGAGCGGGTCAGCCGACTGATAAACGAGGGCGACGTGCCGCCAGCCGAGATCGTGGTGCTGGCGCCTTTCCTGTCCGATGTATTGCGCTTCGGCTTGGCGGAGGGCTTGGCAAAGCGGGGAATCCAGACGCGTTCGCATCGGCCCTCACGGGCATTGCGAGACGAGCGCGCCGCCCGGACGCTGCTGACGCTGGCGCGCCTGGCGCATCCGCAGTGGCGCATGGGGCCGGCCGAGTTTGATATCGCTTTCGCGCTGATGACCGCCATCGACGGCCTCGACCTGATTCGCGCCAAGTTGCTGACCGAAATGCTCTATCGCCAGGGCGCGCTGCTGCCCTTTTCGAAAGTGCAGTCAAGTACCATGCAGACTCGCGTCACTTTCGAGCTGGGCGAGCGCTACGACCGCCTCGTCGGCTGGCTGGAGCGCTATCGCGATGAAAGCGGCGCGGACGCCATCGATATCTTCTTCAAACGGATATTTGGCGACCTGCTATCGCGCCGAGGTTTCGGCTTCCACGGCAATATCGATGCCGGCAATATCTGCATGAACCTGGTCGATTCCGCCCGCAACTTCCGCTGGTCGCTGGACTTCTTGAGCCGCTACGACGAAGCGCCCGACCTGGGCCTGGATTACGTCACGATGGTCGAGCGCGGCGTGATCGCGAATTACTACCGGCGCAGTTGGGAGGTGGAGGACGAAGACAGCGTGCTCATCGCGCCGGCCTATACCTTTCTGCTCAGCAATCGACCGGTCGACTATCAGTTCTGGCTCAACATCGGCAGCGATGGTTGGTCGCGCCGCCTGTATCAGCCGCTGACGCATCCCTACGTCTTGAGCCGGGGCTGGCAGCCGGGCGCGCGCTGGACGGAAGACGACGAGCAATCGTGGAATCGGGGCACGCTCGGCCGCCTGCTGCTGGCTCTGACGCGGCGCTGTCGCAAAGGCGTCTACCTGGGCTACAGCGAGCTCAGCGAAAGCGGTTATGACCAGCGCGGCCTGCTGCTGGAGACGATACAGAGCCTGCTGCGCCGCCACGCGCGGGAAGGCTAGCTGTCGAACTGGAAGAGCGAGCAGCCGCCATCGAGCGTCAAAATGCTGCCGGTCATGTAGGCAGTCTGCGGCCCGGCCAAGTAGACGACAGCGGCCGCGATTTCTTCCGGCGTGCCGGGCGCGCCCAGCGGAATGGCTTTGGCGACGCGCGCGGCGTATTGCGGCTCCTCGCGCAATTGCCGCCCGGCCAGCCCGGCTTTGACGATGCCGGGCGCTACCGCGTTTACCAAGATTCCGTGCGGCGCCAGCTCGCGCGCCGTCTGTTTGACCAGCATATTCACGCCCGCCTTGCTCACGGTATATGCGGTGATCTCCGGCCAGGGGATCTCGGCCACCCAGCTGGATGTGAGAATGATGCGCCCGGGCCGGCCATCGGCGACCATTCTGCGCGCGGCCGCCTGACAGACGTTGAAGCAGCCGGTCAAGTTGATATCGAGGTGGTTCTGCCAATTCTCGCCGCTGAGCTCGAGGAAGGGCTGGGCGTCGACAATGCCGGCGTTGGAACAGACGATATCCACCTGCGGCAGCGCGGCGATGGCGCTGTCGACAGAGGCGCGGTCGCGGACGTCGACTTCGGCGTATTCGACGCGCCGATCATGCGCGCGCACGCGCTCAATAGCGGCGGCAGCGTCAGCTTGCGCGACGATGTCCCAGATGACGACATGCGCGCCGTTCTGCGCCAACTGGCGGGCCATGGCGCTGCCCAGATCGCCTGCCCCGCCGGTCACGATTGCGGTTTTGCCCTTTAGCATAAGAGGCTCTCCTTTCTGCCTTCGCGGCGCTCATCTTGGCCGGGCCAGCTACGCGAAACTGGCGTCGGAGTGATGCGCGTCCGCTTAGGGCGTTAGCGGTCAGCGGCAATTAGCGAAGCGTCAGCCCAGCAGATGGTCGGCGCGCGCCATTTCTGTACGCAACATGCCGAAAAAGTCGATGCCCTCAAGAAGCCATTGCCGGACTTTGCCCGGGAGATAGCTAACTAGGATTGAGCCCGTTCCGGTTCGCTGTTCCAACTTGCCGTATTGCATCAAATGCGCGACTTGTGACGGCGTATAGGCCATCAAAAGTCTCCCAAAGTCGACCTGCTGCTGACTTACATGGGCTACATGATCGCACAGATATTCTTCAATGTCCTGTTCTTTTGCAGTATCGTATGCAAACAAACCAGCTAGCGACCGTTGTACATGGCAGGCTTCGTGCACCATTAGCCAGGCAACAAGGTGGGATGGATTGTTGGCAGCGGAGGAAGAGATGAAGAAGTGGTCATGAGTCGCGTAGCCGTCGGGCGCCGGCGGCCGAACTTCTGCGATTTTCCGCGGTCCTCTGGTGACGTAGGCGTACCACTGTGGCGCTCTACTGCGGAGGAAATCTAGCGCGGCGTTAATTTGGGCGACAAAGGTCTCGCTCCCCTCAATGGTCATGCCAGCGGCGGGAGGCGGGCCGGCGCTTGTGAAGACAGGCTGCGCCGGTTTTGTGGAGCGAACCCTTGATGTATTCGCCAACCAGCCGCCGGCGATCTGCAGCCAGCACCAGTCTGCGCCAGCAATGGATCCGGATACAGCGAATACATCGCCGAAGCGGGCCCTAGCTACCACGCGGGAATTCGTCGAAGCGCGGGCACGAATGTTCATATTACCCGCGACGTAGGCTATGTCAAATTGGTAACATGCGCCGGTAGCCGCACTTGCGCGTTGCGCAGCCGTGCCGGGGGGATTCGAACTGAGCGCGCTGTCACTTTCAATCAGCCAGCCATCTTGGACCTGCAACCAGCACCTTATGCCTTGCGGCTTGGTTCCGATGATGTTGAGAGTTTCCCAAGGCACGGTTAGTCTGACATGTTCGCCCGTATGACTGGCTTCGTCACGGATAGGAATCCGCTCGCGAGGATAGACCGTTTCGCGAAACGAGCAGCCTTCGTCGCTGTCCTGGCCAAGCGACACTGCCGTCAGCGCGAATAGCGCAATGAGCAACGTGGCCAAGAGTATCGATGCTATTCTCACTGAATGCCCCGATCAATACTGAACCATTTTGACCGAAGAATATCACATCTGAACTACGCCCACCCTTGTTCAGGCGAGCCTCAGCCTTTTTCTGCCGGCGCCCTCAGGCAAAGATTACCCGCGCGCTGGCGGCAGACCGCGCCGGCACGCTCAGCGTGAAGCCGCCATCCACGACCGGCAGCGCCGCGCCATCGACCTCTACCGGATCGCACTCACAGGCCGACTCCAGCGCCAGTGCCGGGAACTCCAGCCGCTGCGCCACCGCCGCTTCGCCCAGATTGTAGGCATGTACGATCAACCCGCGGTCATCAGCGGCGCGCTTGAGCTGCAGCTCGCAAGCGCCTTCGGGATCGGCGCGCATGAAAGTCCCGCGCGCGCCCAGTTCCGCGCCCGGCGCGCGCACGATCAACGGCGGCAAGCTCGTGTCCATGGCGAAGCGTGATGAAGCGGCCGGGTCGTAGCCGGCGCTAGACGTCAGCCGGTAGCGCTGCAAGATCGCCTCGCCCTGGCTGGCTTTGAAGTTAGTGTCCCAGTGGTTGTGCAGCGCCCATGAGACCAGCGTCGGCCGCCGCGCGTCCAGCTCATGCGCCCAGCGGCCGGTCGTGATGCCGCCGAGCTGAATCAGCGGCGAATCCAGCGGCGCCAGCGTAACGGAGACTTCGCTGTCTCCGGCTTCCGCCCAGCGCTGGATGCCGTACCAGTCGCGGCAGGAGCCCGGCAGTTGCTCGCGCTCCGGCTCCAGCGGAACGCCATTGAGGTCGAGGTGGAAGCGGTGGTCGTCCAGCGCCAGCGGGAACGGCACATATACCGCTTCCGCCAGCGTCTGGAAGGTCTTGTCGATCAGCATGTCGATATGCAGCGCCTTCCGGTGGTTGGGCAGACTGTAGCGGACCTTGACGCTCTTGGCGCCTTTGGCTTGCAAGCGCGCCTCGATTTCAAGGCGGTCGGGCAATTGCCGCGCGGGCATGATCTCGACTTCTGACGGTCCGCCCCGGCGGAAGGGCGTATCCTGGTGGCGTACGCCGAAGTCTTCGCGGTCGAAATCCAGCGCGAAGATCGCCCGCCGGTCATCGGGGTGGTCAACCCATTCGTAAATATACTGCCCGAAGCGCCACAGATCGTCGCTGCTGACCAGCTCGCGGCCCAGCTCTTTGTCGTACCAGCTGAGCAAGCCGCCGGTCAGCGGATCGATTCGCAGGCGGTACCAGCGATTCTCGATGCGGCCTTCGCCAATGGCGCATTCCCGCGCCGGCTCAATGGCGCGCGGCGCGAAGACGGCGTAGCTGAATGCCGGCAGTTCGACATCAATCATCATTTCAGCGGGCGTATCGGCTATCAGCGGCGGATCTTCGCGGTAATTGCCGATCAGAAATTGTTCAAGCACGCCATGTGGCGCGGCGCCGCCCATATCAGGCGGCAGCGGGTAACGGATATGCCGCGCCCAGCCGCAGCTGTTCAGAACGAGATAGTGATAGTTATCGGGCGCGTCAGCCGGGTCGGCGCTGATGTATTGCCCCCAGCGGCGCCAGGCCTCGCCCTCCGGCGTGACCCCCGTGACAGCGCGCGCCAGTTTGCGGCCCGCGTCCGCCAGCAGTTCGTGCGTCAGGCCGTAGCCGCCATAAGCGAAGCTGGCTTTGCGGTTGTAGTTGGCGCGCGTGAAGGGCGAATGCGGCCGGCGAATGCTCGCGAAGCCACCCCAGGTGTGCTCGTCGTAGAGCGAGACCAGATGCCAGGCTTCTTCGATCAAGCCGAGATCGGCATCGTCGACCTGCGTCGCCAGATAATCCAGTAGCGGCAGCAGCGCTTCCGTCTCGCGATTCAGGCTGGTCTCAAGGATTGACGAGCCGACGCCGTCCGCCCACCAATCAGCCCAGTCGCCGCGCCATTCCTCCAGCGTCTCGCCATAGTCTTCATGCAGCATGTGCGCGAAGCCGTCGATGGTGGTGAAGATCAGCTGCGGCTCGCGCCCGCTGGCGTTCCAGTCGCGCACAAAGTCGGCCATGTGCGGCAGCGGCGGCCCGTTATCGACGCGCGCCGGATGGGTAATCTGCGCATACAAGAAGTCATAGGGGTAGTCGTCGCGCGCCTCCAGCCTGGCCAGCTGCGGCGGCAGCAGCTCATCGACGAAGTTCATATCGCTTAGCCCGTAGCGGAAGATGCCGTAAAGATAATGCGGTCCGTTGAATGTGAGCAATCGCCGGCCGCCTGGCCCGCGCCACCAAAACGCGCCCAGCTCGGGCTCGGGGCGGCGACCGCGGTGCATATTGATGGACATCGTCAGCGTATTGATGCCGATGGCGGGCAGCAGATCCGCCCAGAGCCAGCTGGCGCCGTTGACATCGCATTGCATGGCGGCGCTGATCTCTATGCCGTAATCCCGGCGCAAACGCCGCGCCGGCAGCAGCGAGCGCAGCATCCCGCCGGTCGAGAGCATCGGCGTCCAGTGATATTGCATGCCGGCTACTGCCATTTGCCCGCGCCGATGCAGCTCGAGGAAGCGGTCGATTTGCGAAGCGGGGCGCTGCTGGAAGTAGCGCTCGACGAAAGCCGTCAGCTCGCAAGTCCACTTGTAGCGGGCTTCTTCGGGGTAGTCGGCGGTGGCTTCGCCCAGCTCAATGGCGTCGTCGATGAAGCCCAGATGCTGGCGGAAGACGGTATCCTGGTGGTCGGTGTAACCGATGTCGGTGTGCGTGTGGCTGGTGAGGTAGATGCGCTTGATCTTGGGCATAAGGGTTCCTGTCAGGCTTCGCTCGGCGGCGCTGCGCATAAGCTAGCATGTCTCGCGCCAATTGACAAAGCCATGAAAACAGAAACGCCCCGGCATTTGCCAGGGCGATACTGCTAACGAGACTGGATGTGGCCAGAAGCGGAGACCTAGCTCTTGGCTAGCTTGACTGGCTGCTTCTGGGCGGGCTCCGCCTTGGGCGCTGGCTGCTTTGAGTTTTCTGGCTGCTGCTTGCCGTCTTTCAAGTTGCCGTTGTCGGGCTTTGGGCGCGTCGGATTTTCGTACCAAATCAGATCAAGTTTGTCGGTCATGTTACATTCTCCGCACCCTATTTAACACGATTCTAAAGGATCCCAATTCGGATCTGCGACCATCGCTATTGCCAAACTGAAAAGTGAATTTATACAGTCCGTCCAATGAATACCACAAGTGCCCAATCGGAATTATGTGAACCGCCCTAGTTGAAATGCCCTTGGATGTAGGCCTAGGCTCATTGTACCACAGTTGTCGTCCATTTGGGTCGGTGAAGGAAATGTAGAGCTCGTCCAGGAAATCGTGCACATACCAGGCTGTGAGCAGGTGCAAGTCCCTGTCCAAAGCGACCTTATGAACGGGAATTGTGGATTGAGAAGTCTTGCGCTTTTCCGGGATATCCAGCGACAGAATCGTTACGGGCAAGCCAATTGTAGACTCGTCGTATGAATCTTCGTTTACTTGCAATTCCCAGGTTGCTGTGGACCAGAGATGTTGCATGCGCCTTCCTCAGTCCTAAATATTAAGCAATCAACACCCGCAGCACCTGGCTGTGCAGCGGGCCGTTGCTGGCGATGACGCCATTGCCGCTCAACGGCGGGCCGCCATTCCAGGAGGTAATCTTGCCGCCGGCGCCCTCGATGACCGGCACCAGCGCCACGATGTCCCAGAGGTGCATGATGGGGTCGAGCATGACATCGGCGTAACCTGTCGCCACCAGGAAGTAGCCGTGGCAATCGCCCCAGGTGCGGTTGATGCGGGTCATGCCCATGAGTTGCTGGAAAGCGATGCCATTCTGGTATTTGCCGACATCGATGAAGTCCGTGTAGCAGAGCACGGCCTCGCGCAAGTCGCGCTTGGCGCTGACCCGCACCGGCTCGTCGTTGAGCTGCGCCTGCTTCCCGTCGCCGACCAGCAGATGCGAGGTCACGGGATGATGAATGGCGCCGACGATGGGTTGGCCCGCCTGCATCAAGCCGATCAGCGTGCCAAAGAGAAAGGTGCCGCTGACGAAGGACTTGGTGCCATCAATGGGGTCAAGCACCCACTGAAAGTCGGCGTCTTCGTTGTGCGCGCCGAATTCTTCGCCGATGATGCCGTGATCGGGATAGGCTTTCATGATCATCTCGCGCATGACCTCTTCGGCCTGGCGGTCGGCGATGGTCACCGGCGATTCGTCGTCCTTGGTCTCCACCGCCACACCGCTGCGGAAGTAGCGCTTGATGATCGCGCCGCTGGCGAGCGCCAGTTCCTTGCTGAAATCGACAAATTCTTGCATGAGTCTTTACTCCGTTAAGGCGCCCTTGGTGCTGGGGATGCCGCGCCGGCCCGGGTCAAGCGCTACCGCCTGCGCCAGCGCGCGCCCGAAAGCTTTGAAGAGCGCTTCGGCTTTGTGATGGTCGTTGCGCCCATAAAGGACTGCGGCATGCAGATTCATGTTGCCGCGCGCCGCGACCGTCTCCAGCGCATGCGCCACCAGATCAGTCGGCATCTGCCCCATCATCGGCGTAGTGAAGTCGGCCTGGATTACGGCATAAGGCCGGCCGCTGAGGTCGATCACGACCCGCGCCAGCGCCTCGTCCATCGGCACGTACGCGACCCCCATGCGCTGGATGCCGGCTCTTGTGCCCAGCGCCTCGTCAATGGCTTTGCCCAGACAGATGGCGATGTCCTCGATGCTATGGTGAGCGTCGATATGCAGGTCGCCCGTTGCGCGCACGCGCAGGTCGAATTTGCCGTGCAAGGCGATATGCCCAAGCATGTGGTCATAGAAGCCGACGCCGCTGCTGATATCGGCCTTGCCCTCGCCGTCGAGATTGAGGCTGAGCTCGATCTGAGTCTCTTTGGTGTCGCGCTTGATCTCTGCGAATCGCTCGGACATGGCATTCACCTTTACTGCGCGGACGACGTTACGCGCCAACTTTGCCTGGCGGGTTTAACACAGGCCATTTAACCACAGAGGGCACAGAGGACACAGAGGAATTATTTGTGAACCGAGTTCGCTGCAAGCAGTCAGGGTCGTGCCAAGCCGGGTGTTCAGGCCCGGCTAAACCAAGACTCTCAGTAGTTCCAAGTTAGTCATGCAAAAAAATGGCAACTGGTAGGGGCGATTCTGTGAATCGCCCACTAGAAAAATGTGAGGTTTTGGGCGACACACAGTGTCGCCCCTACAATCGACTTCATTTCTGAA
>VXLV01000057.1 GCA_009841405.1 Chloroflexota bacterium | reverse complement strand
CCGCTCTATCTAACCCCAACAGAGCGTAGCCCGGGTCTGCTGGTCTCAGATGCCTCGCTCCGGGGGGTGGGGGGCGATGCATCTACTCCACCTTAAGCGCGACCACGCCAAAGCCGGCGTTGCTCAGCATGGTGTTGAACTCCGCCAGATTGCCGTCGACGATATCGCTGAACTTGTCGGCGACGCCATCGATATCGGCCGCGATTTCGGCAAAGGCCTCGCCCTCATAGTCAGTCGGCTTGTAGTCGCCGAGGTTGACGTTGAAGCTCAAGTTGCTGAGCTGCGTCGCCAGGCGGTCGCCGTGGTTCATGGCATCGGGCCAGCCGGCGCGCGTCTCCGGGATCATCAGTTCCTTCTCGACTTCAAGGATCTGCTCTTCGAGCGACTTGGCCGCCTCGATGATGCCGGCCGCCGATTCCAGGCCAGCCAGCCGTTCGCGCCAGCCTTTGAGTTGGGCGCGCGCATCGCGCATCTGGTTAACGAGCTTGTGCGTCGAAGAGACCTCGTCGCGGATGCGCAGCAGCAAGTCGAACTGCGCTTGCAGGTCGGCCTGGCTGGCGTCGACGCCGGCTTCCTTGACGATCTCCAAGGGCTGGCTCAGTTCCTCGTCGCCGACCGCCAGCGAGACGCGGTAGCTGCCCGGCAAGGCGTGCGGGCCCTTGATGAAGCCCTGCTGATTGTCGTCGTGCGGCGCGACTTTATGCGCGTCCGGGTAGCGCAGGTCCCAGACGAAGCGGTTCCAGCCGGCGTTGGACGGGATGCGCAGCTCTTTTTCTACCCCATCCCCCGGCCCCTTCCCCGGCGAGCCAGGGAAGGGGAGCATTGCCGTGTCCTCCTCGTCGGCGTGGAGGCTTTTGAAGCTCTTGACTTCGTTGCCCTCGGCGTCATTGATGCGCAGTGTGATTGTCGCTTCCGGCTTGTCGCGCAGCCAGTAGGTGATAACCGCGCCCTTGGGCGGATTCGTGCCGCTATCGAGGTATGTGTGCTTGACGCCGTGCTCGGGCGTCTCCTCCTTGACGTAGGCGGCAACCATGCCCAGGGTGCTCATGTACTGCTTGCCGTCGCCGCTGTCGAATAAGCCCTCGAAGACCTTGGGCAGGCGGCGCTCGGTTACGCTCGGCTCAAGGAGTTTAGCCGCCACCTCGCCCGCGTCGTTGTAGGGGCTACCCATCGGGTCGCCCGCGCCCGCCACCTGTTGCACCACGCCGACATCATCGAGGACCCAGAAGGAGCGCCCGTGCGTCGCCACGACCAGATTGCTGCCCTTGAGCTTGAGATCGTAGATGGGCGAGATCGGCAGGTTGAGCTGGAAGCGCTGCCAATTGGCGCCCGCGTCGAAGGAGACGTACAAGCCGAACTCCGTGCCCAGATAGAGCAGGCCTTCGCGCGCCGGGTCTTCGCGCACGACGCGGCAGAAGTGGTCATCGGCGATGCCGTCGACGATGGGCGTCCAGCTGGCGCCGTAGTCGCTTGTCTTGTAGACGTAGGGCGCGTAGTCGTCATTCTTGTAGCGCGTGGCGGTGACGTAGGCGGTGGCCGGGTCATGTGGCGAGGGCTCGATCATGGTGAACATTGACCAGTCGCCCATGCCCGGCGGCGTGATATCGCTCCAGTTTTCGCCGCCGTCGCGGGTGATATGCAGCAGGCCGTCGTCCGACCCGGCCCAGATCACGCCCGGCTCATGCGGCGATTCTGCTAGCGTATAGACTGTGGCGTAATGCTCGGCGCCGACCGCGTCGCGGTTAATCGGCCCTCCCGACGGCTTCAGCGTCTCCGGATCGGCGCGGGTCAAATCCGGGCTGATCTCCTGCCAGCTCTGCCCCTCATCGGTCGTCTTGAGTATCTGATTGCCGCCGATGTAGATCGCGCCGCTGTCGTGCGGCGAAAAGACTATTGGGTAGGTCCAGGCGAAGCGGTATTTGTCGGCCCCCGCGCCCAGTCCGGTAGAGCTGCGCGGCCAGGTGGCGATCAGCCGAATCTGTTGAATGCGATGGTCGTAGCGCTGCAAGCTGTTGCCGCCGCCCGGTGAGCTGCCGATGGCGCCGACGTAGACGATATCGGAATCGTCCGGGTCGACAGCGATATAGCCGCTTTCGCCCGAGCCGATGATGTCGCAGTCTTCCCAGGTGATCGACGAGTAGCGGCTGCGGCTGGGCACGCGCAAGCTCGAATTGTCCTGCTGTGTACCGTAGACGTAGTAGGGCTCGTTGCTGTCGAAATCGAGGTGATAAATCTGCGCCGTCGGCTGATTATAGATGCTCGACCAGGACAGCCCGCCGTTGTGTGAGACGCAGGCGCCGCCGTCGTTGCCGTGGATCAAGATTTGGTTGTTGCTCGGGTGGATCCACAGATCGTGGTCATCGCCGTGCGGCGTCGTGATTTCGGTGAAATTATGCCCGCCGTCGGTCGATTTCCAGAAGCTGAGGTTATTGATGTAAATCGTGTTGGCGTCGAGCGGGTCCGCGGTCAGGTGCATATAATACCAGGCGCGCGAGATGAAGCGGTTGTCTTTGCTGCCAACCACCCAGGTCTCGCCGTAGTCGTCGCTGCGGTAGATGCCGCCATCGGGCTGGTTCTCGATGATCGCCCAGACGCGCCCGGGCTGCGCCGGCGAGGCCGCCAGGCCGATCTTGCCCAGCAAGCCTTTGGGCAAGCCTTTGCTCCCCTCCCTCTTGATGGGGGAGGGGCCAGGGG
>VXLV01000053.1 GCA_009841405.1 Chloroflexota bacterium | reverse complement strand
GGGTGGGGTAGAAAAGCGGCGACTCCTGAATTCTCATTACTTACTTGGAACTACTTCAGTGTGTCCTCTGTGTGTCCTCTGTGTACTCTGTGGTAAGGCTTTGTGTGGACTATCCAATTATTATCAGTCCCAGGCGGCATAGAGCAAGCGCAGCCAATTGCCGTACATAATGTTCTTGATATCGGCTTTGGCGTAACCCCGCTCGGCCAGCTTGCCCGGCACGCGCTGCAAGTCCGCGATGGTGTCGAGATCGCAAGGCGATTGCTCGCGCCCGAAACCGCCATCGAGATCGGTGCCGATGGCGGCGTGTAGGCTGTTGCCTGACAGCTGGCAGATATGGTCGATATGGTCGACGACGTCGTCGATGAACACGGCTTCGTTGCTGTCGCCGCGGACGAAGCCCGGCTGCAGCATCCAGATGTCGAAGGCGGCGCCGACAACCCCATCGCGCTCGATAATCAGCTTCAGCTGCTCGTCGCTGAATTGCCGCTGATGAGGGACCAGCGCCCGACAATTGTTGTGGCTGGCCAGCACCAGGCCCTCATAAATCGCGACCGCTTCCCAGAAAGCTTCGTCAGACAGGTGCGTGAGGTCCAGCAGCACGCCCAGCCGGCGCATCTCTTGCAGCAGCGCTCGGCCGATGTCAGTGAGCCCCAGCTCTGTGCCGGTGCCGCCGGCGTAGCGCCCGGGGCCGTAATGCGTCGGCCCGAGCAAGCGCAAGCCAGCCGCATGCCAGGCTTCGAGTTGGCCGGGATCGCGAATCGGATCGGCGCCTTCCATGCTGAAGACGAAACCCAGCGGCGGCGTATCCGAGAGGGCGGCGCCGCTGTCTTCCCAGCGCTCCCACTCCGCGATGTGCCGGCGCAGGCCGGGCGCGTCCGCCAGCACCCGCACGCAGCCATCAGCTTCCAAGGCGCGGTAATATGCCAGTTGTCCTTGCGCGATCCCGTAGGCCTGCGCCGGCGAGCCGAAATCGATATGCGGGGCAGTCTGCCCGGTGGCGCGCGCAAGCACTGTCGCGAAGCTGACCGCCACGCGACCGCGCCGCATCTCAGGCAGTGCGACAGTATTCTGCGCCCGACCCTTGCCGGCCATGCGCCCCTCTTTGACACGGATCGTATTAACTGATTCCAGCAGATCGCGGTTCCACTGCAGGGCGTTCCAGGATAAATCCAAATGCGCGTCAATGACTAACATAGACACTCCAGCAGACTAGATAATGTCATGCAAATTTCGTCTCAAGACACTGCTCGTTTACCACAGAGGAAACGAGGATACACAGAGTACACAGAGAGTTTTGAGTAGTTTCGATAGAGCCGCGCTTAAGGCAGCCAACCCTCAAATGAAAACTTTGGTTGGCATACAATCACTTCATGGCTTTACTCGGTGTCCTCTGTGTGTCCTCGGTGTCCTCTGTGGTAAGCATTTGCATGACTTGCTTGCGTTTACTCCCGTCTTTCGTTCGCTTGAAGTTCGCCGCGGGGCCTCGCTACCACACCAGGCCGCGCGCCGAAACATCCCAAATCACTTCGATATTGTCGCCCCGCGCGCCAAAAAGCTGGTTGTGCAAGTTGGTGACAACGCATGTATGCACCGGAATGATGTGCACAATTTCGCCTACCGCTGGCATGGACTCGCAGGCGCTGAAATCGACGTAGCCGTGCTCTTCGTTGACTTTGTAGATGCGCGCTGTCGGATATTCGACGATGTAACCAAACTGTCCGTCTATCGTCTCCGAATTGATCGACTTGCTGCCGCTGTCAAGGATGACGCGGCCGGGCGCGTTGGCGCTGACCACACTCGCGCGCACACGCATGGCGCAGTCGTCGAAGCCGGCATACCCGGCGCTGACGCTGTTCCAGTCCCAGAACACGCAGGTGCCAACGCGCATTTCGGTGAGTTCCGGCAGCTGATCCATAGCGCTGACAGCGCCGCTGCCGCCGCCGCTAACGGTCTCGACCGGGATCTCAGCCGCTTCCAGAAGGCCGAGCGTCTCCAGCAGGCGCGGCCTGACGGCGGCATCGGAGGGATAGACCATCACGCCGGCAAAGCGCAGATAGTCGGACGCCCCAATGCGCTGCGCCAGAGCCAGGGCGTCCTCAGGCGTCGTGCCGGTGCGCTGGCCCAGCGACACCAGCTCTACCATCATGTGGATTGTCGAACCAGCGGCTTGCGCGGCCGCGGCGATGCCGTCGATCACGGGCTGGCTGTCGACCGTGACTGTTACCTTGGCCGTCTTCGCAAGCGCCGCCAGCCGCCGCGTCTTGCGCGCGCCGACGATGTTGTAGGGAATCTGAATGTCATCGAAACCGGCGTCAACGAAGACTTCCGCCTCGCTGACCTTTTGGCAGGCGATGCCCTTCGCGCCCGCTTCAAGCTGACGGCGCGCGATATCGGGGATCTTGTGTGTCTTGATATGCGGCCTGAAGGCAATGCCGAGCGCGTCGCAGCGGCTCTGCATCACGGCGATATTGGCTTCCATCAAGTCCAGGTCGATCAACACGCTCGGCGTCTCCAGGTCGTGAATCGTCTCGAATGTCATGTCCCCTCTTTCGCTTTCCGCCAGCGGATTTCACTGGCGCAAGCATAACCAAGGGCAGCGCTTATGCGCAAGGCGCGCCGGCTTAGACATTAATGCCGTCTCAAGAGTCGCCAATCGAGAACGTTTGCTCCCCCTCCCTGATGCATCGGGGAGGGGGCCGGGGGGTGGGGTAGAATAAGAACGTATGCGGT